>JBBQIP010000057.1:0-13876 GCA_038325045.1 Sphingomonadales bacterium
CTTCATTTCCGGTGACAGCACCGGATCGGTCCCCGGGAAGCGCGCGAAGGGGAACACCGCCTCCTTTACCGCGATATGGTTGCCGGTGGGGCGCGGGGTGACATCAAGGCTGGAAAGCGCCTCGCCGGCCATCACCCGGGCGGCCACCTTGGCCAGCTGGATGCCGGTTGCCTTGGCGGTGAAGGGCACGGTGCGCGAGGCACGCGGGTTGACCTCGATCAGGTAAACCTGGTCGTCCTTCACCGCGAACTGGATGTTCATCAGCCCCCGCACATCGAGCGCGCGCGCCAGAAGGGCGGTCTGCCGCTCGATTTCGGCGATGATATCGGGGCCAAGGCTATAGGGCGGGATGGAGCAGGCGCTGTCGCCGGAATGTACCCCGGCTTCCTCGATATGCTGGAGCACGCCGGCCACATGCACCGTCTCTCCGTCGGCAATCGCATCCACGTCCACTTCGATCGCATCGCGCAGGTAACGGTCGATCAACACCGGCGAAGTGCCTGAAACAATGACGGCTTCGCGGATATAGGTCTGCAGCTGGGCTTCTGTCTCGACAATCTCCATCGCGCGGCCGCCGAGCACATAGGAGGGGCGCATGAGCACCGGATACCCGATGCGGGTGGCGACCGCGACAGCCTCTTCGGCCGAGCGGGCAATGCCGTTTTCGGGCTGGCGCAGGCCCAGCCGGTTGATCAGATCGGCAAAGCGCTCGCGGTCTTCGGCGAGGTCGATATTATCGGGCGCGGTGCCGAGGATGGGGATGCCGGCGGCTTCGAGAGCGCTGGCGAGCTTCAAGGGCGTTTGCCCGCCCAGTTGCACGATGACGCCCTTCAGCGTGCCGTTCGACTGTTCCACGTGCAGGATTTCGAGCACATCTTCAGCCGTGAGCGGCTCGAAATACAGCCGGTCAGAGGTGTCGTAATCGGTGGAGACGGTCTCCGGGTTGCAGTTGATCATGATCGTCTCATAGCCCACCCCGCCCTGCTTGGAGCCGAGCGCAAAGGCTGCGTGGACGCAGCAATAATCGAACTCGATCCCCTGCCCGATCCGGTTCGGGCCGCCGCCCAGAATCACCACCTTGGTGGCGCCGGTAGGCTCGCTTTCACATTCGGGCGTGCCGAAGCTGGGCGCTTCATAGGTGGAATACATATAGGGCGTGGGCGCGGCGAATTCGGCAGCACAGGTATCGATCCGCTTGAACACCGGGCGCACATCGAGCGAGCGGCGCAGCGCCGACACCTCGGCCTCTGTGGTGCCCGACAGCGTGGCCAGCCGCGCATCCGAAAAGCCCATTGCCTTCAGCTTGCGGAAGCTGGTGCGGCCCTTCGGCAAGCCGTTTTCGCGAACGCCGGCCTCGGCCTCGATGATCTGCTCGATCTGGCGGAGGAACCAGGGCTCGAACTTGGCGATCTCGTGGATGCGCTCTACGCTGATGCCAGAGCGCAGCGCATGTGCGGCCACCCGCAACCGGTCCGGCGTGGGGCGGGAGAGTTCGGCCTCGATCTCCTCGGTGGTGGCGCCTTCCAGATGCTCCACCTCGTCAAAGCCCGTCAGCCCGGTTTCCAGCCCGCGCAGTGCCTTTTGCACGCTTTCCTGGAAGTTGCGGCCGATGGCCATCACTTCACCTACCGATTTCATGGCGGTGCCCAGCAGCGGCTCGGCGCCCTTGAACTTTTCAAAGGCGAAGCGCGGGATCTTGGTCACCACATAGTCGATTGTCGGCTCGAAACTGGCGGGCGTGGCGCCGGTAATGTCGTTGGTAATCTCATCGAGCGTATAGCCCACGGCGAGCAACGCGGCGACCTTGGCGATGGGAAAGCCGGTGGCCTTTGAAGCGAGCGCCGAGGAACGGCTGACGCGCGGGTTCATCTCGATGACCACCAGCCGGCCATCGGCGGGATTGACCGCGAACTGCACGTTGGAGCCGCCGGTTTCCACGCCGATTTCGCGCAGGCAAGCGATGCTCGCGTTGCGCATGATCTGATATTCCTTGTCGGTGAGCGTGAGCGCAGGCGCCACGGTGATCGAATCGCCGGTGTGCACGCCCATCGGGTCGATATTCTCGATGGAGCAGATGATGATGGCGTTGTCGGCGCGGTCCCGCACCACTTCCATCTCATATTCCTTCCAGCCGAGAACCGATTCCTCGACCAGAACCTCGGTGGTGGGGGAGGCATCGAGCCCGCCGGTCACGATGCGGGCGAATTCCTCCCGGTTGTAAGCAATGCCGCCGCCGGTGCCGCCCATGGTGAAGCTGGGGCGGATGATCGACGGCAGGCCGACCTCGTCCAGAGCTGCTATGGCCTCATCGAGTGTATGAGCGATGCGGCTCTTGGGGCTTTCCAGCCCGATCTTGTCCATCGCATCGCGGAATTTCAGCCGGTCCTCGGCCTTGTCGATGGCTTCGGCGTCCGCCCCGATCAGCTCCACGCCGTATTTGGCCAGCGTTCCGTCATGGTGCAACGCCAGCGCCGTGTTAAGCGCGGTTTGCCCGCCCATGGTGGGGAGCACCGCATCGGGCCGCTCCTTCTCGATGATCCGCGCCACGATTTCGGGCGTGATCGGCTCCACATAGGTGGCATCGGCCAGCTCGGGGTCGGTCATGATCGTGGCGGGGTTGGAATTGACGAGGATGATCCGGTAGCCCTCGGCCTTCAGCGCCTTGACGGCTTGCGTGCCCGAATAATCAAACTCGCACGCCTGGCCGATGATGATCGGGCCGGCGCCGATGATGAGGATGGAGGAAATGTCGGTGCGTTTGGGCATCAGCGGGCTCCTGCGCCAAGCGAGGAGACAAACTTCTCGAACAGATATTTGCTGTCCTGCGGCCCGGGGCTGGCTTCGGGGTGGTATTGGACGCTGAAGGCGGGCGCGTCGGTGAGCTCCAGCCCTGCCAGCGAGCCATCGAACAGCGAGACATGGGTGGGCCGGGCGCGGGGCGGCAGCGTGGCGGTATCGACCGTGAAGCCGTGGTTCATGCTGGTGATTTCCACCCGCCCGTCGCCCAGCCGTTTGACCGGGTGGTTGGCGCCGCGGTGGCCTTGGCCCATCTTGATCGTGCTGGCGCCCACTGCCAGCCCGAGCAGCTGGTGGCCGAGGCAGATGCCGAACAGCGGCTTGCCCGAATTCAGCAGCTGCTGGATGACCGGCACGGCATGGATGCCGGTGGCAGCCGGATCGCCGGGGCCGTTCGAGAGGAAGATACCATCGGGCGCCAGCGCCATGATCTCTTCGAACGTAGACAGCGCCGGCACCACCGTTACCCGGGCGCCGGCATCGACGAGGTTGCGCAGGATGTTGCGCTTCATCCCGTAATCGATGGCCACCACGTGCGGCCCGCCTTCGTTGGCGTGGTTGAGCGCATAGCCGCCCGCCATGGTCCATAAGCCTTCATCCCAGCCGTATGCCTTGGTGGCGCTGATGACGCTGGCGAGGTCCATGCCCTCCAGCCCCGGCCAGCCGGCGGCCTGGGCGCGCAGCTTGCGGATATCGAACTTGCCGACCCGGTTGTGGGCGATGACCCCGTTGGGCGCGCCGGTGGTGCGGATGCGCTTGGTGAGCGCGCGGGTATCCACGCCCGAAAGCCCGATCCGGCCCCAGGCCTTCATCCAGTCATCAAAGCCCCTTGTGGCGCGGAAGCTGGCGGCGGGCGTTATCGGCTCGCGCACCACGCAGCCCAGCGCATGGGGGTTGGCCGATTCGATATCATCGGGGTTGGCGCCGACATTGCCGATATGGGGAAAGGTGAAGCTGATGATCTGCCCGGCATAGCTGGGGTCGGAGATCACCTCCTGATAGCCGGTCATGGCGGTGTTGAAGCACACCTCGCCCACCGCCACGCCTTCGGCGCCAAAGCCCTGCCCCCAGATTACCGCACCATCGGCAAGCACAAGAACGCCGGTCGCGCCGTTCGGTTGGGCGGGCGCGGGCGCATCGGCCATCATGGTTCCTCAGGGTTATTGGCGGGGCGAAAAGGGGGTCGGGCAAACGGCGAGCGGGGTACGGAGGGCGCCTGCTGCCGTCAATCTATTCTTTGCATGCCGGGCGCGTTAAAGTCGAGCGCCGCATCGAACAGGACCGCTATGCTCAGAGACGATATCAAGGCCGCCACCATCACATCGATGAAGGCTGGAACCAGCGCCCGCACCGGGGCGCTGCGGCTGATGCAGGCATCGATCAAGAACCGCGATATCGAGCTTCGCACCGCGGCGGCACCGGCCGATGATGATGTGGTGGTGATCGAGGTGCTGACCAAAATGGCCAAGCAGCGCCGCGAATCGATTGAGATGTACGAGAAGGGCAACCGGCCCGAGCTGGCCGCGGCCGAAGCGGCCGAACTGGCGGTCATTGAAAGCTTCATGCCCAGGATGATGGACGACGCCCAGAGCGAGGCCGCCATTGCCGCCATCATCGCCGAGCAGGGCGCCACCAGCGTGAAGGACATGGGGCGGGTGATGGCGGCGGTGAAAGCCGGGCTGGCTGGCCAGATCGACATGGGCCGCGCCGGCGCCATGGTGAAGGCAGCGCTGGCAGGGTGAGCCGCGGGTGAGCCTGTCCCCGGCTTTTCTGGATGAACTCAGGGCGCGGGTGGCGCTTTCCCCGTTGGTGGGCCGGCGGGTGAAGCTGCTGCGCGCCGGCCGCGAGTGGAAGGGCTGCTGCCCGTTTCACACCGAAAAGACGCCAAGCTTTTATGTGAACGACGACAAGGCCTTCTACCATTGCTTTGGCTGCGGTGCGCACGGCGATGCCATCCGCTTCCTCACCGAGCTTGAGGGGCTTTCGTTCATGGAGGCGGTGAACCAGCTGGCCGCCCAGGCCGGCATGGTGGTGCCCGCAGCTACGCCCGAAGCACGGGCGCGGGCGGACGAGACGGAGGACCTCCAATCTTTGGCCGGCCGCGCGGCGGGCTGGTACCGCACGCAGCTTGCCGGGCCGGCGGGGGCAGAGGCGCGTGCCTATCTGGACCGGCGCGGGGTGAGCGCTGCCCATGTGGAAGCATTCGGGCTGGGGTTTGCGCCGCCTTCGGGGCTGGTGGCGGCTCTGGGCGGGGCCAGCGAGGCACAGATGCTGGCGGCAGGGCTTATCGGCAAGGGCGATGATGGCAGGGTTTTCGAGCGGTTCCGGGGCCGGCTGATGTTCCCTATCCGCGACCGGCGCGGGCGCGTGCTGGGCTTTGGTGGCCGCGCGCTGGGCGACCAGACGCCCAAATATCTGAACTCCGCCGATGGGCCTTTGTTCGACAAGGGACGGCTCCTGTATAATCTGGACCGGGCCGGGCCGGCGGCGCGCAAGGCCGGGCGGCTGGTTGTGGTGGAAGGCTATATGGACGTGATCGGCGTGGCCGGTGGCGGCCTTGACGAGCTGGTGGCGCCGCTCGGCACAGCCTTGACCGAAACCCAGCTGGGGCTGGCCTGGCGGCTGGTCGATACGCCGATCCTGTGCTTCGACGGCGATGGGGCGGGTGCCCGCGCGGCACACCGGGCCTGCCTGCGGGCGCTGCCACTGCTGATGCCGGGCAAATCGCTCGCCATCGCCACCCTGCCGGCGGGGCAGGACCCGGATGATCTGGTGCGCGAGCGGGGCAAGGCGGCATTCGAGGCCGTGCTCGCTGCGGCGCGGCCGCTCGATGAATGGCTATGGTCGGCAGAGACCGAGGGGCAGGAAAAGACCACGCCCGAGGCCCGGGCCGCCTTGCGCGCGCGGCTGAAGGGCCATGTCGATTCGATTGCCGACCCTGATGTGCGCGCGCTTTACCGTGCCGAATTCGACCGGCGCTTCGAGGCGGCATGGCTGTCGCGCCCTGCCCCGCAGCGCCGGCCAAAGGGCGAATGGCAGCGCGGAGACCGGCGAGGCCAGGCGCCGGCGCTGCAGCCGGTATCCCCGGCCTTGCGGGCGCAAGCTGCGGCCAAGGGCGATACTGCCGAGCTGCACGCCGTGGTGGCCGGGCTGCTGGCCAACCCCTGGCTTGCCGATCTGCACGGCGAGGCGCTGGCCGGCTTGCGCTTTGCCGACCGGCGGCTGACTGCGCTCAGAGACCTGGTGCTGGAGGCGGCCGCCCGCTCTCCGGGCCTTGAAGCCGGTACGCTGGCGCCTTATCTCAGCCGGGCCGGAATGGCGGATGACAGCGATGTCGTCATCCGCTCCGGCAGGCTCCGGTTCAGCTTTTGTGCTGGAGCCAATGCGGCCCGGCCAGAACAGGCGCGGGATTTCGGGCTGGTGGTCGAACGGCTTTCAGCCCGGTCGGGACTGGAGGCGGAGCTGCTGCTGGCAACCGAAGCACTGGCGCAGGCGCCGAGTGAAGCGGGGTTCCGGCGGCAACAGGCGCTGCTTTCCGAGCGGATGGAAATGGATGCAGCAATGATGCGGCTGGCGGAATCGATGCGGCGCGATTAGCGGTTCTCAGCTGTGGTATAATAGGGCCTCTGCTGCACAGGCAGCGTAGATTTTCAGGGCAGGTTTTCCGGGTGCCGGCAAAAGCCGGTTCAGATAGGGATGAATTGAATGGCAAAAGCGACTGCGACCATGGCCGAACCCGACACCAAGGCCGAGGGCCAGGACGCCCCACTGCTCGATCTGAACGATGCCTCGGTTAAAAAGCTGATCACCCGCGCCAAGAAGCGTGGCTACATCACCTATGACGAGATCAACAAGGCACTGCCGCAGGACCAGTTTTCCAGCGAGCAGATTGAAGATGTGATGGCCCAGCTCTCCGAGATGGGAATCAACATCATCGAGAATGACGAGGCTGCCGAAGACGGCGAAGCTTCATCCGAGGACGATGACGAGCCGGAAGCCAGCGACGGCGAGCTGGGGCCGACACCGGCGCCGGCACCGGCAAAGGCACCGCTCGACCGCACCGATGATCCGGTGCGCATGTATCTGCGCGAGATGGGCGCTGTCGAACTGCTCAGCCGCGAGGGCGAAATTGCTATCGCCAAGCGGATCGAGGCCGGCCGCAACACCATGATCGCCGGGCTGTGCGAAAGCCCCATGACCTTCACCGCGATGATCGACTGGTCGGACGCGCTGAACGAAGGCCGCATGCAGCTCCGCGAAATCCTCGATCTGGAAGCGATGCTGGCCAAGGGGCCGACCGACGGCGAAGCCGAAGGCAAGGAAGACGGGGGCAGCGACCTGCCCAGCGTTTCGTTCAAGGAGGACGACGAGCCCGAAGCCGACGCCGCCGCGCCGGACGAGGAAGATTCGATGACCGAGCGGCGCACCCCGCGCCCGGCCGATGATGATGATGAGGACCAGACCCTGTCGCTGGCCGCGATGGAGGAAGTGCTCAAGCCGCAAGCAATCGAAAAATTTGCCGAGATTACTGGTACCTATAATAAATTCTTCAAGCTGCAGGTGAGCCGCTTGGCGGCGCTGCGGGCGAATGCGGATTTTCCTTCTGCCGATGAGCGCAAGTATCAGCGGCTGCGCGAGGAGCTGACCCGCGGCGTGCAGTCGATCGCCTTTCACAATGCCAAGATCGAGTTTCTGGTCGACCAGCTCTACACCGAAAACCGCAAGCTGCTGGCGCTGGGCTCGGCCATGTTGAAGCTGGCGGACAAGCACAAGATTCCGCGCCGGAACTTCATCGAGGAATATGGCAGCAACGAGCTTGACGAGACCTGGGTCGAGCGCATGGCCACCACGGACAAGCGCTGGGCAGCCTTTGCCGCCGCCGAAGCGGTTGCCGCCAATGACATCCGCCGCGAGATTGCGGCCATTGCAGCAGCGACGGGCGTGGAGCTGGGCGAGTTCCGGCGGATTACCAACATGGTCCAGAAGGGCGAGCGCGAGGCGCGCATTGCCAAGAAGGAGATGGTGGAAGCGAACCTTCGTCTGGTGATCTCGATTGCCAAGAAATATACCAACCGCGGGCTGCAGTTCCTTGATCTTATTCAGGAAGGCAATATCGGCCTGATGAAGGCGGTGGACAAGTTCGAGTATCGCCGGGGCTATAAGTTCAGCACCTATGCCACCTGGTGGATCAGGCAGGCGATCACCCGTTCGATTGCCGACCAGGCCCGCACCATCCGTATACCGGTGCACATGATCGAGACTATCAACAAGCTGGTGCGCACCAGCCGGCAGATCCTGCACGAGATTGGCCGCGAACCGACGCCGGAGGAACTGGCCGAGCGGCTTTCCATGCCGCTGGAAAAAGTGCGCAAGGTGATGAAGATCGCCAAGGAGCCGATCAGCCTCGAAACCCCGATCGGGGATGAGGAGGACAGCCATCTGGGGGATTTCATCGAGGACAAGAATGCGGTGATCCCGGTCGATGCGGCGATCCATGCCAATCTGAAGGAAACCGTGACCCGGGTGCTCGCCAGCCTTACCCCGCGCGAGGAGCGGGTGCTGCGGATGCGCTTCGGCATCGGCATGAACACCGACCATACGCTTGAGGAAGTGGGCCAGCAGTTCAGCGTTACTCGCGAGCGCATCCGGCAGATCGAGGCCAAGGCGCTCAGAAAGCTGAAGCACCCCAGCCGCAGCCGCAAGATGCGCAGCTTCCTCGATACCTGAACGCGCCTGCGGCGGGACGTGTCTTTCCCGCCGCAGTTCGCCCTTGAATTGTTGTGCTTCACAAAAGCGCAACTTGAGGTGGCGGGCTTGCGGCTGTAACGCCGTTATATGCTCCGACTGCGCCTTTTGATGCTACCGGCGGCTCTCTGCCTGTTGACCGCCGCGCTTCCGGCCGATTCTCTGCGCGAGCAGATAATCGCGACCGCCAGCCAGCTGCCGCCAAGCCGGCTGAGTTTCGAGCGCGTGGTAACGCTTGAGCGCAGTGGCGGCGGCACCCGCAGCCGGGTGAAGCGCACGGAACGCTGGGACGGGCAGCGCTGGTCGCTGGTGAGCTACAACGGCAAGCAGCCCAGTGCGGCCGAGCGCGTAAACGCCGAACGGACGGCGACCGCCAATGGTGTTCCCGGCTACCACCAGCTGGCGATGATAATGGCTGCGGCCAGCAGCCGCCGGGTGGATGCGCAGGGCCGGGTGATATTGAGCATAGACCGGATGCCCGACGGCACGGTGAATGCAGATGGCGCCGATATCTCCAGCCATCTGAAGGCCGAGGCCACCCTTGGGCTGAAGGACGGATCGCCCTTTGTGGAGCGGCTGGTCATCAGCGAGCGGGAAGGCTTCAAGCTCAACTGGCTTATCAAGGTGACCAGCTTCCAGCAGGTGAACGACTATCTGCCGGACAGCGGCGGCAAGCCGCGCCTTATTGCCCAGGACAATAGCTCGGTGGGGTCGATGTTCGGCATCAGCGGCGGTGAGACCAGCAAGATCGTTTACGCCTACCCCTGAGAGGCCTGTTGCTGTTGCGGGGAACGGCGGGCCGCCTTAGCGTGGGCGGCTGTTTCCAGGCGAAAGGTCCCTGCCCCATGCGTTTTACCGGTACTTCGGGCTATGTAGCCACCGACGATCTGAAGGTGGCGGTGAATGCCGCAGTCACGCTCCGGCGGCCGCTGCTGGTGAAGGGCGAACCCGGCACCGGCAAGACCGTGCTGGCCCAGCAGATTGCCGATGCCTTTGATGCGCCGCTGATCGAATGGAACGTGAAATCCACCACCCGCGCCCAGCAGGGGCTGTATGAATATGATGCAGTTAGCCGGCTGCGCGACAGCCAGCTGGGCGATGCGCGGGTGCAGGATATTTCCAACTATATCCGCCGCGGCAAGATGTGGGAGGCGTTTACCGCGCCCAGGCTGCCGGTGCTGCTGATCGACGAGATAGACAAGGCCGATATCGAGTTTCCGAACGACCTGTTGACCGAGCTCGACCGCATGGAGTTCGATGTCTACGAAACCGGCGAGCGGGTGAAGGCGGTGCAGCGGCCCATCGTCATCATCACCTCCAACAATGAAAAGGAGCTGCCGGACGCGTTCTTGCGCCGCTGCTTCTTCCATTACATCCGCTTTCCCGACCGCGAGACGATGGAAGCGATTGTGCAGGTGCATTTTCCCGATATCCAGCGCCAGCTGGTGGCCGAGGCGCTGAACATCTTTTTCGATATCCGCGAAGTGCCGGGGATGAAGAAAAAGCCGTCCACCTCGGAGCTGCTCGACTGGCTGAAGCTGCTCTGCCACGAAGATTTGCCGATGGAAGTGCTGCGGAACCGGGACACCAAGAGCCTGATCCCGCCGCTCCACGGTGCGCTTTTGAAGAACGAGGCCGATGTGATGCTGTTCGAGCGGCTGGCGTTCATGAGCCGGCGGAGCGACACGGCGAGGTGAGGCGCTGGCAGTTCTCGCCAGCCCTGATTCGGGCGCTCGGGGTGCTGCTTTTCCTTGGGTTGGCGGCGCCAGCCACCGCGCAGTTGCTTGGCGGCGAGCCGGAAGTGGCCGCGCCTGAGGCGCCAGCGCCGATTGCCACCACCGCCGACCCGGCTGCAAATGCTGCAATTTCCGAAACGATCAAGGGCATTTTCGCCGAGATCGAGCCGCTGGCCGAAGTCGGTGTGCAGGTATCGGCCGGGGTGGTGACCCTGAGCGGCACCGTGCCGGCGGCAAACGACATTCGCCGGGCCGAAGCGATAGCGACCCGCGTAGCTGGCGTGGTTACGGTGGAGAACCGGCTGGAGCGAAATCTTGCCGTGGACGATAATCTGTCGCCGGCGCTGGGAAAGTTCACCGCGATGTCTCGGGAGACGCTGCAGGCGTTGCCGCTTCTGGGCGTGGCCGGGTTGGTGGGGATATTGATTGGCGGCCTTGGCTTTCTCCTCGCGTCGGTGGACCGGCTATGGGTGTTGATAACGCCCAATCCGTTTCTGGCCGAAGTGGCCGCAACTTTCATTCGCTTTCTTTCGGTCGTGCTCGGTCTGGTGGTCATGCTCGAGATTTTGGGAGCGACCGCTCTGCTGAGCGGTGTTCTGGGCGGTGCGGGCGTTATCGGCATCGCGCTCGGCTTTGCAGTGCGAGACACCGTCGATAACTATGTTTCGAGCCTGATGCTGAGCCTTCGACAGCCATTTCGCGCAAATGATCTGGTGGAGATTGATGGCAACGAGGGCCGGGTAGTGCGGCTTACATCCCGCGCCACCATTTTGATGACGCTTGATGGCAATCATCTGCGGATCCCGAATTCCATCGTCTTCAAAAGCATCATTCTCAATTACACCCGCAATTCGCAGCGGCGGTTCAGTTTTGACCTGGGCATCGATAGCGAGGATGATCCCATCGAGGCAATGCGCGTGGGGCTGGCAGCGGTGAACGCCCTGCCCTTCGTGCTCAACGCCCCGAAAGCCAGTGCAGTCATTCAGAACATCGGCGATTCGAACGTCGTCTTGCGGTTTTTCGGCTGGCTCGATCAAAGCGATACCGACTGGCAGAAGGGCCGAAGCCTTGCCATCAATGAGGCCTCGCATGCGCTCACCTCGCAGGGCTTCTCGTTGCCCGAGCCAATCTACCGGCTGCGGTTCGATGAAACTGCGCCGCTGCCCATGAAGCCGGTAGAGACCGGGAAGATGCAGGACGCGCCGCGCCGCCAGTCGGTGCCCCCCGGAGAGGCCGATACCGACCCGGAAACCCATGTCATCAACCTGGTGGCCGAGGAACGCCGGACCAAGGACGGGGCCACGGACATGCTCGACAGCCGCCGGCCCGAGGAATGAGCGCTGCAACCATGCTTGTCGCGCCGCTCGGGCGGTCATAGGCTCAAGCCATGTTCCTTCTTTTTCTCGAAGAATTGCGCGCGGCGCGGATGCCGGTTTCGATGAAGGAACATCTGCTGCTGCTGGAGGCCATGAAAGCCGATGTGATCGACTGGTCGATCACCGATTTCTATTATCTGGCGCGGTCCATCTATGTGAAGGACGAAGCGCTGCTTGATCGTTTCGACATGGTGTTCGGAAAGGTTTTCAAGGGGCTGGAGCCGGTAATTGAAACCGGAACTGCGGAAATTCCGGCCGAGTGGTTGCGCGCGATTGCGGAGCTGAACCTGTCGGAAGACGAGATGGCATCGCTTGAGAAGCTGGGCTGGGACAAGCTTATGGAGACGCTGGCCGAGCGGCTGGCGGAGCAGAAGGAACGCCACGAGGGCGGCAACAAATGGATCGGCACTGGCGGCAAAAGCCCTTTTGGCGCCAATGGCTCGCACCCGGAGGGCATCCGCATCGGCCAGAAGGAAGGCCGCCAGGGCAAGGCGGTGAAGGTGTGGGACAAGCGCGAATTCAAGAACCTCGACAGCTCGGTGGCGCTTGGCACCCGCAACATCAAGCTGGCGATGCGGCGGCTGCGCAAATTCGCCCGCCACGGAGCGGCGACCGAGCTCGATCTCGACCGGACCATCGATGGCACCGCGCGGCAGGGCTGGCTCGATATCGTGATGCGGCCCGAGCGGCACAATGCGGTTAAGCTGTTGCTGCTGCTGGATGTGGGCGGATCGATGGACCCGCATGTGAAGGTTTGCGAGGAGCTGTTTTCAGCCGCTCGGGCGGAGTTCAAGCATCTGGAATTCTTCTACTTTCACAATTGCCCCTATGAGGCACTATGGACCGACAACCGCCGCCGCTGGTCCGAGCGCACTCCGGTGATGGAGCTGCTCCACAAATTTCCGCATGATTACAAGCTGGTGATCGTTGGCGATGCCTCCATGTCGCCCTATGAGATAAGCCATGCCGGCGGATCGGTGGAGCATTGGAACGAGGAGGCGGGCGAGGTGTGGCTGCACCGGATGACCGAGGTGTGGCGCGCGGCCGCCTGGCTAAACCCGATTCCGGAGGCCAACTGGCGCCACAGCCAGTCGATCCAGATGGTGAAGACCCTGATGGAAGGCCGGATGTTTCCGCTGAGCCTCGACGGGCTGGACAAGGCGATGCGGACGCTTACCCGCAGCCACTAGATCAGGGCTGTCTGGTTGCTGCCGGCTTCGAGGTGTCGGCTGGCAGCGGCAGCGTATTCACCCAGACGTTGAAGATGGTGACCAGCCCGGCGCCGATCATCAGCCCGGCTTTTACCCGGTTGCCGCCCGGCGCGCGCAGCAGCCATAGCCCGCCCAGGATGAGCGCAAACGCCGCCAGCATGGCGATTGCCAGAAAGGCATCCCCGGTGGCGGGCATCAGGGTTGCAGCACCAGCTTGACCGCATGTGCCCAGGCCTGGCGCCGCGAAGCGCGGTGGTCGGCATCGGCGTGGGGGCGGAAGCTGCGGTCGGTCGCCACCATGGCGGCGGCGGCTTGCGCAAGATCGGCAAACAGCCCGGCGCCTACGCCTGCGAGCATCGCGGCGCCCAGTGCGGTGGTTTCGATGATGCGGGGCCGCTCCACGGTGGCGCCAAGGCTGTCTGCCAGGTCCTGGCACAGCCAGTCATTGGCCACCATGCCGCCATCGACCTTCAGGATATTGAGGGGCACCCCGTCGGCCGCCAGTGCATCCACCAGATCGGCGGTTTGCTGGCCCATCGCCTCCAGTGTGGCGCGGGCGATATGGGCGCGGGTGGTGCCGCTGCTGAGGCCGGTGATGAGCCCGCGCGCGCCCGGCGCCCAGTGCGGCGCACCCAGCCCGGCAAGCGCCGGCACGAACTGCACCCCGCCGCTATCGGGCACCGAGCGGGCCAGCGCCTCGGTTTCAGCCGCAGTTGCGATAAGCCCGAGGCCGTCACGCAGCCATTGCACCGCCGCACCCGCCACGAAGATGGCACCCTCCAGTGCATAGGCCGGCTTGCCCTCCAGCCGCCAGGCGAGCGTGGCCAGCAGCCGGTGGTGCGATACCGGCGGCACGCTGCCGGCATGGGCAAGGAGGAAGCAGCCGGTGCCATAGGTGGCCTTGAGCGCACCCGGTTGCAGGCAGGCCTGGCCAATGGCAGCCGCCTGCTGGTCTCCGGCGCTGCCGGTGATGGCAACGGGCTGGCCGAGCAGCTGGGTGGTGGCAAGCTGC
>JBBQIP010000058.1:0-13857 GCA_038325045.1 Sphingomonadales bacterium
GCATTGAAGCTGATGTCGGGAGTGCCTTCGGCCCGGGCGGAAGTGACCCGCGTGACCACCGAGCGCAGCCTGTTGCAGATCTTCAAATCCGGCCTGAATGCGGCCGATTTGAAGGAGGTGGTTGCCGCCGCCAAGGTGGAAACGGTGCGCGCCGGCCAGCCGCTGATCAAGGAAGGCGAGACCGGCGACGATATCTTCATCATCCGCTCCGGCTCGATGGTGGTGGAAAAGTCCATCGCCGGGCGGCCGGTGTTCCTCTCCTATGTCCCGGCCGGCTCCTATGTGGGGGAGATGGCGGTTATCGATGGCGGCGCCCGCACCGCCACCGTGCGTGCGGCGGTGAAAAGCGATGTGGTGCGTATTCCCGGTGAGGCGTTCAGGGCGTTGCTGGAGGCGAAACCCGGCTTGACCTCCAAGCTGCGCGCCGAAATGGCCAGCCGCACCCAGCTGAACAGCTATATCGAATCGAAAAAGGACAGTTTCGAGGGCGTGGTGGACCTGTATACCGGGGTCGCCAACTTCCTGATCGACAACGGCGCCGGCGAGGCGACCGATGTGCTGCTGATCGACGAAAAGCTGTGTATCGGCTGCGACAATTGCGAAAAGGCCTGTGCGGACAGCCATGACGGCCTGTCGCGGCTCGACCGCGAGGCCGGCCGCACCTATGCCCATCTGCACGTGCCAACCTCGTGCCGCCACTGCGAGCACCCGCATTGCATGGCGGATTGCCCGCCCAATGCCATCCACCGCGGGCCAACCGGCGAAGTTTACATCGACGAGACCTGCATCGGCTGCGGCAATTGCCAGCGCAACTGCCCTTACGGCGTTATCCGCATGGACAAGGTGCCGGACAAAAAGCCCTGGCTGATAAGCTGGATGCTGTTCGGGCAGGGGCCGGGGCCGGGCGAGCCTTCGACCAAGTGGAAGAAGAAGCATGTAGGGGCCGAAGCGGCCAAAAAGGCGATCAAGTGCGACAGGTGCTCGGGCCAGTCCGGCGGCCCGGCGTGCGTGCGCGCCTGCCCCACCGGCGCTGCGATCCGGGTAAGCCCCGAGCAGTTTTTGTCGGTGGCGCTGCTTGACCGGAAGGGCAGCTGATGGCGACCAAGGCCGCCGCACCAGCCCGGCAGATGACCGGCAAGGCCGTTGCGAGGGCGCCGCGCGACACCGCGCATGAAGGTTTTCTGGCGCACAGGAACATGCTGTGGGCCAAGGTTTCGGGCATCGTTTCGGGTATCGCGATCCTTGCCTATCTGCTCATCGACCAGCAGCCGCGGCCCAATGGAGGCACTGCTGTCGGCTATGCGCTGGGCACGCTCGGTCTGCTGCTCATTGTCTGGCTCAGCTGCATCGGGCTGCGGAAGCGGATCATTACCACCAAGCCTTTTTCGCTGAAGGCCTGGACCTCGGCGCATGTTTATCTGGGGTTGTCGCTCATTGTTATCGGCACGCTGCACACCGGTTTCCAGCTGGGCTGGAATGTGCACAGCCTTGCCTATGTGCTGATGATGATCGTCATCCTTTCAGGGCTTTACGGGGTGGTCGCCTATGTTCAGCTGCCCGCGCAGCTTTCTGCCAACCGCAACGAGGCCACCCAGCCGCAGATGCTGGAGGCAATCCGCACGCTCGATCGGCAGCTGGACAGCGCGGCCCAGCCGCTGGGCAAGCACGAGGCCGATCTGGTGCGGCTGAGCCTTGAGGAGTGCGAGGTTTCGGGCGGGCTGCTGCGGCGGCTGACCGGCCGCTACCCCCGGTGCGGCAATGCCCGCGCGCTTGCCGAGATGCAGGCGCTGGTCAACGCCCAGATGCGCGAGCGCCAGCCCGACCCGGCGCTGCGCCAGATCCTGTTCCTGCTCGAACGCAAGGATGCCGGCCTTGCCCAGGCGCGCCGGCATATTGCCATGAAGACCCGGCTCGAAATCTGGCTTTATGTGCATGTCCCCATCACCATCGCACTGCTGGCGGCGCTTATCGCCCATGTGCTCAGCGTTTTCATCTACTGGTAGCGCCGGGCCATGAGCTTCATCATCCGCCAGATCGCCAAGCGTGCCGACGGGGGCGACATCATTCGCACCCGCACCATCGAGACGCCTGAACTGACCATCGGCCGCGGCACCGATTGCGACATCCAGCTAGCCGATCTCGGTATCATGCTGCGCCATGCCCGGCTTATCCAGCTGCCCGGCCTGATGGTGGCAGTGGAAGCCACCGGCGGCATTCCGCTCGAGATCGACGGCAAGTTTGTGAACCGAGCCGACCTGCGGGTGGCCGACAGGCCGCAGATAAACATGGCCAGCCACCGGTTGAGCCTGGAGCCCGGAGACGCGCCCGGCAGCGTGAACGTGACCGCCGAACGCGTGATCGCGGCCAGCGACAGCGCCGATGCCTCGGCGGAGACGGAGATTTTCTCGCTTCGCGGCGCCCTGCCCTCCAAGCGTATTCTGGCCTGGGGGCTGGCGGCGCTTGTGCTGCTGCTGGGCCTTGCGCTGCCGCTGTTCGGGCTGGTGGGCAGCAAATCACCGCTGCCGCCGGCGATGGTGGCGGACGCCGCAAGGCCTGCGAGCAACCAGACCCTTACCCCGGCACGCACCCGGCTGCAGCCGGTGCTGGATGTGACAGCACCCGGCCCGCAAACGGCGGCGGGGCCTGATGTCATCTGGACCAGCGGCCGGATTTCCGATGCCCATGCCGGAATCGCCAATGAATGCAGCGCCTGCCATGTGAAAGCCTTTCAGGCGACGCCCGACAGCGGCTGTGCCTCCTGCCATGTGCCAGCCGCGCTGCCGGACCATGCAGCGCCGGCGCGCATGGCGAAGGGGATGCTGGTGAAGACCGGCATGGGCGCCGATATCCGCCATGCTTTCGGGCTGAACGAGGGGCGCTGCGCCGATTGCCACAAGGAGCATGAAGGGCCGAACGGCGCGCTGATGGTGCGATCGAGCTTCTGCACCGATTGCCACACCGGGCTTTCTTCGCGGCTGGCCGATACCGGCCTTGCCAATGTGGAGAGCTGGGAGAAACACCCGCAGTTCAGCCCCAATCTGGTGGTGCGCGCCTCCGACACTCAGCCCAAGTTCCAGCGGGTTTCGCTCGATACCAAGCCAAGCGAGGCCTCGGGGCTCGTCTATCCGCACGAGTTGCACATGTCGCGCACCAATGCGGTTGCCAACATGGCCCTGAAACAGGGGCTGCCGGCAAAAGACGGGGCGCTGGGCTGCAACTATTGCCACACGCCCGACAGCGACAAAGTCCGCTTCAAGCCGATCGAGATGGAGAAGAATTGCGGCGCCTGCCACGACCTCGGCTTTGCCCGCGATGGCGGCGTGCTGCGCACCCTGCCCCATGGCAAGCCGGCGCAGGTGGCGGGAATCGTGCGCGATTTCTACCTGTCGCAGGCGCTAAGCCCGCGCGCCAATGTGCAGCGGATAGCCTTTGAGCGGCGAGCACCTGGCCGCATGGCGGAAGCCGAGGCGCAGTCGCTGCGGATCACCAGCGTTGCCGAAGCGCGCACGCGGGCGGGCGCCGCCATCGACGCGATTTTCAGCGAAAACGGGGTGTGCGCCGATTGCCATGTGATAGGCCGCACCGCCAGCGCCAACCCGGCCGAACGCTGGCAGGTGGCGCCGGTCACGCTCGCTGACCATTATCTTGCGCGCGGCCGCTTTCCGCACGGCCGCCACGACAGCTACAATGGCAAAACCGGCGACCAGGCCTGCATCGCCTGCCATACCGGCGTTACCCGCTCCAAACTGGCCACCGATGTGCTGCTGCCAAAGGTGAGCCAGTGCGGCGACTGCCATGGATCGAGCGATGTGAAGACCAATGTGGCCGCGACCTGCGACACCTGCCACGGCTTCCATGGCAGTGGCGACGGATCGGCTCCGGCGACGGCCGCACCGGCTAGCGTCACGATTGCAGGCCGCAAACTGCCACGCGGCCACCAGCCGGCAGTAGCATCGGGGGCATCGGCGGCGGCAGGCGGAAGTGGCTGGCAAGGCCCGACGGCGGCTTTGGCGCCGACACGCGCCGGGCCAACTGGCTGATATCGTATCAAAAACCACCTCTCTTTGCAAAGTTTACCATTGCTGCGGCAGAATCGCTGCATCATCTTGATACAAAATTGCGTATCTGTTCGGTGGTAAGGAGCAAAGTGGCCCGATGCTGATCGCGCAGATCACTGATATCCATCTGGGCTTCCAGCCGGACGATCCGGCGGAACTCAACCGCAAGCGCCTTGATGATACGCTTGAGACTTTGCTTGCCTTGAACCCGCGCCCCGACCTGCTGCTCGCCACTGGCGATCTTACCGAATATGGCAGCATCGCCTCCTACCGCACGCTGCAGGCAATAGCCGAGACGCTGCCCTTCCCGATGTTGCCGGCACTGGGCAACCATGATGACCGGGGCAACTTCTTCGAGGTGTTTTCCGATCAACCGCGTGTCGATGGCTATCTGCAATATGTGCATGAGGCCGGCCCGCTGACCATCATCACCCTCGATACGCTGGAGGAAGGCCGCCACGGCGGCAGCTTCGACGGCCCACGGGCCGATTGGCTGGAAGCGCAGCTCAAAAATGGCACCAAGCCGGTCATCCTGGTGCTGCACCACCCTCCGATAGAGAGTGGCAATGGCTGGATGACCGAAAGCCTGGATGCGCCATGGGTGCGGCGGCTGCAGGCCATAGTCGAGCGCAACCCGCGGATCATCCGGCTGGTAGCCGGCCATCTGCACAGGGCCATCGTTACCGGCTGGGCCGGCACCACATTGGCGGTATGCCCTTCATCGGCGCCGCAGGTGGCAATCGATTTTCGCAGCCTTGATGCCGATATGCCCGATGGGCGCGACATGATCGTGGCGGAAGGCCCGGGCTTTGCGCTGCACTATTGGACCGGGCGCGATCTGGTCACCTATTTTGGCACTGGCGGCGAGCATCAGGTGCTGGCGCGTTATAATTCGCGCATGCAGCCGACTGTCCGGCATATCCTGAACGAGCATGGGCATGCGCCCGCCCTGAAATTGCAGGCTTGATTGCAGGCCTGAAGCTCAGACCCGCATCGGCATCAGCACGTAAAGCGCCCGCGAGTTATCCGATTCCCGGATAAGCGTGGGGGCTGCTGCATCTGCCAGATGCACATCCACACTGTCGCTGCCGACCTGGCCCAGGATATCGAGCAGGTAGCGGTAGTTGAAACCGACCTCGATCGCCTCGTCCGAATAGTCTGCCGGCACATCTTCGGAAGCCGTGCCATGCTCCGGGCTGGTGACCGACAGGGTGACCTTGCCCGGCCCCAGCGCCAGCTTGACCGCACGGGTTTTCTCGGTGGTCGCAATCGCTGCAACCCGGTCCACCCCTTCAGCCAGCGTGCGGGTATCGACCACCAGCCGCTTGTCGTTCCCGGTCGGGATCACCCGGCTGTAATCGGGGAAGGTGCCATCGATCAACTTGGAGGTGAGCGTGGCCTCGGCAGAGAAGCGGAAGCGGATCTTGCTGGTGGAAAGCGCCAGCTCGATCTGGGTATCGGCGGGATATTCATCGATCAGCTTGCGCACTTCGCCCACGCATTTGCGCGGGATGATCACGCCGGGCATGCCTTCGGCGCCTTCCGGCAGGTCGAGCTCGATCCGTGCCAGCCGGTGGCCATCGGTCGCTACTGCGCGCAGCCGGGGCGGGCTCTCGGTGGCATGCACATAGATGCCGTTTAGATAATAGCGGGTTTCCTCGGTGGAAATGGCGAAGCGCGTGGCATCGATAAGCTCGCGCAACTGGCCCGCGGTGAGCGAAAACTGGGTCGGCAGCTCGGTTTCGGCGATGACCGGAAAATCGTCCCGCTTCAGCGTGGCGAGCGAAAAACGCGCGCGCCCGGCGTTCACCGTCATCCGTTCGGCGCTGGTCGCGAGTTCCACCTGCGAGCCTTCGGGCAGCTTGCGGATGATGTCGTAGAGCGTGTGCGCCGATACCGTGGTGGCGCCGTTCAGATCGATCTGCGCCGGTATCGTCTCCACGATCTGCAGGTCGAGATCGGTTGCCATCAGCTTGAGCCCGTCGGTGCGCGCCTCGATGAGCACGTTCGACAGGATGGGTATGGTGTTGCGACGCTCCACCACGGACTGGATGTGAGCGAGGCATTTCAGCAGTGTGGCGCGTTCGACCGTGGCCTTCATTGACGATCCTTGGTTTCTGGCCTTGATTTCCGGCCTTGATTTCTGTCGCTACAGGCTATCGTTCGACAGCACTATAGCGTTCATGTCGGGCCATGCTAGAGGCGAACGACCGCTCTGGGAGCTGCCTCGAATATGGATATCATCCTCGCCCGCCATGCGGAAACCGTGTTCAATGCAGCCGCGCGCATGCAGGGGCATATGGGCCACACGCCGCTCACCCGCGCGGGCTTTGGCCAGGCCGATGCCATGGGCCTGGCGCTTGCCGCCTCGCCGCTCGCCGCTGGCCGCGACCTGTGGGTTTCGCCCTCGGGCCGCACCCAGCAGACGGCCTCCATCATCAGCGAGCATCTGGGTCGGAGCTTCTTTGACTGGCGCCATGATGAACGGCTGCTGGAGATCGACGTGGGCGAGTGGCAGGGGCGCAGCTATGCGGATATTGTTGCCGAGCGCGGGCAGATCGTCGATCCGTCGCGGCGGCTGTTCACGGTGACGCCGCCGGGCGGGGAATGGTTTCCGGATATCGCCCACCGGCTGCAAGCCTGGCTGCAGGCGCTGCCGGCCGGCCGGCCGGTGCTTGCCATAAGCCATGGCATTACCGCACGCGTGCTGCGCGGCATGGTGGCCGGCGGGCGGGACTGGCACGGCGTGGCGGTGGCGGACGATGCGCCGCAGGGCACCATCTTCCACCTGAAGGACGGCGCCGAGCAGGTGCTGCACCTGGGCGCCGGCGCAACTGGCGTGCGCGCCGCCTGAGCGCGGGCGCAGCGCCGGCCTGGGCGCAGACTTATCCCCGTTATCCTCGTTATCCACAGGGCTGAAGCGCGAATAGCCGCTTGGCCGACTCGGCAAAAGGTGAGACCATTCAATTGTAATCAGGAGTTGAAAGGGGCTGAAAGGCCAACGGAAAACAAGGGATTACATAGCTCTTGAGAGATTTTCCAGCGCCTGGCGCGGGAATTGAAATCGGGGCGATGGGATGGCTGGACGCCAAGTCTGGCAGAGTGTTCGGGGTTCAGGTCGTGGCAACACGCAGAGAACCCGGGCAGTGCTGCCAGGCAAAGGACCAGCCAGTCCAGCAGATGCGGAAGGACCCTGTTCGGGCAACCGGACATGCGGGAACCGAAAGCGGCTTGCGAAGGTGCCGTGATGCCGGCCGAAAGGTGAGGCTGGAGGCCAGGGCGACCGGAACTGGCGCGAGCCACGAACCGGCCAGCCGGGCGCCAGAACCGCCGAAAGCGGGACAGGCACGACACAGTGCCGGCCGGTGGCGACACCGGCCGGCATTTTGTTGTGGTTCGTGCAGGAACCCCCGCCGCAATGCCGAGGCTTGAAACGCAGCGAGTGCCGCGCCGGGCCGGGTTCAGCCGCCGATAGCCATCGGGCTCGGCGTTTCGCCCTGCATCGATGCCGCAACCTTTTCGGCCGCCTCGAGCGCGCGCTGGATATTGCCGCCGGAAAGCATCATCAACTGGGCATCGGTCCAGCCGCGCCGGATCAGCTCGGCAAACAGCGCCGGATAGGTCTCCACGCCTTCCAGGCCCACCGGGCCGGCCGGTATCCCGTCATAATCCGCGCCGAGGCCGATATGCTCATGGCCCACGACCTTGGCCAGATAATCGAGGTGATCTGCGGCTGCAGCGAGCGCTACCACCGGCGCCTTGTTGGCCTGCTCCCACTTCGCGAGTTCCCGCGCCACGATATCCGGCTGGCCGAGATAGAGCGCGTTCAGGCGGGCGGATTCGCCGGCCCGGGCAGCGCCGTAATCGATCGCCGGCTGCGATATGAAACCGGGGACGAAATTCGCCATCACCACGCCGCGATTGGCCTTGACCATCGCCAGCACATCATCGGGCACGTTGCGCGGGTGATCGGCAACGCCGCGCGCGGAGCTGTGCGAAAAAATGATCGGCGCCGAGGTTACCGCAAGCACCGCCTTCATGGTGCCGGGCGAGACATGGCTGAGATCGACCAGCATGCCGATCCGGTTCATCTCGTGCACGACTGCCTTGCCGGCAGCGTTGAGCGGTTCGGCGCGCGGGGCTTCATTGGCGCTGTCTGCCCAATCGTTATGCCTGGTATGGGTGAGTGTCATGTAGCGGACGCCGAGCGCATAATACATGCGGAGCACCGGCAGGCTGTTGTCGATCTGGCTGCCGCCCTCCACCCCGAGCAGCGAGGCGATGCGGCCGGCTTTCTCGATCCGGCGGATATCGGCCGCCGTGGAAGCGAGCTCGAACACCTGCGGATAGCGCTTCACCAGCCCGTGCACGATGTCGATCTGCTGGATGGTTGCCTTTACCGCCGCCGGGCCGGTAACCGAGGCCGGCACAAAGACCGACCAGAACTGGCCCCCCACGCCGCCGGCGCGCAGCCGCGGAATATCGGTGTGCAGCGGGCGCTTGAAGGTGCGGCTGTCGGCCTCCAGATCGGCGGACCACCAGCCCTCGCCAAAGCCCTGCCGCAGTGCGCCGGGCCAGTCGTTATGCCCGTCGATAACCGGCTGCTGCTTCAATATCGCCTTTGCGCGGGCGAGATTGGCGTCAGCTGTCTGGGCCATTGCCGTCGTGGCCATGAGCGTTGCGGAAAGGGTGGCGGCAAGCGCAAAGGCGTTCATCTTCATGACCGCACTGTCGCACCGGACGCGCAACAGAAGCAAGTGCATTGAAGGGCACCGGCAAAGTTACTGGAACAGGTGCTCGCTGAGGCGGTTTTTCCAATTCCGCGCGGCGCTGGCTCGCACTATGGAAGGCGGTGTGCAGCTAGCATTCTCATCCTTCCGGTCGCCGGCCGGTGGCCGGGCCGGTGATCGGACCGGTGATCGGACCGGTGATCGGGTCGGCCGGCGGCGCGCCATCGCCTTTGTGGCGGTGCTGGTCATCCATGCCGGGCTGGCGTTTCTGTTGCTCACCCTCACGCCCGAGATGAAGATGCGCGCGGCCGGCATTGTGCAGGCCATGGCGATGCGCGCCATCCCCTCGCCCAAGCCGGAAAAGGCCGCGGTGCCCGAGCAGAAGGCGGTAGCACCCAAGGCCGCCGAGCCGCGCCGGGTGCTGACCCCGCCGGTAGAGGACCCGAAGGCACCGGCAGCACCCTGGGTGATTGGCGATCCAAGGCTTTCTTCCTTCGACATCCGCAAGCTGCCGAGCCAGGAGACGCGGGCGGTGGAGCAGGCCGATGCCGGCGTGCCCGGATCGCCGGGGGACAGCCCGGTGGTGCCGGGCGGCGGCCCCAATGGCGAGCCGCTCTATCAGGCCGAATGGCAGCGCGAGCCGACCGATGCCGAGCTTGCCTTTTATCTGCCCAAGGGAGCGCCGCCGGAAAGCTGGGCGCTTATCGTGTGCCGCACGATCGAACGGTTTCAGGTTGATGATTGCCAGGCGCTAGGCGAGGCACCGCGCGGATCGGGACTGGCGCGAGCCATGCAGGCAGCCGCCTGGCAGTTCCGGGTGCGGCCACCGCGCGTGGGGGGCAAGGCGATGACCGGCACCTGGGTGCAGATCCGCTTCGATTTCGGCACCAGGCCGGAACGCGCTTCCTGAGCACAAACAAAAGAGCCCGGGGGTCGGCCCCGGGCTCTCTCGACTGGAAAGTTCAGCTCAGGCGGCGGGCTTGGCGCCCTCGATAACCGCAGCGACCGGTGCCACTGGCGCCGGCTCCGCGGCCGGTGCCGGCGCTGCCGGAGCAGCCGCCATTACCGGCATCGAATGCGCACCCTTGAGGGCCGGATAGTCCTTGAGCATCCGGACCCCGCCCATCGGCTTGTTGAGGCCGTTGTGGCAGGTAGCGCAATTGACCTTCAGCGGGTCCCCTTCCGGACCACGGCGGTTGCCATAAGGCCCCTTGCCATTGGCCGGCCAGACATCGCCAAGCGCCGCAATATAGTTGTTGTTGATGTCGCGGACCATGCGGATGCCGTACCAGGCATTGACGCGCTGGGCGCGGCTGTCGGTCCATTTCCCGAAATTCTGCGAGTTGTGGCAGAAGGTGCAATTCACCCCCAGGCTCTGCGACATGTGCATCATCAGACCATAGGTTTTCTCGGTACTGGGAATCTCCGAGACATATTGGCTGGGATAGGCGGAAACCGCACCCACCCGAATATTCTCGGCACCCGACAGATAGGAGGAGAAGCTGTCATAGGGCAGCGACGACCAGGCCGTGACCTTGAGCGGCGTGTCCTGGCCATATTTGCGGCCCATCAGGGTTGACGGGTCGGGCGTGGCCGCGGCCCAGTTGTTGACCGGAAGCGGCTTGCCGCGATGGCAGGTCCAGCAGGTCACGCCGGCATTATCCGACGACTGGCCGTAGTTGTTGTTGAAGTGCGGTGTCCATTTGGCGTTGATCGTCTGGGTCATCTGCAGCATCTTGCGAGCCACGACCTTGGTGTAGATCTCGTCGGACGCCATGTTGGCCGGGTTGTGGCAATAGTTGCAGCCACCATTTTCCACACTGCCGTCTGCCGGCGACACCCATTCGGTGATCGACGCCATCATGTAGTTGAACTCGTCGACCGAAAGGCCGCCGAGCACCTGCACATTCTCATAGGCCTCGCCGGCGCGTTCGCCTTCGCGCATGTCCGGCGTAAGCTCATAGGGCGGGACCGGCACCTCGGCTGCCACCTTGACTGCCGATGCGTGTTTCACATCGGCTATGGCGGTGCCGCGCGGGCCTTGTTGCTCGGTCAGCTTGGTGCCGATTTCGCAGCCGCCCAGCAAAAGTGCTGGAACGGCCGCGAGGAGGGTGAGTGTGTGTCTGATCATTGCGGTGCTCCCGGGAGCGTGGCGGGATCGATCACCCCAGTCGCCGGATATTGTTCGGCGAAATGGTGTTCGACCGCCCAGAGGTACCAGTTATCTACAACCGTGCCAGTGAGCAGGATGCCGATGCCACCTGTGAGGGTGGTAAGCACCGCGAACCACCAGGCCCAGCGATGGATGGACTCCATAGTTGCGTTGAAACCCATGGTCCAGCGCCAGAACAGCGCAGCGCGTTCTGACGCAGTGCCCCGGTCGGTGATCTGCTCGATCTCGCGTTCACCGCCGTAGCGGCCGACCGCGAGGATGGTGGCACCGTGCATCGCGAACAGGAGCGTCGACCCGTAGAGGAAGGTGATCGAGAGCGCGTGGAACGGATTGTAGAAGAGGTTGCCGTACCGGATCGAGAAAGCAGCCGTCCAGTCCAGATGGGGGAAGATGCCGAAGGGCACTGCCTCCGACCAGCTGCCCATCGCCATCGGCCGGATGAAGCCGAGCACGAGGTACAGCCAGATGGCCGATGCAAAGGCCCAGGCCACATGGGTGCCCATGCCGAGCTCGACCGCCCGCCGGTAGGTGCGTGCCCACCAGAGCAGGATGGAAGCGGTGAGGAAGAAGCCGGCGATGACCCACCAGCCGCCATCATTGAGCGGCGGAATGACCGAGAAGCCGTATTTTGCGGGCGGCGGCTCGAGCGCCAGCCAGAAGAACTGGCGGACGAACTGGATCGGATCATAGCTGACCTGCGCCGCCATGTTCATGCCCATGATGACAAGGGATATGGCGCCGAAGATGAGCGAGGCCAAGCCCAGCTTGCCGAGATAGATCGGCCCCAGCTGCGAACCGCCCAGCTTGCCCATGAGATAGGTGAAGCCAAACGGCCCGATGCGGGCATCGTTGTTGCCGTCCAGCGGCACGCCGGGTTCCAGTTCGCCGCGAAGCTGAACCTGGGTGAAGATGTTTTGATAAGCCATGGTTCCAGCCTCCCTTAGCGCCAGATCGGCAGGTTGAGCCACCAGGTCCACCATTCTGGCCACCCTCGTGACCAGAATGGCCCGCTGAGGATGATGCAGACGGCGCTCCAGAAGCCGGCATTCAGCGCGAGGATAAGACCCACGCGGTGGATGCCCAGCGTTCCGACCGAATAGCCGACAAGATCGCGGAAGAAGGTGTCTTCATATTCCGGGGACTTCACATCCTCTCCCTTGGCCGGGTTGACCGCCGAGAGAACCAGCGCGCCGTGCAGGCCGAGCGCGAGCGTGGTGGTGAAGAAGAAGCTCACCGCCAGCATGTGCGCCGGGTTGTAGTGGAAGTGGAGATACTGATAGCCGGTGTTCGACACCCAATCGAGGTGGGGGAAGATGCCGTAGGGGAAGCCCCAGCCCCAGGCGCCCATGAGCACCGGGCGGATCACTTCCAGCGACACATAGGCGAAGATGGCTACCGCAAAGGCGAAGGGCACATGATAGCCCATGCCCAGTTTGCGACAGATTTCCACCTCGCGCAGCGCCCAGCTGCTGAAAGCCCCGATGGCGCAGATGGTGACCAGCTGCCACAACCCACCTTCGCGCAGCGGTGCCAGCGCCAGGCCATATTTGATGTCGGGCGGGGCGATGTTGATAAGCCAGGGGTTCCAGGTTGGCCCGATGGCAGCACCATAGAGGATGAGCGCTGTACCAAGCGCTGCAAAGAAGATCGTCGTTACGCCGAAAAAGCCGACATAAAACGGCCCGACCCAGAAATCGAAGAGATCCCCGCCTATCAGCGTGCCTCCGCGAACGCGGTACTTTCGTTCAAAACTCAACAGCGCCATGGGGCACCTCCCTCCGGGCCGCCACTCGCAAATCGAGCAGGGGCGCGGGTCTTCAATCTTGTTGAGCGGACGGACAGGACCGGCCTTGCCGGCCCCGTCCGTCTCGCCAATTCACGCACGCAAAAACTTACTGGTTCTCTGCTCAGGCAGAGGTGGCGTCTACGCTGACCGCCGCCGTGGCCGCCGGCGCAGCGCCGTCGAGCCAGTTGTAGCGCTCGGTCGAGAGCAGGATGAAGTGGATCAGGATCGCCAGCGTGAACAGGAACACGGCCAGCGCGGTCATGATCCGCTGCGGATTGAAGGTCTGCCAAACTCTCCACATTGTATTCGCTCCTTAAATATGGGGCTGAGCGACGGAAGTCGCATCGGCCATCTGGACGCTTTCGATCGATGACATCATCGGCTTGCTATCGCCCAGCCATGGCCGCCAGGACCAGACCAGAAAATGGGCGATGATCGCCACGAAGGTGAAAAACGCCATGGAAGCCACGAAGCCCTTGTGGAACTCCTTTGCCTCGGCGTCGGTCAGGTACGTACCCGGACCAAGTTGTCTGTCGTTCATGCAGTTGTCCTCCAGTCTGTCCGCCGCACGGGGCCCCAATGGCCTCGCCCGACCGGCGGCTTTGCGGCGTTGGAAACCACCGCAAAGTTATTGATGGCCGAAACGGCCAAAAGGGTTGCGCCACCGCTCATGCGGCCTGCGCCTGATAGAGCCGGGCGGCGGCGTGCAGCCGCTCCAGCGTCACCGATTTTTCGCCGGCATCGCGCGCGGCGCGCTCGGCCGCATCGCGCAGCCGCTTGGCTGCCGAAATCCGAACCAGCACCGGCTCCTTGTCGACCAGAATATCGAGCTCGGAGCGGGCATCATCTTCCCAGCCCACGGCTTCGAGAAGCTTGGAGGGTGTGGCATCGGCCCGGTCCATCTGGGTGGAAAGCGGCAGGATGAAGAACAGCGCATCGAACAGCGCGTTGCACACTTCCTGAATGAGATAGGTGGCGCCCGAATAGCCCATGAACGGCGATCCGGTGTGGCGGCGGATGGCGGCGCCGGGGAAGCTGGCGGGAATGAACACGGAGCGCGAATTCGCCTCTGCCATGTACATCCGCTCGTTATAGCTGCCGAACACCATC
>JBBQIP010000059.1:0-13732 GCA_038325045.1 Sphingomonadales bacterium
CTGCTGCCTCCCGTAGGAGTCTGGGCCGTGTCTCAGTCCCAGTGTGGCTGATCATCCTCTCAGACCAGCTAAGGATCGTAGCCTTGGTAGGCCTTTACCCCACCAACTAGCTAATCCTACGCGGGCTCATCCCTGGGCGATAAATCTTTGGTCTCTCGACATCATACGGTATTAGCACACGTTTCCATGCGTTATTCCGTACCCAAGGGCAGATTCCCACGCGTTACGCACCCGTGCGCCACTAGACCCGAAGGTCTCGTTCGACTTGCATGTGTTAGGCATGCCGCCAGCGTTCGTTCTGAGCCAGGATCAAACTCTCAAGTTCATGTTGAAACTGCAACCAGGTGGAATGCCCGGTAACAGCTCTCATTTAGGAGCTTATCTGTCTGCACAACGCTGGCACGGTCGGCCTTTCAGCCAACGTGTTTGCGTTTATTCAAGACATATAAGCGGAGGTTTAACCACGCTTGCCGGACCCTAAAATGCCCGGGGCGTGGACCGCCGCCCACATGTCCCTTCATTCAACCTACAATGAGAAACAGCGACAACCGACTTCCTCCTGGTAAAGAACCAGGTGTTAGACACTTGCCATGTCCGAGGCGGCGGGCGAGTCTCTGTGAGACAAGCTGCCGACGACGGGGGCGGCTTATGAGCCGATCGGAACACCCCGTCAACAACTTTTTCCTGCTTTTCCGCAGCCGAAGCCCGAACCAGAGGAATTCCCGGCACCTGGCTACCTGTATCTGCTCTCGCCGAAGCGGGGGGCAGGCATGGGAGCCGACGTTGTCTGGCTGGTCACTGCTGGAAGCGGCGACCGGCCGGGAGCGCTCCTTTAGGCACCCCCCACAGCCGGCGCAACCGGAAAAAGCACCCGGATGACGATTTTCTGACGCAACGTAGCTTTGTGTCGAAACCAACCCGAGCGGCCGTGCAATTGTTACGTGAAACCGCCACTTCGCAAACGCGACGCCGGCCGACGCCGCCAGAGAATCAGCCGTGGGAAATGTAGTCCTTCATCGCGGCAGCTTCGGCTTCGGCTGTTTCGAGCCGGCGTTTCACCAGATCGCCGATCGAGATCAGCCCAACCAGCCTGCCTCCATCCACGATCGGCAAGTGGCGAAATCGCCGCTCGGTCATCACCGACATGGCTTCAGCCTCCGAATCGCAGGGCCGCGCGGTCAATACCGGAGAGGACATGACCTCGCTCGCCCGCTTATCGAGAATGGCGCCGCCGTGCAGGTGAAGGCCGGCACAGATATCGCGCTCGCTTACCAGCCCGCGTATCTCGCCGTCATCGACCACCACCACCGCACCGATCCGGTGCTGATAGAGAAGCGAAGCGATCTCCCGCACGCTTGCCGACCGCTCGACGGTCACCACCGTTTTCTTGCCCACCAGGATCTGCTCAATCATGCCCGCCTCCCAAGGTCGGCTGCCCGATGCCAGCTCGGCAGCCATTGCCGGGGCGTCTCGAGGCGCCCATCTTGGATAGTGTCACCCCAAAACGCATTAAAGGCAAAGCGCATGTCACCGATCTCCCACCGGCAACCTCTGGCCACGAGCTGGGCCAGGTTCAGGCTATTGCTGGCGTGGAGCGCTGGCTTCGGCCTCGCGGCTGCAGGTGGCGCGCTTTGGTGGATCGAAACCGCAGGCACGGCGCTCCGCCTGCATCTGATGCTGGCACTGGGCGGCGGCATTTTTCTGGCGGTGATGCTGGCAGGAGCGCTGATGGGCCTGGTATTTCTCTCCAACCGGACCGGGCACGATGAGGAGGCCGGCGACCTCTACCGGCACGACAGCATGGGCAACGACGGGCCTGGCTAAGCCTTAAGGCTCAGACATCCACCTTGCGGGGGCGTCCACGCCGGCGCGGTGCCGGGGCTTCGGCTTCTGCCGCGCTGTCGACTGCCAGCGTGGCTGCATCTGGCTGGATTGGCGCCGGAGGCGATTCGACTGGCTCCTGCCGGCGGCTGCGGGGAGTCAGGGTGGCGGGACCCGGCAGCCCGGGAATCGGCGCATCGATCGCCTCTTCGCTTGCGCGCAAGGGCTGTGGGCGGCGATTGTCCCGGCGGCTATCATCCCGGCGGCTCTCGTCCCGGCGGCTCTCGTCCCGGCGAACTTCTTCGCGGCGAACTTCTTCGCGGCGGCCTTCTTCGCGGCGACTATCATCGCGGCGCGGCTGGGGCCGTTCGCCGGACCAGTCCCGGCCACGGGGCTGCTGCTCGCGCGCATTCTGCTCCCTGCGCGGCTCGTCGCGGCGATTGTCTTGGCGGCTGTCCTGCCGCGGCTCGTCGCGACGGTTATCCTGCTGCCGGGACCGGTCTGCGCGGTAGTTGCGCTCCTCGTCGCGGCTGTTGTTGTCGTCCTCGTCGCCGCCGTCATCGCCGCCATCGTCGGCGTCCTCGTTCTCGTCATTGTCATTGCCGTTGAAGCCGGCGCTGTCTTCCTCGTCCAGATCTCGCGGGCGGCGGGTGGGCTCGCCCTGCCGGTCACGATAATCCCCGAGCACGCGGTAATAATGCTCGGCATATTGCAGGTAATACTCCGATGTCACCCGGTCGCCGGCGCTCTGCGCGTCCCGCGCCAGGGCCCGGTATTTTTCCAGAAGCTGGCTGGCATTGCCCCGCTGGCGGTTGTCCAGCCGGTTGCCGTAATTGTTGCCGCCGGTCATCTGCTGTGGCCGGGGACCATTGCCGCCGCGGCGCCGCCGGTTCTGATTATTCCTGATCAAATCTCTCGTTCCCTGATGGGCGGCCACGGCCGCTTTGCTGGCGATGTGCGCATGGTTGCTGTTGGTTGAATCGTTTCCGACGGATGGTTTCGACAAACATGCCCTTCGCCGGCCTTCCGGGTCTGCCATTCAGGGCCGGGCATGGTGCTGCTGGGCCTTGATGCCCTGCTGTTCCCATGGTCACGCCAATGGTGGCGTCGCGCGGCTCCTGGAGCGATCCTGTAGAAGGGCGGGGATCAAAAGACCCAACTCACCTGCACTCGGTCTAGCTGTGAACGCAGTTGGTTCCAAGTAAAAAATTGCAGGCCTGCCCGTTCAACGCTCCAGCGCCTCCAGTTCGTACCAGCTTTGCATATAGCCGCCCACGCCGCCGCAAACGAACAGATGGTCATCATCAGCGGTTACCCACATATCATAGGGGGGGTGTTGGTTGCCGCCCATGGCACATTTGTCCACAAACCGGAAATGCCGGCACTCGAATCGCCCGGCTGGCACCTCGCGCATGGCCTCGCCCAGATACTCCAGGCAGATGTTCACCTGCGCGAGCATCGGCGGGGTGGCGCCGCGATGATCGGGAGAGGGCAGCAGCACCGTCAAGTCGCGCGCGTGCGGGCCTTTGCTCACATCCATGCAGCGGGTCAGAAAGCCGTCTCCCACAATCGGGTGGGTCCCGAAACCGTCCAGACCTTCGGGCACATCCAGCCGCTGGGAAAGCCGGCCGATGGTTGGCCCATGGCTTTCGCAGTGCGCCACACCGGCTGCATGGTCGAACCATACCCAGCCCGAACCCATATAGCTGTCATCGAGGCTGAGCCGAACATGGCAGTCCATCGGCCGGCCCGCGCTGTCGATCGAATAGAGGATATCGCGCATCACCGTGGGCCGCGGCTCCTCGATCTCGCAATGCGCGCGAATGGTCACCGCGCCATCGGCATGGTGGGTGAAGGCAAAATCCTCTCGGCCACGCTCCTGGTCGAGCAGCTCGGGCTTTTTGGAAAGATAGCGGATCCGCCCGGTTATCCGGCGGTGCGGCATGATCGTCATTGGCGCGGTCTCTCCACCTTAGGCGCAATCCCGACCATCAGGTCAAACAGCTGCTCAGGGTTGCTGCGCTTCAAGGCGAGCATCGCCAGCTCGGTGGCGCCTTCGCGGCCCACCACGATTTCGCGCACGCCCTTGGCCATGCCCGCCAACACCATGTCGGCAGCCGCCTCGGGGGCAAGCCCCTTGTCGACCGGATCATCCCCCGGGCCAACCGCCGATCCGTCCCCGGTCACCGCGTTGCGCGCCACGCCGGTGGCAACATAGCCGGCAGTGAACACGTGCACGGCAATGCCATATTGGGCAATTTCAGCCCGCAGCGCATCCGACCAGCCGACGAGCGCATGCTTGGCAGCGCAATAGCCGGTACGCAGCGGTGATCCGAACTTGCCGGCGATGGAGGCGTTGTTGACCAGCGCCCCGCGCCGCCGCGAAACCATGTGCGGGAGCAGCAGCTGGGTGAGCCGCACCGGCGCGAAGAAATCCACCTCCATAAGCTGACGGTAGACCCCAAAATCGGTATCGAGCGCGAGGCTGCGCTGCGATACGCCGGCATTATTGAGCAGCATGTCGATAGCGCCCATCCGCGCCACTGCGTCCGCCACTACATCGGGCAGCGCCTCCATGTCGGTGGTATCAAATGCCAGCATCTCGGCGCCGCCACAGGCTTCGGCGGTTTCTGCCAGGGCGGCTTCGTTACGTCCGGAAAGCAGCAGCTTTGCCCCGTCTTTCGCCAGCGCCACCGCCAGCGCGCGCCCGATGCCCGAAGACGCGCCGGTCACCCACGCGGTCTGATCCTTGAAGCGCTTGCCAGCCATATGCGTTCCTTCAGCCGGGCCAGGCCATCACGCCAACCGCCCAGGGGTGGAACAGCAGCATCGCTGCCCAAAGCAGCAGGCCGCCGACCACCGCCACCGGTCCGGGCCAGAGCGAAGCGAGCGGCGCCCTGCCGCCAAGCTGCCGGGCAAACGGCACAAAGGCGGTGCGTGCCATATGCGCTGCATAGCCCGGCGAGGCTTTAGCCTTCTTGCGGTCCTGCATGGCCGCGCCGAACAGTGCCAGCACCGCTATGCCGCCAGCCAGTATGATCGTGCGCGAATCGGCCGAAACCGCAATGTGCACGACCGCCCAAAGCGCGAATGCCCACATCATCGGGTGGCGGGTAATCGCCTGCACGCCTCTCGCCTCGCCGCCGGCAGCCGGCGGCGGCATGCCCATCAGTGCCGGGTTGGGCGCGCTCACGCTGCCCACAAACAGAATCGCTGCCACCAACATCACCGCGACGGCGAGGAAGCGCAGCGGGTCGGGCGCCTCCCAAAGCCGGTCGGGAGGAGCCAGTTTCCACAACTCGACCGCCCAGTAGAGCGAGCCGAGCGCCAGCACCGAATAGAGCAGCGCAAAGCCGCGCTCGCCCGTCACTCGAACGAGCGGCGCCCTGAGCGGGTGCGAGAGCAGCTCATGCGTGCCCACGAACAGCACCACAGCTCCCAGCAGCCAGGCGAGCGCCGCGCTCATACCACCCCGTGCATCCAGCGCCGCAGCAGCGGCGAGACCACAAACAGAAACACGCCAATCGCAACGGCAACCCCGCCGATCGTGGTGTAAAGGCTCGTATAGGTGGAGAGGCTGAGCGCCGGGTTGGTCACCTGGCCGGCTACAGTCTCCACGCTTGCCACCTGCGCCACCGCGCCGGCCACATATTGGGCACAGCTGATCGAAAGGAAATACACCCCCATCATCATCCCCACGATCCGCGCGATCGACAGCTTGGTGACCATGGAAAGCCCGACCGGCGAAATGCAAAGCTCAGCCATCGAGTGGATGAGATAAAGGCCCGCCAGCCACCAGACAGACACCTTGAAATCCGGCCCGGCAAATTGCGCGCCCCAGACCAGCAGCAAAAAGCCCGCACCCACCCCCATCAGCCCGATAGCGAACTTGACCGGAATGCCCGGCTGCAGCCCGCGCCGCGCCAGCCACACCCAAAGCGCTGAAAACAGCGGCGCCAGAGTGACGATGAACAAGGCGTTGAAAAACTGGGTCTGGCCCGGGCTGATGCTGAACAGGCCGAAAATGCTGAGATCGGTATTGCGCGCCGCGAACAGGGTGAGCGACGAGCCCGCCTGTTCGAACAAGGTCCAGAACACGGTGTTGAACACGATGAGAACGACCGCCGCCATCATCATCTCCGCCTCAGCGCGGGTGCCGACCCGCCACGACCAGATGGGGATCCCCACGACCGTTACCAAAAAGGTGGTGAACAGCAGCTTGCCGAGCAGCGGCAGCGCCAGCAAATAGCCGCCAAGCCCCTGCCCTTCCACCGGCGGCGGCGCCGCCATCAGGTTGGAAAACAGCAGCCAAACCAGCGGCACCGCCAGCAGCGCGCCGGCATAGATGGGAAGCGACCTGTCCTTGGCTGCGCCCGAGGCAACATCGGCAGGCAGCTCGCCGTAGCCGCTGAGCTTGGGGCCGGCGAACTGGATAAGAGCCCAGCTAAGCGTCATGCCCAACGCTGCCAGCAGAAAGCCGGCCCACCAGCCATAGGCATCGGCCAGAAACGGACAGGCCAGCTGAGACGCGAGCGAACCCAGGTTTATGCCCATGTAGAATATGGTGAAGCCGGCATCGCGCCGCTGGTCGCCCTTCGCGTAAAGGCTGCCCACCATGGTAGAGATGTTGGGCTTGAAGAACCCGTTGCCGATGGTGACTGCGGAAAGCCCTACCAGCAAGATCAGCGTGAAGTTCGCGTCGCGGTCCGCGCTTGCCTCGAACCCGCCCTTGGCAACCGTGCGCGCGATACGGCCGTCCGCCGCCACCAGCGCCACGCTGCCATCTTCATTGCCACGAATGGTCAGCCGCTCGCCGTCCATGAGGATGGATTGCTGGCGTTGCCCCTCCACGCTGGAAACGGTGACCGGCAGGCGCTCGCCCTCGATGGAGACGAACGGCTTTGCAGCCTCACCGCCGAAGCAGAGGATGAAATAGCCGAGCGCCATCATGAGCGCACCGAATTTCACCGCCCGCTTGGAGCCGAGATACCGGTCCGCCAGCAGCCCGCCGATGAGCGGGGTCAGGTACACCAGCGCCGTGAACCCGCCATAAAGGCTGGTCGTGGTCTGGTCGGAAAACAGGAAATGCTGGGCCAGATAAAGCGTGAGCAGCGCCCGCATCCCGTAATAGCCGAACCGCTCCATCGCCTCGGTGGCGAACAGCCGCGCCAGCTGGGCCGGATGGCCGAACCATTGCGGCCGCGGGTCGATCACATCGCCAGCCATGCCGGGTTCGGCGGGTGCCGTACTATCCGTCAAAATCTGTTCCCTCGCCACGGGCGGACGGCCCGTGCCTTCAAAGCCACAAGCCGCAGGCAGGAGCAAGGGGTGCGAATGGGGGGTGCGGCAGCGGCACCCCACTTTGCGCTGCCGCCGCAAGCCGCTACACCGCCGCGCATGACCAGCGAACCCGCCTCCCCCACCCCCTTCAACGACCGCAGTTCAGCCGCCTCGCTGCTCGCCACCCGCCGCTCGGGCAAGGCGCGCGAGATGGAGCAGCCCGGGCCCTCTCCGGCCGATCTGGAGGCCATCCTCGGCGCGGCGATGCGGGTGCCCGATCATGGCAAGCTTTCGCCATGGCGGTTCGTGGTGATCGACGAGCAAGCCCGACCGGCGCTGGCCGAGCTGCTGGACAGCGCCTATCGGGCCGAGAAGCCCGGTGCCTCGCGGCTGGAGCTCGAGGCGATGGACAGTTTTGCGCGGCAAGCCCCCTGCCTCATCGTGCTGATGGCGCATATCGATCCCGCCAGCCGCATTCCGGCCTGGGAGCAGCAGCTGTCGGTCGGGGCCGCGGCCATGCAGCTTCTGAACGCCGCACACGCCGCCGGCTTCGTGGGCAATTGGTTGACCGGCTGGGCCGCCTATTCGGCCGAGGTTACGGAGGCTCTGGGCAAGCCGGGCGAGACGATTGCCGGCTTCTTCTTCATCGGCAGCCCCACCAAGCCGCTGGTGGAGAGGCCTCGCCCAACGCCCGAACAGGTGATCCGCCACTGGCAGGGTTGAGCAGCCTTCACGCTGCCGGGCTGGATCGGCGCAACCGCTTTTCGAAATCGAAAATCTTGAGTTCGATCACGAAGAAGCACGCCAGCCAGAGCAGTGCATCCCAGAAGTCCAGCCAATCCCCGGCCAGCCCCCAGGCAATCGCTACAGCCAGAACACCCAGATACAGCCCGGTCTTGGCGAAATTGCGCAGCCTCCAGCCAAGGCTGGCGTAGCGGCCGGGCATGAGCAGATCATAGGCCAGAAAAGCGGCGATCAGCAGCCAAAGCGTCGCATTGGTGAAGTTCAGCCATTCCTCCGCCAGCGCATAGCTGGCCCAGGAGAACATGGCCAAGGCATAGCCTGGCATTTGCAGCCCTATCTGCACCGCGCGGCGGCGCCTATTGGCTGCGAAGCCGAGCCCGCGGCTTTCCCACTCAAAGGCACCCAAAATCAGCAGCCAGCCGCTCTGCTCCACCACCTCGCGCCATGTGCCAAAGGCATAAAGCAGCCCAACGTTCACAATCAGTGCGGAATAGACAAGCAGCTTGAACGCAGCAAAACCCCGCCCGCCGGAAATGCCGGCGGGCGGGGCTGCAAAGCGTGGTTTGGTGGAGCCGGTGGTCAACCCGGCCGCTGCGCGCAGCCAGTCATGCTGCGTTTCAGGCAGCCTTCAGAACCTGCTCGATCTTCAGCTGGGCTGCCGGCTCGTCGATATTCTCCATCGCCGCCAGTTCGCGCGCCAGCCGGCCGATGGCGGCCTCGTAGATCTGCCGCTCGGAATAGCTCTGCTCGGGCTGGTCTTCGGCCCGGTGTAGATCGCGAACCACTTCGGCAATCGAAACAAGATCGCCGGAATTGATCTTGGCTTCATATTCCTGGGCGCGGCGCGACCACATGGTGCGCTTGATGCGGGGCTTGCCCTTCAAGGTCACCAGCGCTTCCGAAAGCGTGGCCTGGCTGGACAGCTTGCGCATGCCCACGCCTTCCGCCTTGTTGGTGGGGACCCGAAGCGTCATCCGCTCTTTCTCGAACCGAAGCACAAACAGCTCCAACACGGTGCCGGCGATTTCGGAGCGCTGCAGCTCGACGACCCGCCCTACCCCATGCTTTGGGTAAACTACATAATCACCAACTTCGAAGGCGAGGGGCTTGGCAATTGCCATAAAGGTCCGTTCCTTGTGCTGACGCCGCAGCGCCGGCCTTGACCATTCGACGGGCGGAGGGAACAGTCCCCGCATCCCGCTGCTGCCTGAATTTGGCGCAGCATGGCAATGCAACAGGAGTGTCCGGTCTCGTGCTCCGGCGGCGGGCGTTTGGCCTAGCTTACGTTCGAGCCTAACCCGGGATCCCGACGGAACCCGGAGCAGGCCAGTGGATTGCGACGGAGCAACCTTCCATCACATCCCGGTAATAGCAGGAAAACTGCCACATTTCCACTTATTGCTTGAAAGGCCACCGGCACGAAACCCGTCCACACCTTCTCAAGGCCTGATAATCTCTGACTATTCAAGAGGTTAACCGAGAACCCCCGGGGCGGATCAGCTGCCGCCGCCGGCATCCGGCGTGAAGTATTTCTCAAACTTGCCTTCTTCGCCCTTGTGCGAATCGGCATCGTCGGGGGTTTCACCCTTTACGGTAATATTGGGCCATTTCGCCGAATAGGTGGCGTTCAGTTCCAGCCACTTCTCAAGGCCGCCCTCGGTGTCGGGCAGAATCGCCTCTGCCGGGCACTCCGGCTCACACACGCCGCAATCGATGCATTCATTGGGGTTGATGACAACCATCGTCTCCCCTTCATAAAAGCAATCAACCGGGCAGACCTCGACGCAATCCATGTATTTGCACTTGATGCAGGCGTCGGTGACGACATAGGCCATGAGAACTTCCCCTGAAAGGCAAACCGCTACAGATGAACAGCCGGCCACTTCGCGATGCGCAGCCGGCAGGCCCGCGTCGCTTGGCGCAGCCAAACCGCGCCTGCTGCTAGAACGCTGCTGCTGCGCTCGTCAATGGCTGTTGGCACATAGCCGCAGAAGGGCCGGCAATAACCGGCGCAAGATCGGCTCCCAGGTCGGTGTAGAGCAGCCGGGCTTCGCAGTAAGGCCCGCGCCGGTCCGACAGCCCTTCCACCCGGACCACCACCACCTCATCCTCATCGGGAAAGCTCAGCACCTGCCCCACGCGCACCAGTGCCGAGGCCCGCTCTACAACCCGTCCCTCAATTCGCAGGCGTCGGCTTTCGCACAGGTCACGGGCTCGACTTCGTGATTTGGCCAGTCTTGCGAACCAGAGCCATTTATCGAGCCTCAGCGCTGCACCGTAAACCAAATCGAGCCTGCCTTTCTACCTTGTCCGATGCCGGCTGAACGCCGGGCGTTCGCCCTCGCCAAACCGCACATCTGCCAGAATGCTGAACGGCGACGGCGCGCGGGCCCTGGCTGCCCGTGCGGCGTCGATCTCGCTATTGCCCCGCGGCTCGTGCTCGCGGGGAAGCCGGCGCTGCCCGCGCCATGCGAAATGCCGTGTTCCATCCACCAGCTGCGGCCGGTAGCCGAGCGCGCGCAGCAGCCGCGCCAGCCCATCATGGGACAGGCCGGCCGAAGCCGCCCAGTGCGGATCGGGGATGAACGGCGCCCGGCCTTCGCGCTGGCCGTGAATGCTCCGCGCCAGCCGGTCGACGATATCGATACGAACCGCCTCGGCGCCGATCCGCCAGAAGCCGGCGGTCTCCACAAAGCCCTGTGGCCAGCCCTCCTCCACCGCCAGGCTCACCCGGCCCGGCGCCGGCAGCGGCGGCAAGGCACTTACATCCGCCCAGATCGCCCAAAGCGCCAGCCGCCAGCGGGTAGGCTCGGGCCGCAGCAACGGCGGCAGGAACACATGGGTGACCCCAAGCCGCGCACCGGCCCCTGCCAGCCGCTGCCGGTCGCTCCGCGCCAGCGCCGCCAGCTGGTCCTCGGCCTGCGCCCTTGGCAGCACACCAAGCGTTTCCACCAGCCTCACCACCAGGCCCCGGGCAGCAGGCGAAAGCCCGTCCGCCGCCGCGCGCAGCCGCACCAGCGGCCCCAGTGCGCGCGCCATCGCCCCTTCAAGCCAGCCCTCCAGCCGGGCCTGCACCCGGGTGCGGTCGGCGGCGGCAAGGCTGCCCAGCGCCCGGTCGAGCCTGACCTTCGGGCTCAAGGCATCCCGGCCCCGTCCCAGCGCCGCCACACGGGCACCCTTCCAAAGCAGGCGGGGCGGCATTTCGCCGGCAAATTCCAGCGCGAAATCTTCATCACCCGCACTGGCAAGTTCGCCGGCGCGGCTGGCAAACAGCTTGCCGAGGTGGCGTTCGGCGGCCGCCAGCAGCAGCCGCTGTTCGCCAGCGCGCGCCAACGGATCGGCGGTAAAGTGAAAGCCATCCAGCCGGCCGATGATCTCGCCCTCCACCGCCACCGCGCCGTCGGGGTCCAGTTCCACCTGCAGATCGGCACCGCGCGCCTTCAGCCCTTGCAGCAGCACCGCGGTGCGCCGGTCCACAAAGCGCTGGGTGAGCGCCTGGTGCAGTGCGTCCGATAGCCGGCCCTCGACCAGCCGCGACCGCTCGGCCCAATGCGCCGGCTCGGCCAACCAGTCGGACCGGTGGGCGATATAGGTCCAGGTCCGCGCTGCCGCGATCCGGTCGGCAATCGTCTCCACATCGCCGGTTACCCTATCGAGGTGCGCCAGCTCCGATCCGATCCATGCTTCCGGCAGCCGCCCATCCCCTTCCGACAGGTGCCGGAAAACCCGCGCCACCAGCCGGCCATGCTGTTCCGGCCCGGTCTTGCGGTAATCGGGCAACCCGCACGCGGCCCAGAGCCGGGCCACGCCGCGCGGGCCATGCGCGCGCTCCATCACCCAAGGCTCACCGGCCAGCTGCTTCAATACCGAAAGGTCTATCGCATCATCGCCGCGCACCAGCTCCGGGCGCGGCGGCCGCGCATCGAGCGATGCGATCAACCGCGCGGTGGAGCCGAAATCAAGCTCCGTGCTGCGCCACACCAGCTGCGAAAGCGGCTCGAACCGGTGCTCCTCCAGCCCTTCTATCTCTTCCGGCGTGAAGGCGGCTGCTTCGGCCGTGCCCAGCTGAACGGTGCCGAAGCTGCCATCCTTCTGGTACCGCCCGGCGCGGCCGGCGATCTGCGCCATTTCGGCCAAGGTCAGCCGGCGGTGGCGGCGACCATCGAATTTGGAAAGGCTGGCGAAAGCAACATGGGCGATATCCATGTTCAGCCCCATGCCGATCGCGTCGGTGGCCACCAGATAATCCACCTCGCCGGACTGGTACATCGCCACCTGGGCGTTGCGGGTGGCTGGCGAAAGGCTGCCCATAACCACCGCCGCTCCGCCCTTCTGGCGGCGCAGCATTTCGGCCAGTGCATAGACATCGGACGCAGTGAAAGCGACGATGGCCGAGCGGCGCGGCAACCGCGACAGCTTTCTGGATCCGGCATAGCTGAGCGTGGAAAAGCGCGGCCGGGTCACGATCTCGGCGTCCGGAAGCAGCTTGCGGATAAGCGGCTTCAGCGTCTCGGCGCCCAATATCATGGTTTCGGCCCAGCCCCGGCACTGCAGCAGCCGGCTGGTGAACACATGCCCACGCTCGGGGTCGGCACCCAATTGCGCCTCGTCTATGGCCACAAAGGCCACTTCCCGGTCGGTCGGCATCGCCTCGATCGTGCAGAGGAAATAGCGCGCATCCGGCGGCACGATCTTTTCCTCGCCGGTGATAAGCGCCACCTGGGCCGCGCCCTTCAGCGCCACCACCCGGTCATAAACCTCGCGCGCCAGCAGGCGCAGCGGAAAGCCGATCATCCCCGAAGAATGGCCGCACATGCGCTCCACAGCGAGGTAGGTCTTGCCGGTGTTGGTGGGGCCAAGCACAGCGGTGATGTGGCTGCCACCCGAATTGCCCATGGACCTGCTGTTGCCGGGGCGGCGCAGCGGTAGGGGGGCGGGCGCCGCTTTCACCCGAGCAATCTGATCATGGGGTCAGGCGGGCGCAAGGCGGCACAGCCGCACAGGCGTGCAGAAGCGGCCAAGCTTATGGCAGGGCAGAAGAAACGGGAACGGCTACGGGCCGGGAAGGTGGATTTTGCGAGGATAGGTGCCAGGCGGCGCATCACATCCTTGGGGTTACCATTTCGCTGAAGTGGAAGGTCGCACGCCCCTGCCGTTAACGCAAGTGACCGTTCAAAGACGCTCGCCCCATCGCATCCATTTTGCCGCCAGCCCGTTGCAGCATTGACACAGCCAGCCAATTGACTCAAGGAATCCAGTGTCATCCCACGACCAAAGGGGGGGTCGTTTTGTATCAGCCGCTGCTGCAGGGCGCTGCTGCCGGTTCCACCGGCTCGGTCAACCTGCCATCGCGCTGGCCGGGGCGGAAGCTCGGTCTCGAGCGGCTGGGCCAGTGGCGGGCCGCAGCCGCCGGCATCGGTATCGGCTCCGATCTTTCTACAGACCTGGGCAGCGAAATCGGCAGCCGACGCTGGTGGACAGGCCTTGCAGCCTGCACCTTGCTGTGCGGTGTCGCTTCGGCGCTCGCGGTGCGCATCCCGTCTATTCCGGAACCCGGCGGGGAGCCGCTCACCGCCGGGCAGCGCGAAGCAATGGCACCGCAAACCATCGCGCCACTGGCCTATGGCGGCACCACCGGCGCCCGCGCGCTTCCCGATCCGGCCCGGGTTATCCCGCTGGCAGAAATTCCCGAGCGACCGCGCATCGAGGTGACCGCCAAGCTGCGCTCGGGCCGCGGCTTCGCCGAAACGCTGCGCCGGGCGGGGGTGAGCGCTGATGATGTGCGGGCAGTGGAGGCGCTGGTTCGCGGCGCTGCAAACCCGGCCGCCCTGCCGTCGGGCACCGATCTCGATCTGGTTCTGGGCCGCCGCGAGAGCAAAACCGTTCC
>JBBQIP010000060.1:0-13522 GCA_038325045.1 Sphingomonadales bacterium
CGAAGGGCTGCCGCCGGCCACCCGCGCTCCGCGTGCCGCCATTTCGCCCGAACAGCGCGAGGCGCGGCGGTTCAACCGCTATGACCGCGACAAGGATGAAGGCATAAGCCGCGAGGAATATCTGGCCAGCCGCCGCAAGGCATATGCAAAGCTCGATCTGAACAACGACGGCAAGCTATCGTTCGAGGAATATGCCGCGGCCACGGCGCGCAAGTTCCGGCTGGCGGACCGCAACGGGGATGGCAGGCTGGCCCGCCCCGAATTCGAGACAACCGCAGTCAAGCGCAAGGCGCCGGCACCGGCGTGCAAATGTGTCGAGAGAGAAGATTAGCGGTCTGTTTCACCTTGCTGGACGCAAGAGTTCTGAAGCATCTGGGAGGCGAGTGACGCATTGATGTTCGCGCCGATCCAACCGCCGCTCTCACAAACTTCGGCGCAATCGGAAAAGGGTTCGCTGCCGAATTAAGTGCTTGGCTGCAAACTTGAATCCTGACAGCTTACAAGGGCATCCAAGGGGGATACCGGTGAAGATCTATAGGTATTTGGCAGCGGCCATTCTGCATTTTCCCATCGCAGCCGAGGCGCAAACCTGCGACGCATATGTTGACCAAATCGTTGTACAAAACTCGTTCAGTTCGGTTGTCAGCACACTCAAAGCCTTACCGACTACCAAAGGTGAGTATGAAACCACAGCCGCTTTTGAAGCGCGGGTAGCCGTTGCTCGCGGCACGATGCCCGAGACAGTTATCATTCCCGCAATATTCAGTTCCAAGTTCGTTAATTATGATGCCGATACCGGAGTCTTGAAAGTTCAGGCCTACGCGTTGCGAAACGTCAATACTGACTATAGTTATGTCTTCGGTTACGGCTCCAAGTATTACGAGAAGGTCAAATATTCGTCGCTCGGCAACCGCGAGGTAGTCGTCTTCGAGAGCGAAACCCCGACCGGAACCTATGTCGCGTCAAACGCCTTTGGCGCGAAGGCGACGGTCACCAAGGTTCGCCGGCTCGATCAAGCGATCTTTGAGGGCGAGCAGGGTAACTACAATGAAAAACTTTTTATCGACCAGATGCCAGGTGCTGACGCCTTGCTTGGAACCCTGCCCATGAGCATCCCGGAAGCCCAGGCAATCAAGACATCAGGCAAGGTTGCCTTTGTTGTCCAGCCCAAGTGGCCGTTTTATGCGGAAGGAACCAATTTGATGGAGGCCACGATTTCCAGCCCGCTGGAGGTAACGAATCCTATTCAAGTCATTGTGGCCGACATTCAGTGCGGGCTGCTTCTCACGGGCGGCAATAAGGTCGTTGCGGCATACACTACGCGGTGATCGCCAAGCCAAGATGTGCATAGTCAGGGCGTGTATGGCCGCTGCTCATTCCAGCCAGCGCGGCAACGGTCCAGCTGCAAATCCCGGCCTATCAATGGCATAAATCACATGGTTCATCTGCTTGCCGGCCATTTCTATCACATGGCGGCGCTCGGTCAGCACGCCGCCGATTTTCTCCACCGCGCGCCGCGACCGGATGTTATGCTCGCCGACCAGCAACACCACGCGCTCGAAATGCCGGAGGGCATGGCCCAGCATGAGCGCCTTCATGTTCCGGTTAACCATGCTGCCCCAATGGCTGCGGGCTATGAACGTCCAGCCGATCTCCACTTCGCCCGGTAAAACACGGCCGGTATCGTAGCGCGAACTGCCCACCATCGCGCCAGTGCCCGGCTCTATCGCCACCAGCGCGCCGCCGCTGGCAATTGCATCGGCAAAAAAGCGCTCGAAGACCGGCTGCTGCCAGCGGTCGTGCGCCGGGTGCTGTTCCCAGAGCAGCGGATCGGCGGCGATTGCATAGAGCGTGTCAAAGTCTGCCGCTTCGAGAGGGCGGAGCAGGATATGGGCGTTTTCCAGCAGCGGCTGCAGCAAGCCGCTCATGCCGCCAGCCATCCTTCGAGATCGGCACGCGCGCGGGCAACCAGCGCGGGCTTGCGCTGGTCCTTGCTGAGCGGCGGTGGCACCAGCGGCGGGAACAGGCCGAAGTTCACGTTCATCGGCTGAAAATGCTTCGCCTCGGCGCCGCCGGTGATATGGGCGAGCAGCGCACCGATGGCGGTGGTGGCGGGCGGCGGGGCCAGCGGTGCGCCCCTCCGTTCCGCGGCCGCAAAACGCGCTGCCACAAGCCCGATGGCCGCCGATTCGACATAGCCCTCGCACCCGGTGATCTGGCCTGCAAAGCGCAGCCGAGGGTCTGCCTTCAGCCGGAGCGTGGAATCGAGCAGCGCAGGTGATTTGATGAAGGTGTTGCGGTGCAGGCCCCCCAGCCGGGCGAATTCCGCCTTTTCCAGCCCCGGAATCATGCGGAACACCCGCACCTGCTCGGCGTGTTTCATCTTGGTCTGGAAGCCCACCATGTTCCACAGGCTGCCCAGCGTATTGTCCTGCCGCAGCTGCACCACGGCAAAGGCCCGGCGGCCGGTGGCGGGGTTGGTGAGGCCAACCGGCTTCATCGGCCCGAAGCGCGGCGTATTGCGTCCGCGCTCCGCCATCACCTCTATCGGCATGCAGCCATCGAAATAAGGCGTGCTGGCCTCCCACTCCTTGAAGCTGGTTTTCTCGGCCGCCAGCATGGCATCGATGAAGGCGTTATACTGGTCCCGGTCCATCGGGCAGTTCAGATAATCCTTGGTGTCGCCATGCTCGTTGGGTCGGTCCCAGCGCGACTGCGCCCAGGCGATGTCCATATCAACTGAATCGCGGTGGATGACCGGCGCAATCGCATCGAAAAAGGCCAGCGCATCCTCGCCGGTGAAGTCGCGGATCGCCTCTGCCAGAGGCGCTGCTGTCAGCGGGCCGGTGGCGATGATCACGCTGTCCCACTCCGCCGGTGGCAGCGCCTCTATGCGTTCGCGCACGATGGTCACCAGCGGCTCTGCCTCAAGGGCCGCGCTCACCCGGCCGGCGAATTCATCGCGGTCCACCGCCAGCGCCGATCCGGCGGGCACCCTCGCTGCATCGGCGGCGGCCATGATCAGGCTGTCCATGCTGCGCATTTCGGCGTGCAGGAGGCCGACGGCGTTATTAGCCGGATCATCCGAGCGGAAGCTGTTGGAACAGACCAGCTCCGCGAGCCGGTCGGTATGATGGGCGTCGGTACCGTAAGGCCCGCGCATTTCGTGGAGGACGCAGGGCACGCCGGCGCGGGCGAGCTGCCAGGCGGCTTCCGAACCGGCGAGGCCGCCGCCGATGATATGGACTGTCTTGGGCATCTACTGTCCATGGCGGCTGGTGGATTGCTTCGCAAGCGCAGCGCCGTCCGGCCTTCCCCTTGGCTGCCACGCTCGTTATAGCCGGCGCCGAGCGTCTGGCCCGGCTGCCGGGCGGCAAGCGTATTGAAAGTGAGTAATGCCCAAGCTCAGCGTAGACGGAATCGAAGTGGAGGTGCCTGCCGGCGCCACGGTTCTGCAGGCGTGCGAAGCTGCCGGTGCCGAGATTCCGCGCTTTTGCTACCATGAGCGGCTGAGCATCGCCGGCAATTGCCGCATGTGCCTGGTGGAAATGGAAAAGGCCCCCAAGCCGGTCGCCAGCTGCGCCATGCCGGCCGCCGACGGGCAGGTGGTGTTCACCCGCTCGGCCAAGGTGAAGAAGGCCCGCGAGGGGGTGATGGAGTTCCTGCTCATCAACCACCCGCTCGATTGCCCGATCTGCGACCAGGGCGGGGAGTGCGACCTGCAGGACCAGGCGCTGGCCTATGGGCGCGGCGGCTCGCGCTATGAGGAGAACAAGCGCGCGGTCACCGAGAAGTTCATGGGCCCGCTGGTTAAAACGGTGATGACCCGGTGCATCCACTGCACCCGCTGCGTGCGCTTTGCCGAAGAGATTGCCGGCGTCGAGGAAATCGGCGCGGTGGGGCGCGGCGAATCGATGCAGATCACCTCCTATCTGGAGAAGGCGATCACGTCCGAAGTCTCCGGCAACATCATCGATCTCTGCCCCGTGGGCGCGCTCACCTCCAAGCCCTATGCCTTTCAGGCGCGGCCCTGGGAATTGAAGCGGTCGGACGGCATCGATGTAATGGACGCTGTCGGCTCCAACATCGTGATCGGCAGCCGTGGGCCGGCGGTAATGCGGGTGACCCCGCGCATAAACGACGACGTGAACGAGGAGTGGCTGGCCGACAAGGGCCGCTTTGCCCATGACGGGCTTCGCGAGCGGCGGCTGGACAGCCCCTGGGTGCGGGTGGACGGCAAGCTGAGCCGCGCCAACTGGCAACAGGCCTTCGCCGCCATCAAGGCCGGGCTGGCAGGCGTGCCGGGCAGCGCCGTTGCCGGGCTGGTGGGCGATCTTGCCGCTGTCGAGGAGATGGTTGCGCTGAAAGACCTGCTCGCATCGCTGGGCAGCAGCCGGATCGAGTGCCGGCAGGACGGGGCGCTCATGGAGCCGGCCTCGCGCGGGGATTATCTGCTGGGCACAACGCTCGCCGGGCTGGAAACGGCGGACGTGGTGCTGCTGATCGGCACCGACCCGCGCCGGGAAGCGCCGCTCGCCAATGTGCGGCTGAGGAAGGCGGTAAAGCGCGGGCAGGCCAAGGCCTTTGGCATCGGGCCTGAAACCGACCTGACCTATCCGGTGGAATGGCTCGGAAACGACGCCGCCGTGCTGGCCAAGCTGCCCAAGGCCGTGCTGTCGGCACTGAAGGCCGCTGAACGGCCGGCGATCATCCTCGGCATGGGTGCGCTGCAAAGCCCCGGTGTGTGGGAGGCGGCGCAGGCGCTGGCGCGCGATGTGGGCGTGGTAAAGCCCGGCTGGAACGGCTGGAACCTGCTCCATACCGCAGCCGCCCGCGTGGGCGGTATGGATCTGGGGCTGACGAGCGCCGGCGGCGTGCAGGCGGTGCTCGATGATGCAGCTTCAGCCGCTCTGAAGGCCGTATTCCTGCTGGGTGCAGACGAGCTTGATACTGCAGCGCTTTCCGGCGCCTTCACGGTTTACATCGGCACCCACGGCGATGCTGGTGTGCGCCATGCCGATGTCATCCTGCCGGCCGCCGCCTACACCGAAAAGCCCGGCACCTGGGTGAATATGGAAGGGCGGGTGCAGCGTGCGCTCAGGGCAATATTCCCGCCCGGTGACGCACGCGAGGACTGGACGATTTTGCGGGCGCTATCCTCGGTATTGGGTGCAGCCCTGCCTTATGACGATCTGCCCGCGCTCAGGGCGCGGATTGCTGCGGAGTGGCCGCATCTGGCAGCGCCGGGGCTGGCGGCATCCGAGCCTGCGCTGGCGGCTGCAAAGGCGGCGGCTCCGGCCGGTCCGCTCGCGCTTGCCATGCCGCATTATTACACCAGCAACCCTGTGGCGCGCGCCAGTGCCACCATGGCCGAATGTGTGGAGCAGATCATCGGCCAGCCGGCGCTGGAGGCGGCCGAATGACCTTCACCGGCTGGTTTCAGGGCAATTTGGGCGATGGGCCGGGCTGGTTTGTTGCCAATCTGGTGCTCATCCTCGCCATCATCCTGCCGGTGATGGTGGGCGTGGCGATGGCGGTATATGCCGACCGCAAGATCTGGGCCGCGATGCAAATGCGGCGCGGGCCCAATGTGGTGGGGCCGTTCGGGCTGCTGCAGACCTTTGCCGATGCCGCCAAGCTGTTCCTGAAGGAAACCATCATCCCCGCCGGCGCCAGCCGCGAAGTGTTCCTGCTCGCGCCGATGATCAGCTTCGTGCTGGCGCTCGCCATCTGGGCGGTGATGCCGTTCGATGCCGGGCTGGTGCTGGCCGATCTCAACGTGGGTCTGCTCTATGTGTTCGCGGTCAGCTCGATGGGCGTTTACGGGATTATCATGTCGGGCTGGGCGTCCAACTCCAAATATCCGTTTCTGGGCGGGCTGCGGTCAGCCGCGCAGATGGTCAGCTATGAAGTGTCGATGGGCTTCATCCTGGTCGCGGTCATGCTCTATGCCCAGTCGCTCAACCTGTCCGACATCGTGATGGCGCAAAAGGGCAATGTGCTGGGGATATTGAGCGGCAATGCCTTTAACCCATTGATGTTCCCGCTTTCGATCATGTTCTTCATCACTGCGCTCGCCGAGACCAACCGGCCGCCGTTCGACCTGCCGGAATCGGAGTCGGAGCTCGTGGCCGGCTATCAGGTGGAATATAGCTCGATGAGCTTCGCGCTCTTTTTCCTCGGCGAATATGCCAACATCCTGTTCATGTGCGCGCTCATTCCGGTGCTGTTCCTCGGCGGCTGGCTGCCGCCGCTCGAGCTCGCGCCGCTCTATCTGGTGCCGGGCTTTGTGTGGATGCTGCTCAAGATGGCGCTGATGTTCTTCATCTTCGCCTGGGTGAAGGCCAGCGTGCCGCGCTACCGCTATGACCAGCTCATGCGGCTGGGGTGGAAGGTGTTCCTGCCGCTGTCGCTCGCCTGGGTGGTAGTGGTTTCGGGCTGGCTGATGTTCTTCACCGATCATTTTGCGGCCGCGCCGGGGAGGGTGATGTGAGCAGCCTGTTCCGCTCCGCCAAGTCATTGCTATTGCTCGAGTTCATCTCGGGGATGGCGCTTACGCTGCGCTATTTCTTCCGGCCCAAGGTCACGCTCAACTACCCGCATGAAAAAGGCCCGATCTCCCCTCGTTTCCGGGGGGAACATGCGCTCCGCCGCTACCCCAATGGCGAGGAGCGGTGCATCGCCTGCAAGCTGTGCGAAGCGGTGTGCCCGGCACAGGCGATCACCATCGAGGCGGAGCCGCGCGAAGATGGCTCGCGCCGCACCACGCGCTACGACATCGACATGACCAAGTGCATCTATTGCGGCCTGTGCCAGGAGGCCTGCCCGGTGGATGCCATCGTGGAAGGCCCGAATTTCGAGTTCGCGACCGAAACCCGCGAAGAGCTGATCTACGACAAGGACAAGCTGCTCGCCAACGGCGAGAAATGGGAGCGCGCAATCGCCTCCAACCTCGCTGCCGATGCGAAGTGGCGCTGAGCGGATGAGCGTTGCGGTCTTTTCCTTCTATCTGTTCGCCTCGGTGCTCATCACCTCAAGCGTGCTGGTGATCACGGCGCGCAACCCGGTGCATTCGGTGCTCTGGCTGATCGTGTGCTTCTTCAACGCAGCCGGGCTGTTCATCCTGCTCGGAGCCGAGTTTCTGGCGATGCTGCTGGTCATTGTCTATGTCGGCGCGGTCGCGGTGCTGTTCCTGTTCGTGGTGATGATGCTCGACATCGATTTCGCGACGTTGCGAAAGGGCTTCATGGCCAATCTGCCATTGGGCGCGCTGGTATCGCTGGTTATCCTGGCCGAGATGGTGCTGGCGGTGGGCGGCTGGCAGCCGGCACCCGGCGTTGTCATGTCAGCACTGCCGGTGCCGGCGCCGGCGGGGATGAGCAACACCCAGTCGATCGGTGCTGTGCTCTATACCGATTATCTGTTCGTGTTTCAGGCAGCCGGGATCATCCTGCTCACCGCGATGATCGGCGCCATCGTGCTCACCCACCGGGCGCGCGAGGGCACGCGGCGGCAGGATATCGGCGCGCAGGTGGCGCGCACGCCGGAGCTGGCCACCAGCGCTGCACGGCCGGCGCTGGGTGCAGGTGTGTCGCTGCTTCCGGAAGACGGGGCAAAGCGTCGATGATCGGGCTTACCCATTATCTCACCGTATCGGCGGCCGTGTTCGTGCTGGGCGTGCTCGGCATCTTCCTCAACCGGAAGAACGTCATCATCATCCTGATGTCGATCGAGCTTATCCTGCTGGCGGTGAACATCAATTTTGTGGCCTTTGCAGCGCATCTCGGCCAGGTGCACGGCCAGATTTTCGCCATGCTGGTGCTCACCGTTGCGGCCGGCGAGGCGGCAATCGGGCTTGCCATATTGGTCATCTATTTCCGCAACCGGGGCACTATCGCGGTTGACGATGCCGGCATGATGAAGGGCTGAGCGCGTTGATCCAGCTCCTCGTGTTCCTGCCGCTGGTGGCAGCGCTGGTTGCCGGCCTTGGCGGCCGCATCATCGGCGCGCCGGCGGCAAAGCTGGTCACCACGGGTGCGCTGTTTGCCTCCGCTGTGCTGGCCTGGGTCATCTTCACCGACTTCTGGCTCGGCGGGGCGGAGCCATCCACCGTGGTGGTGCTGGAATGGCTCCGCTCTGGCGATCTCTCGGTCGATTGGGCGCTTAAGCTGGACACGCTGACCGCAGTCATGCTGGTCGTCGTCACCAGCGTCTCGGCACTCGTCCACCTCTACAGCTGGGGCTATATGGAGGAGGATCCGTCGCAGCCGCGCTTCTTCGCCTATCTGTCTCTGTTCACCTTCGCGATGTTGATGCTGGTGACCGCCGATAACCTCGTCCAGATGTTCTTCGGCTGGGAGGGGGTGGGCCTCGCCTCCTATCTGCTGATCGGCTTCTGGTACCACAAGCCTTCGGCCAATGCGGCCGCGATCAAGGCCTTTGTGGTCAACCGGGTGGGGGATTTCGGCTTTTCGCTCGGCATTTTCGCCACTTTCATGGTGTTCGGCACCGTCTCGCTCGACGCGATCAACGCGGCAGTTCCGGCAGTGGAGGGCGCGCGCTTCTCCTTCCTCGGCGGGAGCGTCGATGTGATGACCTGCCTGTGCCTGCTGCTGTTTGTGGGGGCGATGGGCAAATCCGCGCAATTGGGCCTGCACACATGGCTGCCCGATGCGATGGAGGGGCCAACTCCGGTGTCGGCGCTCATCCATGCGGCCACCATGGTGACTGCAGGCGTGTTCATGGTCTGCCGCCTGTCGCCGATGTTCGAGGCGAGCGCGACCGCGCTGATGGTGGTGACCCTCGTGGGCGCTGCCACCGCGCTGTTCGCGGCTTCCGTGGCGCTGGTGCAGACCGATATCAAGCGGGTGATCGCCTATTCCACCTGTTCGCAGCTGGGATACATGTTCTTCGCCGCCGGCTCGGGTGCTTATGGTGCTGCGATGTTCCACCTGTTCACCCATGCCTTTTTCAAGGCGCTGCTGTTCCTCGGCGCCGGCTCGGTCATCCATGCCATGCACCATGAGCAGGACATGCGCTTCTATGGGGGCTTGCGGAAAGCCATCCCGCTCACCTTCTGGATGATGACCATCGGCACGCTGGCGCTTACCGGCTTCTTCTTCACCGCCGGCTATTATTCCAAGGATGCGATCCTGGAAGCCGCCTTTGCCAGCGGCACCGGCTACGGCCAGGCAGCGTTTTTTACAGGCGCGCTGGTGGCTTTGATGACCAGCTTCTATTCGTGGCGGCTGGTGTTCCTCACTTTCTTCGGCACCCCGCGCTGGGGCGCCTCCGAACATATCGCCCATGCGCTCCATGAGCATGGGCATGACCTTGACCACGACCACGACCACGCCGATCCGACCGGCGGCTATCACCCGCACGAAAGCCCCTGGACGATGACCTTGCCGCTGGTGCTGCTGGGCATCGGCGCACTCGGCGCAGGCTGGCTGTTCCACGAAGGCTTTGTGGGCGCCGAAGGTGGCCCCGGCTTCTGGCGCGGCGCCATCGCCTTCGATGTGCCGCTTATGGAGGCCATGCACCATGTGCCGGCCTGGGTGGTGTGGGCGCCCAGCCTCGCGTTCGTAACAGGCTTGGCGGGCGCCTATCTGGCCTATATCGCGCGGCCCGGCCTGCCGGCGGCGGTCGTGGCGTCGGTGCCGGCGCTATACCGGTTCCTGTCCGAGAAATGGTATTTCGACCGGCTGTATGATGCGATTTTCGTGCGGCCATCGCAGGCGCTGGGGCGGCTGTTCTGGGTGCGCGGTGACCAGAAGACCATTGATGCGCTTGGGCCAGACGGGGCGGCGGCGGTTATTGCCGGTGGCGCGCTGGCGGCGCGGCGGTTCCAGTCCGGCCAGCTTTATGCCTATGCGCTGGTGATGCTGGTGGGCCTTGCAGTGGCCGTGGCGATGTTCGTGCCGGCAGCACTCGCCGGCATGGGTGGCCGCTGATGGGCTGGCCGATCCTCAGCACCATGATCCTGCTGCCCATCGTGGCGGCGCTGGTGCTGCTCACCCTGCCGGGCGCGGAGGCAGCGCGCGCCGGCCGGGCGAGGGTAGTGGCGCTTGCCACCACGCTCATCGAGTTCGGCCTCGGCCTGCTGCTGTGGCAGGCCTATGTGACCGATGCGCCCGGGTTCCAGTTCATCGAGCGGAGCGCGCCCTTCGGGCCGTGGCTGGAGTGGCATCTGGGCATCGATGGCATTGCGCTCATGCTCATCCTGCTCTCGGTTTTCCTGATGCCGCTCTGCATTCTGGCCGGTTGGGAGAGTGTAAAGACCCGGGTGCCCGAATATCTGGCGGCGTTTCTGGCCATGGAATCGCTGATGATCGGCACCTTTGCGTCGCGCGACATGCTGCTTTTCTACCTGTTTTTCGAAGCCGGGCTTATCCCGATGTTCCTCATCATCGGCATCTGGGGCGGCAAGCGGCGCATCTATGCCAGCTACAAATTCTTCCTCTACACGCTGCTCGGCTCGGTGCTGATGCTGGTGGGCATGCTGTGGATGATCGGCCAGACCGGCTCCACCGATATCGGTGTGCTCACCGCTTATGACTGGCCGGCGGAAGCGCAATTCTGGCTGTTCCTGGCGTTTTTCGCGAGCTTTGCGGTGAAGATGCCGATGTGGCCTGTCCACACCTGGCTGCCCGATGCGCATGTGGAGGCGCCCACCGCCGGCTCTGTGATCCTTGCCGGCGTGCTGCTGAAGCTGGGCGGCTATGGGTTCGTGCGCTTTTCGCTGCCCATGTTCCCCGATGCGTCCGCGCAGTTGATCTGGCTGGTGTTCGGCCTGTCGATGGTGGCGGTGGTCTACACCAGCCTGGTAGCGCTGGTGCAGGATGATATGAAGAAGCTGATCGCTTATTCGAGCGTGGCGCACATGGCGTTTGTCACCGCCGGGCTGTTCGCGCTGAACGGGCAGGGGATCGAAGGCTCCATGCTGATGATGCTCAGCCACGGGCTTGTCTCTGGCGCGCTGTTCCTGTGCGTGGGGGTGATTTACGACCGGCTGCACACCCGCGAGATCGCGCGCTACGGCGGGCGTGCCGATACCATGCCGCGCTATGCGCTCTTGCTTCTGTTCTTCACCATGGCGAGCGTCGGCCTGACGGCAACTTCGGGCTTTGTGGCCGAGTTTCTGGTGCTGCTGGGGCTCTACCAGACCTCGACCATCGCCACTTTCGTGATGACCACCGGCATCATCCTCGGCGCTGCCTATATGCTCTGGCTGTACCGCCGGGTGGCATTTGGCGCGGCGGCGGGCGAAGATGCACGCACGATGCCCGATCTGAACGCGCGCGAAGCGGCGATACTGGTGCCAGTGGCGGCCGCGGTGCTCTGGATGGGCATTTACCCGGCCAGTTTCCAGGCGCCGATGAAGCCGGCGATAGCCGCCATTGTAGAGCGACTTGATGGAACCCGGCTCGCCACGGTTCCGACCATTGCCACGGTGGCGCCGGCGCTGCTGCCTGCCAGCGTGCCATCCGGCCGCGCGGCGCGGCATCTGGCGGCGGGCGCCGAGGGTTCCCACTGATGCATTCGACCTTGGCATCCATTCTGGTGGCCGCGCCCGAGCTTGTGCTCACCGGCGGCAGCCTGTTCCTGCTGATGCTCGGCACCTTCGGGGGCGGCGCTGCCGATCCGGGAGACAGGCTGACCGCGCGCGGGGTTTCCATCGCCGGCGTGCTGGTGCTGCTGCTGGCCGGGCTGACGCTTGTCTATGCGCCAGCCGATGTCACCCGCTTCGCCTTCAACGGGCTTTATGTGGCGGACGGGTTTTCGAGCTTTCTGAAAGTGTTGATCCTTGGCTCGGCAGCGGCGTCCATGCTGCTGGCGCTGCCCTGGCTTGAGCAGGCCAAGGTGCAGCGCTTTGAATATCCGGTGCTCATCGCGCTCGCCTCGCTCGGCATGTGCATGATGGTGAGCGCGGCCGACATGCTCTCGCTCTATATCGGCCTCGAGATGCAGTCGCTCGCCGCTTATGTGCTGGCCGCCTTCCACCGCAACGAAGGCAAGTCAGCGGAAGCCGGGCTCAAATATTTCGTGCTTGGCGCACTGGCCAGCGGCATCCTGCTCTACGGTATCACGCTTATCTACGGCTTTGCCGGCACCACCAATTTCTCCGGCATCGCGCTGGCGCTGGCAAATGGCGCCAGTTCGCTCGGGCTGGTGTTCGGGCTGGTGTTCATCATCGCCGGGCTGGCCTTCAAGATCTCGGCGGTGCCGTTCCATATGTGGACGCCGGATGTATATGAAGGCGCCCCCACCCCGGTGGCCGCGTTCTTCTCGGCCGCCCCCAAAGTGGCCGCCATCGGCCTTCTTGTGCGGGTGCTGGTCGGCGGCTTCGGCCCGGCGGTGTTCGATTGGCAACAGATCGTGATGGCGCTTTCGGTCGGCTCCATGGGGCTCGGCGCGGTGGCCGCCATCGCGCAATCCAACATCAAGCGGCTGCTGGCTTATTCTTCCATCGCCAATATCGGCTTTGCGCTGGTGGGCCTTGCCGCCGCCACGCCGGCCGGTATCGAGGCGTTGCTCTTCTACATGGCGGTCTATGTGGCGATGACTTTGGGCACTTTTCTGGTGGTGTTGCAGCTTCGCACCAAGGAAGGGCTGCCGGTCGAGGCGCTGGCGGATTTTGCCGGCCTGTCGCGCTCGCAGCCGCGCCTCGCGCTGGCGCTGGCGATATTCATGTTCTCGCTCGCCGGTATTCCGCCGCTGCTGGGCTTCTGGCCCAAGCTGGCGGTGTTTCAGGCAGCAATCGATGCCGGCTTGCTGGGGCTGGCGATCGTCGGGTTCATCACTTCGGTCATTGCCGCTTATTATTACCTCCGGCTCGTCAAGGTCATGTATTTTGATGAGGATCTGGTGGGCCTGCGCTCCGATGGCGGCCGCGCCAACGGGCTGATGATTCTCGGAGCGGCGCTGTTCTGCTCGCCGGCTGGAATGTTGGCGATGGCGCCGATCACGCTTGCCACCGGGCGCGCTGCAGCGGCGCTGTTTGCCGTTGCCGGCTGAGGCGCTGGAGGCCGGCATGGCTGCCGCCGGCCCCACCCATCTGGCCGAGGTAGGTTCCACCAACGACTGGCTTCTGGAGCGCGCGGCCGTGCTGGACCATGGCCATTGGGTGCGGGCCGACCGGCAGACCGCCGGGCGTGGCCGGCGCGGCCGGGCCTGGCATGACGGCGCCGGAAACCTGATGGCAAGCGTGCTGGTGAAGGCAAAAGGCCCCTTGCAGCAGCTTTCCTTTGTGGCATCGCTGGCGCTGCGCGAGGCGGTGCGCACCGAAACGGGCCAGGAAACGCAGCTGAAATGGCCCAACGACCTGCTGCTGGGCGGTGCCAAGGTATCGGGCATATTGCTGGAGAAAGCAGCTTCCGGCCTGGTGATCGGCTTTGGAGTGAACATGGCGGCGCATCCGGACGGGCTGGAGCGGCCGGCGGCGCACATCGGCGGCAGCGTTGCCGGGCTGTTTGCGGCGCTGCAGTCGGCTTTCGGCGCCTGGCTCAACCACTGGCAGACG
>JBBQIP010000061.1:0-13471 GCA_038325045.1 Sphingomonadales bacterium
CAGTCGATCCCTACCCGCGGCGTGAAGCGGCGGAAGCTGCGGTCGGCATCAAAAGCCTGCAATCCGAGCGCCGCGCGCGCTTCGAGATCGGCCGTGGTGTAGTTGAAGTTCGGGGCCGCGATCGAGCTTGTCTGCACAACATCGAGCGTCCGGTCTTCCCAGGTATACCGACCGGCGGCCGCAAGCCTTACCCCGGGCAGAACCTCATATTCCAGCTGCCCGAAAAGCGCGTAGCTCTCGATGTTGACGGTGAAATCCTTGGTGAAACGGCTCTGCGCCGCCACTGCGGATGTCCGTGTGAAATCCGAAACCAGAGCGTCGATATCCTCCTTGAAGTAGAAGGCACCGGCGATCAGCTCCAGACCGGGCGCGAGCGTGGCGTTCAGCTTCAATTCCTGGCTGAACTGACGGGCATTTTGCAGCTGGTCCAGCACATAGAACGGCACCGGCTGGTCGGAGAGGTCGAGCAACAGGTCCTGGTCGGTCCAGCGCAGCCCGGTTATCGATTCGATAGCCACCGTGTCCGAAGCTTCCCACTCCATCCGCAGCGAGCCGCCATAGGTACGGGCGAACCCGCGGGCATCGGTGCCCGAAACCACCTCGAACAGGCTTGCGGTCCGCGGCCTGATCGCGCCGGCGATGTCGGACGCATAGCCCCCGTTGGTGATGTCCCGGCTGAAATCGGCTGTCAGGTCGATGGTCAAGCGCTCCGAAGGAAGCGCGCGCACCGCCAGCCTGCCGCCAAGATAATCCTGATCATTGACCTGCTTGTTGAGGGTGCGGTTGAAGATATAGCCGTCGCCCTGCTGGCCCAGCACATTGGCGCGCACGAACAGCTTGTCCGACAGCGGCACATTGGCCGACAGCCTGAGTTCGTAGCGGTCGTAATTCCCATAGGAAGCGCTTGCCAGCACGGCCAGTTCGTCGTCCGGCTTCTTGGCCACGACCTTGATCGCGCCGCCATTGGTGTTGCGACCATATAGGGTGCCCTGCGGCCCGCGCAGAACCTCGATCCGCTCGATATCGGCCAGGCTGAAATTGTTCACAGCCTGGCGGGCGATGTAAACATCATCCACATACAGGCCAACGCTGGTATCGGCAGTGGCAAGGTTTTCGGTGGTGCCGACGCCGCGGATGAAGAAGGTGGTGGCAGTGGACTGCCCGACGTTGCTGTTCCCGGTCAGGTTGGGCGCGTTGAAAATCACCTGCTTGGTATCGCCGATCTGCAGCCGCTCCAGCAGCGTGGAGTCCAGCGCGGTCACCGAAACGGCGGTCCTCTGCAGGCTTTCGCTGCGGCGCTGCGCGGTAACCACGATTTCCTCAAGACCGGCGCCTGCACCAGGCGATGCGGGGTCGGCAGAAACTGCCTGTGCCTGAGCAGAAACCGAGAGCAACGCCCCTGAAATGGCGAAAACGCTCGTTGCCGAACCAATGATAGCGCGCATCAGAACTGTCCCCTTTTTCGCGCGGCCAAGGGGTCGAGCCAGCCTCATGGGCCGCCCGTTACAGCCCTCAGCCGACCATCAATTTCTATGCAGCACCGGCGGGATAGAAAAGCGTTTTTTCTTATCTGTCGGCAGAAAACTCATATGTGATTTCCTGCGCGACGCCCAAAGCCGCTAGCCAGCGCCGCAAAGCGAGCGGAAAAGGTCGCGCCGGTGCGGCGGGCATCAGCACCGGATTGAGTGAAAAAAATGGTTCAGCTTTGGCCGTTCAAGGCCCGCAAATAGGGCGCACGGCCGCGCCAGAGAAGGGCTGCAGAAAGCACCGCAGTAACACCGACCACCATGGCCAGCGCGCTCGGCAGCCCGCCCGGCACGCCGGCAGCAAGGCTTGCGACCACGGTGGGCCCAAGCCCGATCCCCATGAGGTTGAGCCCAAGCAGAAACAGCGCCGAGAACTGGCCGCGCATCCGGTTCGGCGTAATGTCCTGCACCGCAGCCGCTGCGGCACCATAGGGCATGGCCGCTGCAAAGGTGAAAGGCGCGTAGAGCGCCAGCACAAGCTCGCCCGAGTTCATGAGCGGCGCCGCCAACCCGAAGGGCAGCGCGCACAGTGCCGATAATATCCCTATCCGCAAATTGGCATCGAGCCGGCCACGGCCACGCATCACGCTGCCAAGCCATCCGCCGGACAGGATGCCCGCGGTTCCGAACACAAAGACCACCAGGCCAAACCCCTGCCCTACCTGCGCCGGGCTCCAGCCATGGGCGCGGATAAGCAGGCTCGGGAGCCATGCCTGCACCCCGTTCCACATCATCGCCGATACCGAATACCCGCCGATAAGCAGCGCATAGGCACTTCGATTGGCCCGGGCATGGGCGCGCACTGCGGAGAACGGCGGCGGAACATCGCCGGCGCCGGGCTGCACGCCGCGCCGCGCCGGCTCGCGCAGGCTGGCCACCAGCAGCGCCACCGGCAGGCCCGGCGCCGCCACAACCAGAAACACCAGCTGCCAAGGCTCCAACGGGCCAAGCATTGGCAATGTGACAGCCGGTGCGGCCGCGATAAGACTGCCACCGGCGATCAGCGCTATGCCTCCCCCCATGTACATGGCTGCGGTGTAGAAACTCAGTGCCCGGCTGCGCTGTTCCGGCGGAAACCAATCGGCAAGCAACGAATAAGCCGCCGGGGACAGCGTGGCTTCGCCCACACCCACCCCGACCCGCGCCAAAAACATCTGGCCGAAGGAGCGTGCAAGCCCGCAAAACGCGGTCATCAGGCTCCAGAGCAGCACGCCGACAGCAATGATCCCGTTGCGCCGCCGCCGGTCGACAAGGCGGCCGACAGGAATACCCAAGGTGGTGTAGAACAGCGCGAAGGCGAACCCGTGCAAAAGGCTCAGCTGCACATCGGAAATATCAAGCGAAGCCCGGATCGGATCGACCATCAAGCTCAGGATCGTGCGGTCGATGAACGACAGCGTATAGGCCAGCACCAGCACGAACACGACATACCAGGCATAGGGGCCGGCACGCTCTGCCCCGGCAGATGTCATGCGCCGGCAAACAGCGGGGCTATGAACACCCGGTCGGGATCGAGCATCGCACGGATTCCTTCAAACAGCGCCGCTGCGGCAGGATCGAGCCTTTGCCGCCAAGGATATGCGCTGCCCAGCTGAAAATGGCTGGCCCCATGGGCATCGAAAATTCCGACGATGCGCGCCCGAAGCTGCCTTACAAGTGCCGTGGCATCCGGTTGGCCCGCCGCTTGTGCCGGCTCCCGCCCGGTCTGCTGCCGCAATGTCTCTTGCACAAGCAACGGCAGTCTGTCCTTCCAGAGAAACATCGGCTCGACCACAAGCGCCCCCGGGCCGACACTGGCAATGAGATTGCGAACCTTGATGCCTTTGGCAGCAAGCGCGTCTGCCTCCTGGTCCAGCGCTGCATGCACTGCTGCAAAAGCCTCTGCTGCGCGGCTGTGCGGCAACAGCCCGTGCACCGGCACCCACCGCTCCCCCTTGGCGCCGGCAAGGCCGGTTACCGGCGCAAATTTCTGGCGCAGCATGGCCTTGCCGATGGTCGCATCGGCTACATCGAGGCCATGACGAGCCGCCAGCGCGCTTACCTTGGCCGCCCGGGCCGCAAGGCCATCGCCGTTCGCCGCATCATCGGCAGCCTCGATACCGACATGCACGTCCAGCCCGCGGGCGGCGCTTGGCAGCCGCGCACCGGCACCGGCGCGCGCGAGTGCCGCAAGATCCCGAAGTTTGCCGCCAGCCGAGCCTTCCGCCCGCGCCAGCGCACGCAGCTGCCCGGCCGCCTCGGCCACCGACGCGCCGGCCAGCCGTTCCTTCGCCAGGCTGGCATCAAGCGCCATAGTGTGGGTGGAAAGACCGGATGCACCCAGCTCTGCCAGAAACCGGAAAACCCTGGCCGGATCGGACGCGCTGAAGGCAAGGCTGTCCGCCGGCAATGCCGGCACCAGCCGCAGCGCGGCAGCGGTCTTAATGCCGAAGCTGCCGCAATCCCCCAGGAACAGCCCAAGCAGATCCGGCCCGAAATGGCGCGTAAAGGCGTTGCACCCCGAAGCGCCGTAGCTGCCGGTGCGCACTATTTCGCCAGCGCCGGTCACGACCTCCAGCCCCAGCGCAGTGTCGGCAGCGGCACCGCTGCGGCCGGATCCCCAAAAGGCACCGTTCATCGACAAGCTGCCGCCCACGGTTGCCAGCCGGCCCGAAACCGGGCCGGCAAAGGCCGCCGAAAGCCCCAGCGGCGCAAGGGCTGCATCAAGCTCTGCCCAGGTGCAGCCGGTTTCCACCAGCACATAGCCATCAAGCGCATTGATCTCGCGAACCCGGTTGAGCCGCTCGACAGAAACCACGATGGTCCGGGCAGGCTCCAGGCTCGTGTAGGCGCCTGTGTAGCTCAGGCCAGCGCCGCGCGGCGCCAGCAGCCACCCATTTGCGCGCGCCGCCGCCACCAGCCGGGCCACGGCCTTCGGATCCTCAGGGCAGGCAATGGCGAGCACCGGCTCCGGATCGACCATCGGAAAGATATCCTGCCCCGCCACCAGGCACGCGGCGGGGTCGACCACAAACTTCACCCCCTCCACACGCACAAGGGATGCTCCCGCCGCAGCGGCTGCACGCAGGCCGGCGCCCGGCGCGCTCATGCTGTCGCCAGCGCGCGCAAATCGGCCTTCAGCACCTTGCCGTTGCTGTTACGGGGCAGGCTCTCGAGCAGGGAGAGGCGGCGCGGAATCTTGAAATCGGCAATCCGGCCCGCGCAAAAGGCGGCGATTTCGCCCACATCGGGCTGCGGCCCGCCGGGTGCCGCCACCACAAAGGCATGCAGCGCCTCGCCCCAGCGCTCGTCCGGCACCCCCACAACGGCGATATCGGCAATCGCCGGATGGTGCAGCAGCACCTCCTCGATCTCGCGCGGGTAGATATTGACCCCGCCCGAGATGACCATATCCTTCTTCCGGTCCACGATGTAGATGAACCCATCGGCATCGCGGCGCGCCATATCGCCTACCGATACCCAGCCGTCCCGTATCGCCAGCGCGGTCTGGTCCGGCCGCTGCCAATAGCCATTGAAAAGCAGCGGCGATTTCGTCCAGATCTCGCCCACTTCATCCGGCTCGCAAGGCTCGCCATCCTCGCGGCATATCTTGACTTCGGTGAAGGGAAACGGCGTCCCCACGCAGCGCTCCCTCGTCAGCTGGAACTGCGGCCTGAGGTTGCAGACCAGCCCGGTTTCGGTCGAGCTGTACAGCTCGTGCAAAATGCCTTCGCCAAAAAACGGCACGATCCTGGCTTTCATGGCCTGCGGCAGCGGCGCTGCGTTCGACAGGATCGCTTTGAGCGGCGGCCTCGCAAAACGCGCGCGCTCGGCCTCCGGCAGCGCGAAGATCATCTGAAAATGCGTCGGAACCATGAACAGGCCACTTATCCCGCCGCGGTGCAGCCGCTCGAGAACGGCAAGCGGATCGAAACGGTCCATCACTTCAACCGTGCCGCCGGTGGCCAGCGCGGCCGCTGCCAGCCCCAGGCCGCCGCCATGGTTGAGCGGCGTCATCGCCAGAAAACAATCGTCTGGTCCAAAGCAGCCGAACTCGGCAGCGCAGATAAGCGCCAGCACCATGCGGGATCGGTGCGGCAGCAACACGCCCTTGGGCTTGCCCGTGGTGCCCGACGTGTAGGGAATGGTCCAGACATCCCATTCCGCAATATCGGGAAGTGCCGCCGGCGCCGGCGCATCGGCCAGGAATGCCTCATAGGCCGGCCCAAGGGTCAGGATCTTCGGGTTGCACGCCAATTCCATGCCGGCAAGCGCGGCGGCGCTGGGCGCATCCACAATCACCAGCCGCGCCCCGCAATCCTCCAGCGCCGCCGCAATTTCGGCCGGTGCCAGCCGCGCATTGATGGTCGCCAAGGCAACGCCCGCATCGGGCAGGCCCGCTGCAACCTCAAAATATTCGGTGCAGTTGCGCGCTACGATGGCGGCCTTTTCACCGGGCGCCAGCCCCATGGCCAATGCGGCATTGCGCAGCGCAGATGCACGCGCCACCAGCCGGGCGTAGGTCAGTTCCTGTGCGCCCATCCGGATTGCAACCTTGTCCGGCCACCGCCCGGCGGCAGCCCGCAAGGCGGACCCGAAGGTCATCGGTGCAAATGCCGGGGGCAACATGCTCATCGCGGCAGCTTTTTGAATATGGACAGCGCAGTTTCGCGCATCATGCGCGCATGGGCATCGGGCCGCATGCCCAAGGCCTCGATTTCACGGACCGCACGGCCCGGATCGATGACCGGAAAATCCGTGCCGAACAATACTTTGTGGCTACCATAGCTGTTGGCATAATGAACAAAGCTCTGCGGCCAATGCTTTGGCGCATAGGCATCCCCGCACACATACACATTCGCGTGCTTCCAGCACATCGAGATCATCTCGTCGGTCCAGGGGATACCGATGTGAATACCGATGATCACAAGTTCGGGAAAATCGATCGCCACCTGGTCGAGCAGGATCGGCCGGGCCACGCTCGGCAGCCGCCGGTCTTTCGAATAGACCAGATTATGCCCGACCTGCATCATGATCGGCACGTCCAGTTCGCAGCACTTCGCATAATAGGGGTAAATCTGCGGCGCATCGGGCGGGCAGCCAAACCAATGCGGGTACCAGTGCGCGCCGACAAAGCCATAGTCCCGAACCGCCATCTCAAGGTCGCGCAGGCCCTGCATGCCGCGCGTCTGGTCAATTCCGGCCAGGCCCGAGAACCTGCCGGGCCAGCGGTTGCACAACTCGGCGATCACCTCATAGGGCACTTCGAAACTGCCCCTGACCCGCATGTCCCCGGCGCGAACCGCTATCATCAACGAACGCTCGATGCCGGCGGCATCCATTTTGCGCAGATAATCCTCGATGGCGATGCCGGGCCGCAGCGCCTCCTCCATCCGGACCTGCACCTTGAAATTCTCGTCAAGGCCGGTCCAGCCATTGGCCACCGCCTCAGGGGTAAATATGTTGCACACAATATCGATATGGCCGCCTGTCATGTAATTCCTCCAGGACCTGTTGCGGGTTTGCCGGCCAAGCTTCGGTGCTTTCGCGGCTGAAGGTGGATTTGTAGCCCGCGCCCTTTTCTTGTCAAAGATTTTCAGATAGCAACCAAAGATAATCACATAGGTGTAAAAAATGGCTGCAGAGGATGTGGTGAAATCGGTGGGCCGGGTGTTCGCCGTGCTTGAGATGTTCGATGCCGAGCATCGCCCGATGAGCGCTACCGAGGCGGCCCGGCGATTGGACCTGCCGCAATCCAGTGCCGTCGCTGTGCTGAAGAGCATGACAGTGCTTGGCTATCTTGCCTTTGACAAGCTTGACCGCCGCTATTTGCCAACGATGCGGGTGTCGCTGCTGGGGGCGTGGCTCATGGATAGCGTGGCCTCGGAAGGACGGCTCAGGCAGCTGCTCGGCGAACTCAGCAGCGCCACCGAAGAAACAGTCGCTCTATCCTCCCAAAGCGATCTCTGGCTGCAATTCCTGCACATCATCCCGGGCCGCAAGCCGCTGACCCTCAGCTTCAAGGCCGGCGACAAGCTGCCCCTGCTGCTCTCCATCGCCGGGCTCACCGCGCTGTCCGCCAGAACCGATGCCGATGTTTCGAGTTACATCGAACGGCACAACCGGCGCACCAGAATAGAGGAGGATCTGGTGGATGCAGGCGAGATCATGGCCACAGTTCGCCGCTTCCGGGCGCAAGGCTTTGGCTGGGGCAAGGGCCATGCGGCACGCGGCACCGCCACCCTCGCATGGCTGCTGCCGGAACTGCCCGGCGGACGGCGGACGGTGGTTTCCATCGCCGGCGCCGCATCCTCGCTCGAGGAAGCAAAGACCGACATCGTGAAACTGGTTGCCGAGCAGCTGCAAAACTATCTCGACAGCTGAACACGGGGCGGCCGGCACAATCCGGCACTTCAGCAAACGAGATATTAGCCGTTCACGCGAACGCTCACTCCCACTCGATCGTGCCGGGCGGTTTCGAGGTATAGTCATAGACCACCCGGTTGATGCCCTTCACTTCGTTGACGATCCGGGTGGCAACCCGGGTCAGGAAGGCGGCTTCGAAGGGATAGACGTCCGCCGTCATGCCGTCCACGCTCGTTACGGCGCGCAGGCCGCACACCTTGTCATAGGTGCGGCCATCGCCCATCACGCCTACGGTGCGCACCGGCAGCAGCACGGCAAAAGCCTGCCAGATGGCATCGTAAAGCCCGGCCGCGCGGATTTCCTCCAGATAGATGGCATCGGCCTTTCTGAGCGTATCACAGGCCTCCCTGGTCACTTCACCGGGAATGCGGATGGCAAGGCCCGGCCCCGGAAACGGGTGCCGCCCCACAAAAGCCGGTGGCAGGCCCAGCTCCACCCCCAGCCGGCGCACTTCATCCTTGAACAGCTCGCGCAGCGGCTCCACCAGCGCCATGTTCATCCGCGCCGGCAGCCCGCCCACATTATGGTGGCTCTTGATGGTGACCGAAGGCCCGCCCGAAAACGACACGCTCTCGATCACATCCGGATAGAGCGTGCCCTGCGCCAAAAAACGTGCGCCGCCGAGCTTCTTTGCCTCCGCCTCGAACACATCGATAAAGGCTCCGCCGATGAACTTGCGCTTGGCCTCGGGGTCGGTCACCCCGGCCAGCCCGGCCAGAAAGCGCTCGCTCGCATCCACATGCACCAGCGGAATATGGTAATGTTCGCGGAACAGGCTCACCACCTGTTCGGCCTCACCCTCGCGCAACAGGCCATGGTCCACGAAAACGCAGGTCAGCTGGTCGCCGATAGCTTCGTGAATCAACAGCGCCGCCACCGACGAATCGACCCCGCCCGAAAGCCCGCACAGCACCCGCTCGCTGCCCACCTGCGCCTGAATTTCGGCCACCTTGGCGGCGCGGAACCCCGCCATCGTCCAGTTCGGCGCAATGCCGGCCACCTTGGTCACGAAGTTGGTGAGCAACCGCCCGCCGTCTGGGGTGTGGTGCACCTCGGGGTGGAACTGCACCGCATAGCGCCGGCGCTCGTCATCGGCGATAGCGGCATAGGGTGCACCCGCTGAAACACCCACGGCGCGGAAGCCCGGCGGAATCGCCTCTATCCGGTCGCCATGGCTCATCCACACATGCGGCCGGTCGCCCTTGGCCCACACGCCTTCAAACAGCGCACAATCATCGACGATATCGATATCGGCACGGCCGAATTCCCGGTGGCCGGAAAGCCCCACCTTGCCGCCCGTCTGCTCGCACAGAACCTGCTCGCCGTAGCAGATGCCAAGGATCGGCACATCGGCGGCAAGGATGGTCTCGGGAACCCTGGGGCTGCCGGGTTCGGTAACCGAAGCCGGGCTGCCGGAGAGAATGACCGCGCGCGGCTGCAGCCGCTCAAACGCCTCCCCGCCCGCGCCGAAAGGCACTATTTCGCAGTAAACCCCGGCTTCGCGCACCCGGCGCGCAATCAGCTGGGTTACCTGGCTGCCAAAATCGAGGATGAGAACCGGATCGCCGGTGGGGATGCTGGGGTCGGTCATCTACGGCTGCTAGTCCGCCGCCGCCGGCCTGTCCAGCAGCGGCGAAAGCAGCGGCGCCAATCCGGCGCGCCATGCACCCGGCAACGGCGCCGGGCGCCGGCTCTCCCGGTCCACATAGACATGGATGAAATGGCCCTCTGCCGCCGGCGCTTCATGCGTGGGGGTGAACAGCGCCACCTCCCACCGCACCGAGGATGTGCCTATTCGGGCGATGCGCAACCCCGCCTCCACAGTCTCGGGAAAACGCACCGGGCGGTGGTAGCGGCAGCCGGTTTCCACAACCAGCCCGATCAACAGACCATGCGCCACATCGAGCAGCCCGGCCTCGATAAGCCAGGCATTCACCGCGGTGTCGAACCAGCTGTAGAAAACCGTGTTGTTGACATGGCCATAGGCATCATTGTCGAGCCAGCGGGTGGGTATTTGCCGGTGTGCCGGATAGTCTGCACGGCTGCTCATTGCCGGCACCCGCGCCGTTCAGGCCTGCACCGGGACCGGCAGGCCACGCCCCTGCGCGGCGGCGGGAAGAGCCTCATCGGCACGCTGGCGGGCAACCAGCGCCACCACAAAGCCCAGAAACAGGAAGGTGAGCGGCATATTCGATTCGCTTGAAAGCACGCCCTTGATGACCACGAAATTGAACAGCCCAATCGCCAGCGGCACCATCATCTGCACATCGGGTAATTGCGGCCGCTGGGTGCTCTTCCAAGCATACCAGATCGGCAGGGCGAACATGGCGCAGAAGATCGGCAGCGCGATCACCCCGTAATCGAGCATCACCGACAGATAATAGCTGTCGATGGTCATGCTGCCATCGGGTGCGGTCCAGCCCAGCACCTCCCCCGATCGCGACGCGCCGTGGCCGACCGGGTTGCCCTGCAGGATGCGCCATCCCATCTCCCACTGCATGCCGCGGGCATCGGTGGAGGCCTGGTGCTGGCCGCCGCCCAGCACCATCACCCGGGCACGGCGCCAGAACAGCACCAGCCCCGCAACCAGCGCCAATATCGCCGGATAAGCGGCCAGAGTGGCGGTCGCGACCAGCGAGACCGGGTTTTCAGAGCGTTTGCGCAGCGCCGCCAGCGCCAGATACAGCACGAAGGTGAGCAGTATGCCGACCACGCCCGAGCGCGCGCCGGTCAGATACATGACTATCATCATGCCCACCACACCGGCCAGCAGGACCAGCTGCTTCAGCAGCCCCTTCGATATCGCAAAGGCATGCACCACAAGCGGAAACACGATCGCCAGATATTCCGCGAAATACAGGCTGTTGGTGGTAGTGCCACGCACACGGTACATGTCGGTGCCGGCGCGGGCGCCGCTATCCAGCAGATCGGTGATCAGCTCCTCATCTCCCCAGAGCCAGCCCGGCACATATTCCACCCATGGCACCCGCTGCACGCGGAATTCGTACAGCGCCGCCGGCAACACCATCAGCGTGGCAAAAACCAGTATCGCGCCCGCCCGGCTCACCATGCCCGGCCGGCGTGCCACCACCGCGCCGATCATGAAGAACAGCGTCCAGTAAATCTGGTTGTTGGCATATTTGCCGATCGAAAAGCTGAGCTGGCTGCTGAGCGCCAGCGTGAGCGTGGTCAACAGCCAGAACGCCCAGAACAGCCGGTTGATGATCGGCACGCCGTTGATGCTGTCCGCCACCGTGCGCCGCATTTCGGACGAGGTCGCATAGTTGAACACAAACGCCGAAACCAGCAGGGCCGTCAGCACCCGCAGCGGCGAAAGCCAGGGCAGGCCGGTAAGGCTGAGCGCAATATAGGGCGGCCACAGGATGTTGACCGCCACCAGCCAATAGGCAAGCCGCACATAGGTCGCCTCGTAAAAGCCCCCTGCATCGGGCAGCAGCCACAGGCACAGCGCTGTCAATATCAGCAGCGGGGTTACCGGCACCACCAGCATCCACAGCGGCAAAATGGCTGTCATCAGCCCGTAGAAGGCGGCAACGAACAGCAAAAGCCCCACCAGCAGCACGCGCCAGCCGACCCACAGCCGCTTCTGGCTGACATAAGGCCTGAGGACACGTTGCTGATTCACCAAGACTCCCTGCCCGGCACCGGCCGGCTGTTGCCTCTGATACGGCAAGGCGGCGCCCGGGTTCAAATACTTCTGTATCGACCACCGCATGACTCGCACCCGCCGGGCGGATTTACCCGCCGCCGCCAATGTGCAACGGGAGACCGCGATGGATAACTTCCTCGCCCCTCCGCCAGCAGCCCGCCCCGCCGCTGCCGCCACCGCCACCACTGCCACCGGCCCGGTTGCAATCGGCGAAAGTGCTCCTTTTCTGGGCGCGCTATGGCAGGTGCTCAAGGCGCGCTGGTGGCTGCCGGCGCTGGCAGCGGTACTCGGTCTGGTGGCCGCAATGCTCTGGCTGCGCACGGCCGATTACCGCTACACCGCGCAGTTCCGGGTGGCAGCGGCAGAAGGCGCCTCGAGCAGCAGCGGCCGCCTCGGCTCGCTCGCCGGGCTTGCCGCCATCGCCGGCGTGGGGCTGGAAACCGAAGCCAGCCCGTTCCGGCTCTACCTTGAGGATCTGACCAGCCGCGGCACCGCCGATGCCCTGGCGGCCGATCCGGCGCTGCTGCACAGCCTTTTTCCCGAGGAATGGACCGGCAGCCAGTGGCAGCCCAGGCCGTCGTTAACCGACCGGGCGCGGGCAGCGCTTCTGGGGCTGGCAGGCGCGCCGCTGCCAGCCTGGGTGGCGCCCGATGGCGCCCGGGTGCAAAGCTGGCTGCAGGGCCGGCTCGGCGTGCTCCAGACTGAACGCAGCCCGGTGGTCACGCTGCTGCTGGACCATCCTGATCCGGCCTTTGCCAAGGCGCTGCTGGTGCGCCTGCACCGGCTGGCCGATGCGCGGGCACGGGCACGGGTGGCGCTGCGGGCGAGGCAGAACATCGCCCATCTCGATGCGCGGCTGCCCCGGGTGCCAGCGCTCGATTATGCCCAGGCTATCATCACCACCCGCGCCCTTGAGGAACAGCGGTTGATGATGGCGCGAAACCCGGCGCCGTTTGCCGCCGAGCCGCAGGGTGCGCCGGTGGCGAGCGCCGGCACCACCAGCCCGCGGCCAGTGCTGGTGCTGGCGCTGGGCCTTCTGGCCGGGCTGGTCATCGGCACTGCAGCGGCGCTGCTGGGCGGCCCGCTGCGCCGCCCCGGCCGCTGAGAAAGGCCATGGCTGGGTCCGGCCCGCTTGTCAGCCTCGTTACCCTGTCCTTCAACCAGGCGCCGTTTCTCGAAGCGGCGCTGGCCTCGATCCACGATCAGGGCCACCGGGTCGAACATATCGTCATCGATCCCGGCAGCACCGATGGCAGCCGCGAAATTCTGGCCCGCTGGCAACCAAAACTGGCAGCGCTTGTGCTGGAGCCCGATGCCGGGCCGGCCGATGGGCTGAACAAGGGCTTTGCCGCCGCCACCGGCGATATCTTCGGCTATGTGAACGCCGACGACCGGCTGCTCCCCGGCAGCCTCGCCGCCGTCAGCCGGCATTTCACCGCAAACCCGGCGCTGGACATGATTTTGGGTCGCGGGCTGTTGATCGACCGTGAAGGCCAGCCCCGCCGCCGCATGGCCTCCAGCCGCCCCAGCCTGCGCGATGCAGCGCTGGGCGCGATGACCTTCGTGCAACAGGCGCATTTCTTCCGGGCCTCTGCTTTCCATGCGGCCGGCGGCTTCAACCCGGCCAACCGCACCTGCTGGGACTGGGAGCTGCTGGTCGATATGCTGCGCGCTGGCGCCACCGCCCGCACCGTGCCCGAGGAGCTGGGCGCCTTCCGCCTCTATGGGGAGAGCATCACCGGATCGGGCCGGTTTGCCGAGCGGATGGCGGCCGATCTCGCCCGGGTCGCTGAAAAGGCGCTGGGCCGGCCCCCCCGCGCGCAGGACCGGGTGGAAGCGCTGGTGCGGCGGCTGGCCCGGCAACTGCGCG
>JBBQIP010000062.1:0-13397 GCA_038325045.1 Sphingomonadales bacterium
CCTGCACCCGTTTTATTGCGGCGCCTGCTGCGGCAAGGGCAGACCTCCCCGGCAGTGGACTATATCAAATTCGGGTGCAGGGCCGCCGGCCCTGCCCGCCGGAGGCAAAATACCTGCCCGCCGGAGGCAAAATACCTGCCCGCCGGAGGCTCACCCCGTGCAGCTGGCCCCGCCGAGCACACAGAAGCGCGCGCAGTGCGGGTGGTTGAGCGCCACCGGGCGGGGGGCTTCGGCCAGAGTTTCCCCAAGCTCGAACTGCGGATCATAGGCGAGCAGCGTGCAGGCCAGCACCGCCGGCTTTTCGGCCCCGCGCCGGCGCACCACCATGCGCTGGGAGGCGCACATCATCGCGTCCGGCTTCACATCGAGAATCCCCCAGCAGGCCGTGGTAATCTCGGGCACGTCGGCGCCTGCGTCCATTTCGGGAAACAGCAGCAGCGGCGGTGTCTCGATCCCCAGCGTCCCGAACAGCGCGTTGTAACCGGCTTCAGCCTCCGCCGCCGTTTCGCCCGGCAGGTGGCGCCCGGCAACCGCCAGCGCAAAGCCATTGGCCGCCAGCCAGCCGATGCCGGATAGCGCGATTTCCCAGCTGCCCGGCCCGCGCTCCGCCTCATGTGCCGCAGCGGTGTAATGGTCCAGGCTCACCCGGAAGGTCAGCCGCTCGCGCGGCAGCGCCTGCAGCTCGGCCTCGAAGCGCCGGAGCGGCCGCATCGCGTTTGTAAGCACCAGCACCTCGAAGCCCTGCGCCTGCGCCAGTGCCACCATCGCCGGCATTTGGGGGTTCAGGAACGGCTCGCCGCCGGTAAAGCCTATGGTGTGGACAGGCAGCCGGTCCCGCGCAATCTCGTCCAGAAAGCCGGTCAGGTCGGCAAGTCCCAGATACGCGAGCCGGTCGTTTTTGGGCGAGCTTTCGATATAGCAGCCGGCGCAGGCGAGGTTGCACAGCGTGCCGGTGTTGAACCACAGCGTCTGCAACGCGCCAAGCGCCACGGTCGCGCGCACTTCGCCCTTGGCCGTGCGCGCCGGATCGAGGAATTTCCCCGGCTGAAGGCGCGGCGCATCCACGCTGAAAGGTGAGGCGGTAACGACGGCACGGCTCCCGGTTGCTCTGCTCGCTTTCTAAAAGGTCATTGCGGCACTGGAAAGCTTGCACATAGTCTCATGCCGGTGCTTCCCTTCAAGATCAGGGGGCGTATCAAGTGCCGGAGCCGGCATTGAAGGGAGCAGGTGCCATGAACATCGAGAACAGCCGCAGTTATTACGGCCAGGTGCTCACCGGCTCGAAAGACCTGCGCACCGATGCCTGTTCGCTGGCCGATGCGCCGGGGCCGGCGCTCGCCAGGGCGATTGCGCGGGTCCATCCCGATGTCCGCGCCCGCTATTATGGCTGCGGCTTCATCGCGCCCGCCGGCATCAAGGGCGCACGCATTCTCGATCTCGGCTCGGGCGCAGGGCAGGATGCCTATGTGCTGGCGCAGCTGGTGGGGGAGGGTGGCCATGTCACCGGGGTCGATGCCACGCCGGAGCAGCTCGCCGTCGCCCGCGCGCACGAAGACTGGCACCGCGAGCGTTTCGGCTATGCCCGCTCCAATGTGCAGTTCGTGGAAGGCGATATCGAGCAGCTGGAAGCGCTCGGCCTGCCCGAGGCCGGCTTCGATGTCATCGTCTCCAACTGCGTCATAAATCTGGTGGCCGACAAGGCGGCGGTATTCCGTGCCGCGCATAGGCTGCTGAAGCCGGGCGGCGAGCTGTATTTCTCCGATGTCTATGCCGATCGCCGGGTGCCGGAGGCGCTGAAGGGCGACCCCGTGCTCCACGGCGAATGCCTGTCGGGCGCGCTTTACTGGAATGATTTTCTCAGCCTCGCAAAACACGCCGGCTTCGCCGATCCACGCCTCGTTACCGACCGGCCACTCGGCATCGGTGATGCAAGCGTGGCAGCGATGGTGCAGGGAATCGGCTTTTTCTCCGCCACCTGGCGGCTGTTCAAGCTGGATGGGCTTGAGCCGGAATGCGAGGATTACGGCCAGGCAGTGGTCTATCGCGGCAGCCTCGATGGCCACCCCCACAGCTTCGAACTCGACAAGCAGCATGTCCTCGAAACCGGCCGCATCTTCCCCATCTGCGGCAACAGCTGGAAGATGCTGGCCGACACCCGCTTTGCCCCGCATTTTGATTTCATCGGTGATTTTTCGAGGCATTTCGGCATCTTCGCCGGCTGCGGCACCACGCTGCCCTTCAATACGGCCCAGCAATCCAGCCCGGAGAAAAGCCCGCCAGCCCCCGCAAGCTGCTGCTGAGCCGGTCCATGCGCATTCTGATCACCGGTGCCGCCGGGCTGATCGGCAGCGAAGTGGCGGTGCGGCTGGCGGCGCGCGGGCACAGCATAGTGGCGCTGGTGCACCGGGATCCGCATATCATCGGCAACGACCGGACCCCGGCCTCCACCCGGCCTTATGGCTCGCAGCCACCCTCCCCCGGCGAGATTGCAACGCTGACTGGCACCATCAGCGCCTCGGGGCTGGGGCTGCAGGCACCGCCAGCGGTCGATCTCATAATCCACAGCGCCGCCATCACCGCCTTTGATGCAGCGCCGGCGCTCTATGAAGCGGTGAACATCGCCGGCGCCCGCCATGTCTCGGCGCTGGCCGCCTCGGCCGGGGTGCCGCTCCTCCATGTCTCCACCGCCTATGTCTGCGGCGCCGCCGACGGCGTGGTTTCGGAAAAGCGGATCGGCCACAGTTTCGTGAACGGTTATGAAGCCAGCAAAGCGGAAGCCGAGCGCCTCATCGCCGCCAGCGGTGCCCGCCACGCTATCGCCCGCCCCTCGATCGTGGTGGGAGACTGGGCGAGCGGCCAAATCCGCGATTTCACCAACATCTACGGCCTGTTCCGCCTCATCGCCGCCGGGCTGGTGCCGGTGCTGCCCGCCGCCCCCCATGCCACGCTCGATCTCGTGCCCATCGATCATGTCGCTACTGGCATCATCGCCATGGCAGAGGGTTTTGCGGGCGTGGAGGGCAAGACGCTGCATCTGGTGGCCGAAAAGCCCACGCCTCTCGCAGCGCTCGCCGCCGCCATCGCCGCCGTGCCGGGGCTGGGCCATGTGGCATTCACCGCCAATGCCCCGCCGCTGCCCCGCCGCATCGCCGCCGTCGCCGGGCTCTACACCCCCTATCTGCTGCGCAGCCCGGCCTTTGATACCAGCATCGCCAGCGCCCATGTGCCGCCCTGCCCATCCACCGATGCCGCATGGCTGGCCCGGTTGATCGGCTTCTGCATCACCGATGGTTTCGTGGCACCCCGGGCCGAGCGCAATCTTCAGCGAACGTCGGGATAAAGCCGCCCCAGCGTTTTGGGCCGTATCCCTAGCCCCCAGCGCACTCCCACTTTCAGATACACCCAGTTTGCCTTCAACCCGCCCCAGGCCGCCACCCGCCGGTCCGATGTGAGCACAATCCGGTTCACCAGCCGGGTCCGCCCCAGCCGCGCCATGCGCACGCACAGGTCAGCCTCCTCCATCACCGCCATGGAGGCATCGAAACCGCCCACCGCCTCAAAACTATCGCGGCGGAAGAACATCGCATGGTCCCCGAACAGCAGCCGCCCGCCGCGCAAAAACAGGTGCGGCCTGAACAGCAGCGGCGCGTACCAGGTCTTTATCCAGTTGTGAAAACTCGTGCCCCAGCGCACTTTTTCCGGTCCTGAAAGAATGGCGGTAAAGCCCGCAAGGTTCACGCGGGCGTCAGCCAGCACCTGCACCACCACCGCCATCGCATCATCGGGTATCCAGGTATCGGCATGGAGGATCATCACATGGGGCGCCGTGGTGGCCGCAACGCCGGCATTGGCCTGTGCCGCCCGGCCGCGCGGGCCTTCCAGCACCACCAGCCCCAGCGCGCGCGCCACCGCCACACTGCCATCGCCGCTGCCGCCATCGACCAGCAGAATCTCGGCCGGCCGCGGCTCCAGCGCCGCCAGGCACCGCGCAAGGCGGGGCAGGGTCAGTGCCTCATCCAGCATCGGCACCACGATGGCGACCGGCACCGCGCTCACAGCCCCGTTCACAGCACCGTTCACAGGCCCGGCCAGCGGGCAAGATCCTCGGGCCGGTCCAGATCGGCAAGCATCGCCAGTTGCGGCGTATTATCGGGCAGGCGGGCCATGGTCTGGGCAAACACCCTTTCGGTGCCCCAGTCGATAGCATCGAACAGCTGCGGCGCCGGCACCGCCAGCCCCAGCAGCCAATAGCCACCGTCTTCCGCCGGGCCTATCACCGCCGGTGCGCCCTCAAGCGCCGCCACAGCACCGTGCAAAAGCCCCGTAGTGAGATCGGGGATATCGCTGCCGATCAGCAGCACCGGCACTTCCTGCGCCGCCCGCGCCAACCGCGCGCCAAGGTCGCCTTCGCCCTGGTCCACCACGCTCAACCCGGCCCCCAGCCATTCCCTGAACTTCGCCACCGGCGCTCCGGTCACGCGCAGCTCCAAAGCCAATCCCGCCGCCAGCACGGTCGCCACTGCCCGCTCGGTCAACCGCCGGTGCAAATCGGCAGCGCCATCAGCACCCAACGCGGGGATCAGCCGGGTCTTGGCCTTTCCCGGCTCCGGCCAGCGGGTAAATAGCGCGGCCCGCATCCCTTCAGCCCAGCCGGAACAACAGGTTGAGGTTGAGCACATGGTTGGTTGCATCCGGCCCGTCGCGGAATATCCGCTGGTTCAGATAGCCGGCCTCCAAGGTCATCCGGTCGTTCAGCGGCACACCCACCCCTGCAAAGCTGCGCTGCTGCTCCACCCGCGCTTGCTGCCCCCATTGGGTCTGGTTCAGCCCGATAAAAGTTTCCGACGCGGCAATCAGCGACCAGCGCTCATCGAGCCATAGCTGGCCGCGCACCAATTGCCGGAGCCGCCATCCGGTGCCGCGTGATCCTTCAACTACACGCTGTTCAAGCCGGGTGCGGCTGGTGAGCACCGCACTGCCCGGGGTGCCCGCCAGCTGCAGCTGCGCCTGTTGCCAGAGCCGATGCTCGCGCACCGCCGCCTGCCCGGCCGGGTTGTTCTCCACAAAGGCATAGCCAAGCAGCAGCTGGGTAGCAGGGTTGATCTGCACGCCGATGGCCGGCCGCAAAAAAGCCTGGCCCAGCCGCCCGGCACCGTCGGTGAAGCGCGGCTGCACCTCCAACCGTACCACTGCCCGTCCGGCAATCGGCCCGGCCGCAACGCCGGCCAGCCAAAGCTGTTCGTCCGCCCGGGCTGGCGCCGCCAGCAGCAGGCCGGCCATCATGAGAATTCCCGTCACCCGCATGGCAACCCGTCTAGCCGCGAGCCGCAGCCGAAAAAACCCCGGCCATGAAAAAACGCTCGCTAGCGGCGCAACAGGCGCTGGCTCAGGCCGGTTTCAGCTCAGGCTGGTGCGCGGCCGGGCTTCCGGCTGGAACGGCGAAAGCAGCTGCCCGCCAAGGCTGTCCGGCATCGGCGTATCGATGCCATAGCTTTCCGGCAGCCGGGCGGGCAGGTGAAGGGTCCCGAAAAGCCTGTCATAAAGCGGCAGGATCGCTGCGAAATTGCAGTCGCGCATTTCATCCCGGCTATGGTGCCAGTGGTGGAAGGCCGGCGTCGATACCAGCCGTTCCAGCCAGCCCAGCCGCACCCGCACATTGGCATGGATGAAAAAGCTCCACAGCGTGCCGATAATCGCCACCCACGCCACCACCGGGTCGAAGCCACCCTGAGTGGAGGCAAGGCCCAGCAGATAAACCGGCACCAGCCCGGCCAGCCGGGTTGTCACCATGTCGAGCGGGTGCGCCCGGGTGTTCACCAGCCAGTCCAGATGCGGCGCTGAATGATGGACGGCATGAAACCGCCACAGCCAGGGGTTTGCATGCTGCCAGCGGTGCATCCAATAGACAGCCAGATCATTCACCGCGAGCGCCAGCCCCAGCCGGGCAAGCACCGGCAGCGAGGCAGCAGCGCTGTACAGGCCAAACGGATCAAGCCCCTGCAGGGCCCGCACCAGCGTTGCCAGCGGCACCGCGATGATCGCCGCCGGCAGCAGCGAATTGATGAAGTACCAGCCCAAGTCGGTAAGCCATTCCGCCCGGCGCAGGGGCGCCGGGCGGACAGCCAACATCCGTTCGAGCGGCACGAAAATCGCCACCAGCAGCACCAGCCACAGGGCCAGCCTTGCTACATCGGTGGCGAAATCCGCCATCAGCCCAGCACGTGTGCCGAGCTGCGGTTACGGCGGCGCGCAGCCGCACCCACAAGCCCGAAGCCGATGACCAGCATCGCCCAGCTGGCGGGCTCCGGCACCGCTTCCACGCTCACACCGTCCAGCAGCGCCACCGGCGGCAGGCCGTCTGGCGTGCCCACGGACAGGAAGCTGAGCAGCTGGCTGCTGTTGGTGGCGGTGAAACGCTCGGTAACCTGGGTCCAGCCAGAAAAGCCATGGGTGGGGATGCCAATTGTCGGCGTCGAAAAGCTGTCGGAGCCGAAGCTGATATCCAGCCGCTCGGTGGTTGCGCCTACCCGGTTCTGGAGCTGGGTGGTGGCCCAGTAGAAGGACAGGGCATAGTCCTTGCCCACCTCCAGCCCGTTGATCAGCTGCGAAAGCGCGCCATTGGCAAAGATATCCCCGTCCAGCGCCACGAAATTGCCGCCGTCAGGGCTCGCGCCGCCATAGTTCGCGGAGGAAAGCGTCTGGAGTTCGCCGGCGGTGAACCGGGTGTCGGGGCTCACAGTGGTTGCCGTCGCGCTGTTGTAGAGAATGTTGAAGGCACCATTGGCATTGGTCGAGGAGCCTGCCGCCGAAGTCCAGCCGGTCAGGTTGGTGTTGAAATTCCAATTCGGCCCCAGTTCGAAGCCCTGGACCGGGCTGCCCGGCGCCACGATCTCAAAACCACCATTGTTTACAAGGTTCATTGCAAGCACCGGCGTTGGTGCCAGTGCGAGGGCAGCAAGCGCTGCAAATGCTGGTTTGATCATGGTCTGTCTCCCGAGTCGCTGAACCCCATGGGTCTACCGATCGTAAGACATTATCAACTATTTTTTAATTATTGTTATGTGTCGGCTAATTTTCGCCCGTTTCCGGCGGTTATCGGCGCCCCCGCCGCACCCCCTTCGGAACCCTCGACTGGCCCGCCCTGCGCCCGACTCGCACCCGGTCTGCGCGCGGCCGGGGGGTGTCTTCATGCTCGCCCTCGCCAAACGGCAGCTCGAAGCGCAGCGAGCCGGTGATCGGGTTGGCCTCCACCAGACGCAGGTCGAGCCGGTCCCCGGCCGTATAGCGCGTGCCGCTCGAAGCCCCCTCCAGCACCCGCGCGCCCTCGTCATACACAAAGCGTTCCGCCCCCAGCGTGCTCACCGGCACCAGCCCGTCGCCGCCAAGCCCTTCCACCTGTGCAAAAAACCCGAACTTCAGCACGCCGGTAATCCGCGCCCGCACCACATCGCCCACCCGTTCCGCCAGATAGGCCGCCACATAACGGTCCAGCGTGTCGCGTTCCGCCTCCATCGCCCGGCGCTCGGTCATCGATACATGCTCGGCCGTCCGCCCCATCGCCGCCTCGCCGGCCTGGTCGATGCCACCCTCGCCCAGCTTCCATGCACTCACCAGAGATCGGTGCACGATCAAGTCCGCATAGCGCCGGATCGGCGAGGTGAAGTGCGCGTAAGAGCCCAGCGACAGCCCGAAATGCCCCACATTATTCGGCGAATAATAGGCCTGGGTCTGGGTGCGGAGCACCTGCTCCATCACCTGCACCGCATGGTCCTCGCCCTCCACCCTGGCCAATATCCGGTTGAAGGTGGCGGGTTTCACCACCTGCCCCAGCGCAAAGGCGATATCGAAGGTCTCCAGCCAGTCCTTCAGCGCCACCAGCTTCTCGCGCCCCGGCGTTTCATGGTCGCGGTACATGCAAGGTGCCTTCTTCGCCTCCAGCGCCTTGGCCGCCGCCACATTGGCGGCAATCATGTAATCCTCGATCAGCTGGTTGGCGGGAATCGTCTTCCTCAGCTCTATCCGGTCGATCTTCCCCTCGGCGTCCAGCACCACCCGCCGCTCGGGCAGGTTGATCGCCAGCGGCTCGCGCCGGTCCCGCGCCGCCTTCAACGCCGCCCAGCAGCCCCATAAAGGCGCCAACGTGGCCAGATGCTCGCCGGATTGCGCGTCCATCGTCGCCTGCGCATCCTCATAGCTGATGTTCACCGTGCAACGGATGACACCGCGCGAAAAACGCTGGCTCACCACCTTGCCATCGGGCGCCACGACCAGATGGCAGGCCAGCACCCCCCGGTCTTTGCCCGCCACCAGCGAGCATACATCGGCGGACAGTCTTTCGGGCAGCATCGGCACCACCCGATCGGGAAAATACACGCTGTTGCCGCGCGCCCGCGCCTCGCGGTCCAGCCCGCCGCCCGGCCGCACGAACCAGCTCACATCCGCAATCGCCACAATGGCCCGCCAATGCCCCGGCTGGTCCGGGTCCGGCCCGGCCCATACCGCATCATCATGGTCGCGCGCATCGGCGGGGTCGATGGTCAGGAACGGCAGGTCGCGCAAATCCTCGCGCGGTCCAAGCTGGCGCCCGGCGCTGGCCTCCGCCTCGTCCAGCACATCCTGGCCGAATTCGTGCGGAATCCCCTTGGCGTGAATGGCGATGAGCGAAAACGCCCGTGGCAGAAACGGGTCCCCCAGCACCTCCACCACGCGCCCAGACTGCGATGGCCCCCGCCCCTGCGGCTCGGCCAGCACCAGATCGCCCAGCGCCGCCGCCCCCACATCGGAAAGCGGCAGGTCATAGCGCGCCCGCTTGTCCACCGGCACCAGCCTGAAACCGCCAGCATCGCGCCGCACGATCCCCAGCACCATCTCGGCCGATTTCGCCAGCACCTTCATGGGGAAGGCCTGAAACCCCGCGCCCCGCTCCTCGATCCGCGCCAGCACCCGCTCGCCCACGCCCAGCGCCGGCCGCTTCCTGCCCTCGATCACCCGCACGCGCGGCGCCGCACCCGCGCCCTCCCAGCTCTCGGGGGTCGCCCACAGCCCATCGTCGCTGCTCCCCACAATGCGCAGCACGGTCACCTTGGGCAGCCCGCCACCCCGGTGCAGCGCGCGCCCGGGCCCGCTCTCCAGCCGGCCTTCATCCTGCAGCTGCCGCAGCAGATTATTCAGCGCCAGCCGGTCCTCGCCCTTCAGCCCGAAGGCCTTGGCAATTTCGCGCTTGCCCACCTTGCCGGGCTGGCCGGTAATCCAATTCACGAGCGCATCTGGGTTGGGGAGGTTCGTCATGCCCCACCCTGCCACCGCCCGCTGCTTCTTGCCAGCGCCCGCCTGCGCCCCCATTAAGCCCGGCATGCAAAGCTTTGCTGCCCCTCCCCCCGATGCGGCCCCCGATCCAGCGGTCGCCGGCCGTGCCGATCTCGTCACATTGAAGCGGTTCCTGCCCTATCTGTGGCCGGCCGGCCGGCCCGAGCTCAAGGTGCGCGTGGCAGTCGCCATGGTGCTGGTCATCACCGCCAAATCGGTCATGCTCATCATGCCGTTCGCCTTCAAAGGCATCATCGACCGGATGGCGCCGGGGCTGGAGCAGGGCGTCGACATCGCCGTCGCCCTTGTCGTTGCCTATGGCCTCGCCCGCTTCTCGGGCGTGCTGTTCGATAACATCCGCAATGCGGTATTCGAAAAAGTGGGCCAGGAGGCCGCCCGCCGCCTCAGCCTCGATGTGTTCAGCCACATCCACAATCTGTCGCTGCGCTTCCACCTGGAGCGCCGCACCGGCAGCCTCACCCGCATCATCGAGCGGGGCACCAAGTCCATCGATACCATGCTCTATTTCCTGCTGTTCAACATTGTCCCCACCGCTTTCGAGCTTACGGCCGTCAGCATCATCTTCTGGCTCAAGCTCGGCCCCTGGATGGTGGTCGCCGTGCTCGCCATGATGGGCGCCTACATATTGTTTACCCAGAAGGTCACCGAATGGCGCGCCAAGCTTCGCCGCGAGATGGTGGAGACCGACAACAAGGCCTCGGCGCGCGCCGTGGACAGCCTGCTCAACTACGAAACGGTTAAGTATTTCAACGCCGAAGAGCATGAGCGCGAAAACTACGGCGCGGCCATCAAGCGCTACACCGATGCCGCCACCAAGTCCGAAACCTCGCTCGCCTGGCTCAACATCGGCCAGTCGCTCATCACCAACCTCATGCTCGCCGCCGCCATGGCCTATACCGTGCGCGGCTGGTCGCAGGGCCGCTTCACCCCCGGCGATGTCGTGCTCATCAACACGCTGCTCATGCAGCTTTTCCGCCCGCTCGATCTGCTGGGCATGGTCTACCGCGAGATAAAGCAGGGCCTCATCGACATGGATTCGATGTTCCGCCTCATCGATACAAGGCAGGAGGTGGAGGACCGGCCCGGCGCGCCCGATCTGCATGTCGGTGGCGGCGAAGTGCGCTTCGAAAACGTCCGCTTCGCCTATGAGCCAGCGCGCGAGATCCTCCACGGCATCAGCTTTTCCATCTCCGCCGGCGGCACGGTGGCGGTGGTCGGCCATTCCGGCGCCGGCAAGTCCACACTCTCGCGCATCCTCTACCGCTTTTACGAAATCGGCAGCGGCCGTGTGACCATCGACGGGCAGGATATCGCCGCCGTAACCCAGGCCAGCCTGCGCGCCGCCATCGGCATCGTGCCGCAGGATACGGTGCTGTTCAACGAAAGCATCGCCTATAACATCGGCTATGGCCGCCCCGGCGCCACCCGGGCGGAGGTCGAGGCGGCAGCGCGCGGCGCATCCATTCATGATTTCATCATGGCGCTGCCGCAGGGCTATGGAACGCCTGTGGGCGAGCGCGGCCTCAAGCTCTCGGGCGGCGAAAAACAGCGTGTCGCCATCGCCCGCACGCTGCTCAAGAACCCGCCGATCCTCATCCTCGATGAAGCCACCAGCGCACTCGATTCAACGACCGAGGCCGAGATTCAGGCGGCACTCGCCAGCATCGCCCGCAGCCGCACCACCCTCATCATCGCCCACCGCCTCAGCACCATCACGTCCGCTGACGAGATTCTAGTCATGGACAAGGGCCGCATAATCGAGCGCGGCACCCACGAATCCCTGCTCGGCCAAAAGGGCCGCTACGCCGAAATGTGGGCGCTGCAGGCCACCGAACCCCGCGAATCAGTGGCGGCGGAATAGCCGCGCCGCCACGCGCTCAGGCCCGGCGCCACCCCGGCCGGGTCATCCCCACAAAGCCCGTCCCCAGCCCCTGCGAATTGCGCCCCAGCACATGGCGCAGCGTGGGCGAGGCCGTGATCGCATCCAGCCCCATGTCGGTGAACGCCAGCCGCTGGTTGTTCGGGTTGCCCCACACATGCTCGCTCAACAGCGGGTTGGTGAGCGCCTGGGAAAACGCATCCATCGCCACCATGCTGGAGATCAGCTCGGGCAGCGGGCCGTTCTTCTCCACACGCTCGGCAAACAGCCCGACATAGAATTCCACATTGTCCACATCGCCGTAAAGCGCCTGCAGCCGGGCCGCGAGCCCCGCCAGCCGCGCTGCCTCGGCCGGATCATCGCTGCCGCCGGTAATGGCTGCAAAATTGCGCGCCGGCTCCAGCCCCATCGCCATCCGATAATCATTATAGCCCGCCACATTGTTCAGCCGCGCCTGGGCAATCGCACTCATTTCGGCCTCGAGCAGAAACGAAGCCGAATTCTCCAGCCCCAGCGCCGAAGTGCGGTTGGCGGAAATCTGCACGAACGCATTGGCCAGCCCGCCCGCCATCAGCAGCCGGTTGTCGAGCAGCATGCCGGCGCCCGGCCGTTCCACTCCGCCCCATTCCACCGTCTCCTTCACCAGCCCATGCCAGCGGTAAAGCAGGCTGAACTCCACCGTCATCCAGTTCGGCCGGTTCCATTTCGCGCCCCAGGCAGCCTTGGGGTCGGCCTGCAGCGGAAACTCGGTGGTGTTGATATGGTTGATATATTCCTCAACCACGATCTTGATGAACATCACGATCACGATGTTGCGCGCGGTCTCGAAAACCCGCTCATCGTCCCAGCCCGGGTGCGCCGTCTCCAGCCGCGCCGCCAGCCGGTTGTGCTCGCGCAGCCACAGCGTGTTCAGCATCGCGGTCTGCGGCGCCGCATTCACCCGGTCGCCCCCCACCGCAAACAGGCTGGCCCGGCCGGCGGGAGAGGCATTCTTCAACCCCAGCGGCATATCCAGCAGCGGCTCGCCCCCGGGGCCGGCAAAACCATCGGCCAGGCTGCCATCGGTCGCGAACAGAAACGGCGGATATTCCTCCCCGCCTATCATCTGGCTCCGCAACCGCCCGCGCGCGCCCGTTGCCTCGTCCATCACCCGCAGTGCGCGCGTCTGCGCCGGTGTCCGCCCATACAGCGGGCTCATGTCGATCTCATGGTTGGAAGTCGTCCGCCGCCGGTCGATCAGCGCATGATCGTTATGAAGCTGGGTGCGGATGAAGCCATCGGTCAGATATTGCGCAAAGGCCGGAAACAGCCCGGTGGATTTCGCACACAGCCGCTGCCCCGCACCATCCGGCCGCTTGAACAGCGCCATGACCTCGGCAAGCGGCGGCCGCCTCGTGCCAATCGCCTCCACATCGGGGTAGGGCTTTGCGGGCAGCAGCCGCGCATTATAGCTGCGGTCGGTTAGCCCGCTCCACGAGATGTAATCATGCTTGGTAGACCAGGGGTGCGGCCGGCTGCGCGCCACCCGCACCGCCCGGTCGATCACCAGCCGGTTCACATCATCATCCAGGTCCAGCGCATCGAGCGCCTTCACGTTTATTGACAGCAACGACATCCCCGCCTCCCCCGAACCAGAAACCAACCTTAACCGCTAACCCTTTCCAACTGACAAAGCGCGCCCCCCGCTTCCCTCACCGCTTCCCCCCGCCAGCGCAACCGCCTAAACCCGCCGCATGCTCACCACCCGCTTCGCCCCCAGCCCCACCGGGCGCATCCAGGCCGGCAATGTCCGCACCGCGCTTGTAAACTATCTGCTCGCCCGCGCCGGCGGCGGGCGGTTCCTGCTGCGGCTGGATGATACCGATGCCGCGCGCTCCACGGAAGCCGCCGCCGCCGCCATCCGCGAAGATCTGCACTGGCTCGGGCTGGCGCCAGACGGGGAGGCAAAACAGTCGGACCGGTTCGCGCTATACGATGCAGCGCTCGCCACCCTCGCCGCCCAGGGCCGCGCCTACCGCGCCTATGAAACACCCGAGGAGCTCGACCTGAAGCGCCGCGCCGCCCAGGCCGCCGGCAAGCCGCCGGTCTATGACCGTGCAGCACTCGCCCTCACCGAAGCCGATCACGCCCGGCTCAAAGCCGCCGGCACTGCGCCGCACTGGCGCTTCCGGCTCGATCACGCGGCCGCCAT
>JBBQIP010000063.1:0-13339 GCA_038325045.1 Sphingomonadales bacterium
CGCTTGTCGATCGTCATGGTGCTCTTCCCCGCTGGTGGTCGACCGCATTTTGGTGCTGTTGAGGACCGGCTTGGCATTGGGGGGCTATGTCGCGCTTCGGTCGAGGTGTTTGCTACAAATGCAACTAAATCTTGACAAAATCACCGGTACGTCTCCTGATTATGCGCGAAACCATGATGGCCTTCAGTCCCGCTCTCGACCTCGTGTTCAAGCGACGCGGCTGGCTATCCAAGCAGACGCCAGAGGCCCGGTGGCGCGTCCTGGAAATGTCACGACGTGTCGGGTTTGATGCCGGCGAAAGCATTGTCCACGTCGGCGACAATGCCGGCGGTATTTATGGCGTTTTAAGTGGCGGTGTCGGCACCATCGGCATCACTGACCTGGCGGGTCCGACATTGGGCCATATCATGCGACCCGGTTCCTGGTTTGGCATCGGGCCTTTGTTGACCGGCGGGCAACGCAGCATGTCATTTCGGGCGATGGAAGAAACGGAACTCGTTCTGGCGCCCTTGTCCGAATTGCGGCCGGTGATGGCGACCGACCCTGCATTCGCGACCATGATTGCTCAGTTGACTGAGGAAAACACGCGCGTCAGCGTTGAAGTGGCTTGCGAAGCGTTGATGAAGGACGCGCACCGCCGCGTAGCCGCCAAACTGTTGCGGATCACCGCTGTACGGGAGGGCATCGTAGCCACGCAGCCACAAGGCTTCCGGATCAACCAGGTCGATCTGGCCGAAATGACGGCGCTGTCCCGCAATCATACCAACCGCATCCTGAACGACTTGCAGGACAAGGGCCTGGTGACGCTCAGCTACAATCACATCCAGATCAACCTTCCCGAAGACCTGGCGGCATATGCGCGGCGCAGCGACAGCGATAGCGACTGACGATCAACCTATGCGGGTGATCGGAAATCAAGCCCGCCTTTCACATCGCGGCCGCAAGACCTTTGCCGCTGATCGGCTTTCTTGCCCGTCGTAGTGCTGCCGGTCAGTTGCTCCAGCCTCAACACATAGGCGGCCGCACTGGTGCCGCTTTGGCTCGGCAGAAGCGCATCCGGTCCGGAGCGCCTTGCGACCGCCCTAGATTGCCATGATCGCGCTGCCGCGCCGCAGCTTCGCTGCGGGACGCTTTTGCCCTGGGGCTGCGTGCCAGCGACCAAGGTGGCCGCAGAAAGGTTCAGGCGGCTTCCGGCGTGGCGCGCGGATAATCGATATAGCCATGGGCGCCGCCGCCATAGAGCGTTTCGCGGCCCATCAGCGGTGCCAGCGGGATATCGTGTTGCAGCCGCTCGGCGAGATCGGGGTTGGAGATATAGGGGCGGCCAAAGGCAACCAGATCGGCCTGGCCGCTTTCGACTGCGTCAATCGCCATGGCGCGGTCATAGCCGTTGTTGACCATCCAGGCGCCGGAGAAGCGCTGGCGCAGGGCCTCGTAATCGAAGGCGAGGTTATCCCGCGCGCCGCCGGTCGCACCCTCGACAATGTGCATATAGGCCAGCCCGAGCGGGTCCAGCGCCTCGACCACATGGTTGAACAGCGCCTGCGGATTGCTGTCGGACGAGCCATTGGCCGGCGAAACCGGGGACAGCCTGATGCCGAGCCGCCCGGCGCCGATTTCGGCCGCCACTTCGCCGGCTACTTCGGTGATCAGCCGTGCGCGGTTGGACACCGAGCCGCCATAGCCATCGGTGCGCTGGTTGCTGCCATCGCGCAAAAAGGCATCGAGCAGATAGCCGTGCGCGCCGTGCAGCTCCACACCGTCGAAGCCGGCTTCGATGGCGCGGGCGGCGGCGTGGCGGAAATCGCCGATGACGCCGGCGATCTCGTCCGGTTCCAGCGCGCGCGGCATGGCGGTATCGACAAAGCCCTCGCCCACAACAAAGGTCTGGGTCTCGGCCCTGATGGCGGAGGGCGCCACCGGGGCGCCGCCGCCGGGCTGGAATACCGGCAGCGATACCCGGCCGGTGTGCCAGAGCTGGACGATGATCTTGCCGCCCCTGGCATGAACGGCATCGGTAACCTTGCGCCAGCCGGCAACCTGCGCATCGGTGTAGCAGCCCGGCGTGTCCGAATAGCCCTGCGCCTGTGCTGAGACCTGCGTTGCTTCGGTGATGATCAGCCCGGCGCCGGCGCGCTGGCTGTAATATTCGGCGGCGAATTCGCTGGGCACCAGCCCCGGCCCGGCGCGGTTGCGGGTGAGCGGTGCCATGACGATGCGGTTGGCAAGGTGCAGCGCGCCCATGGTTGCCGGCTGGAAAAGGGCATCTGGCGCGCGGCGCGCATCGGGGTTTCGCATGGGAGATCTTTCTGATGGGGAGGGTGCGGGCGAAGCTATAGGGCCGATGCGCCGGCAATGGGATGGCGCTTTGCGGGTGTGCGGCGTTTTTTTGGCGTTACGCAGGCCGGAATTGCGCTAGTAGGCGGCCATGCCCATGCTTGTCCTCCTCCGCCACGGCCAGTCGCAGTGGAACCTTGAAAACCGCTTCACCGGCTGGTGGGATGTCGGGCTGACCGACAAGGGCGTGCAGGAAGCGCGCGCCGCCGGCCAGGCGATGGCAAAGGCGGGGCTGGATTTCGACCAGGTGTTCACCTCGGTACAGTCCCGCGCCATAAAAACCGCCAATCTGGCGCTGGCCGAGATGGACCGGGCCTGGCTGCCGATGGTGAAGGACTGGCATCTGAACGAGCGCCACTACGGCGCGCTGACCGGGCTGAACAAGGCCGAGACAGCGGCCGAACACGGCGAGGAGCAGGTGACTATCTGGCGCCGCGGCTATGATGTGCCGCCGCCGCCGATGCTGCCGGGCAGCGCCTTCGACCTTGCAGGTGACCGCCGCTATGCCGGCATAAAGGTGCCGGCGGCCGAAAGCCTGAAGGATACCGTGGCGCGGGTGCTGCCATGGTTCGAGGCGCAGGTGGCGCCGGCATTGAAGGCCAACCAGCGCGTGCTGATCGCGGCGCATGGCAATTCGCTGCGGGCGCTGGTGAAGCAGCTTTCGGGGCTGTCCGATGCCGAGATCATGCACGAGGAAATTCCGACCGGGCGGCCGATGGTCTATGAGCTGGACGGTGCGCTGAAGCCGCTTTCGAGGCGTTATCTCGATACCGGGCCCGCATAGCGCCAGCCCGGCGCCTGACCGGCCATGAACGGCACCACGCTGGTGCCGGCAGCAGCGATGGAGGCCGGCACTGTTTCGGCGCTGCGCTCCAGGCAGACCTGCCCGGTGTTGAGCGGCAACCTGTAGAAGCGCGGGCCATGCTCCGAGGCAAAGCCTTCCAGCCTGTGCAGCGCCCCTTCGGCTTCGAACAGGCTGGCATAGGCTTCAAGCGCGAAGGGTGCATTGTAGATGCCGGCGCAGCCACAGGCGGATTCCTTGTCGGTAACTGCATGGGGGGCTGAATCGGTGCCCAGGAAATATTTGGGGGAGCCGCCGGTTGCAGCCTCCACCAGCGCGCGGCGGTGCTGTTCGCGCTTGGCGACCGGCAGGCAATAGGCGTGGGGGCGCATGCCGCCTTCGAACATCGCATTGCGGTTGATGATAAGGTGGTGGGGGGTGATGGTGGCGGCAATGTTGCTGCCTGCGCTGTCCACAAAGGCGACTGCCTGGCGCGTGGTGATATGCTCGAACACCACGCGAAGTCCGGGGAAGCGGCCGACCAGCGGCTCCAATATGCGGTCGATGAACACCGCCTCGCGGTCGAACACATCGACATCATGGTCGGTCACTTCGCCGTGGATGAGCAGCGGCATGTCCACATGCTGCATCGCTTCCAGCACGGCGGTGATGCGCATGATATCGGTAACGCCGGCATCGGAATTGGTGGTGGCCCCTGCCGGATAGAGCTTGGCTGCGGTGACAATGCCCTCGCCGGCACCGCGGCGGATTTCCTCCGGGTCCATGGTGTCGGTGAGGTACAGGGTCATCAATGGCTCGAAGGCCAGGCCTTGGGGTACGGCGGCGAGGATCCGCTGCCGGTACAAGGCGGCGGCGGCGGCGGTGGTGACCGGCGGCTTCAGATTGGGCATGACCACGGCGCGGGCGAACTGGCGGGCGGTGGCCTCTGCCACCGCGTTCAGCATGGCGCCGTCGCGCAGGTGCACATGCCAATCATCGGGTTGGCGCAGGATGATCCGGTCGGTGATGGAAGTCATGCACAGCGCTTGCCGCAGACTGCAGCCGGGTGCAACCGGCCGCCGCCCACGCCCGTAATCAAGGCAGTGTAAAAGTAGTTTGCGCTTGCCAAGCCGGCGCTGGAGGGGGAGGGTGCGACAAATGTGCAGGGGGCGCGCATTACGAGTCGAATCGGCTTCCGGCGTTTTTTGACGCTGATTTTGACGATAGGGGACGAACTCGAGTGCTGGGGATGAACAGGGAAAGCCCGCAAGGGGCTGACATGTCGCTTGGCTTGGTAGCCGCTGCGCTTTGGCTTGCCGCTTTGGCACCGCCGGCTGCGGCACAAGCGCCGCCGGTGGTGGCACCCGGCCGCGATGTGCTGGAGGGCCAGATTGCGCCGCCGCGCGCTGCCCCGGCACGGCAGGTGCGGATTGAGGGCGAAATCGAGCGCAGCCCCTGCGCGCTTTCCGACCCGGCCTATGCGGCCATCAAGGTCACCCCGACCAGCTTTGTGCTGAACAACCTGGGCCCGGTGGACGCCGAAACCATGGCGCCGCTCTATGCGAAGTATATCGGCACCGAACAGCCGATCAGCGTAATTTGTGAAGTGCGCGATGCGGTGGCAACCCGGCTGCGCGCGCTCGGTTATGTGGCGGCCGTGCAGGTGCCGGCACAGCGGATCGAAAACGGCGTTGTGCGGCTGGAAGTGCTGTATGCGCGGGTGAGCAGCGTGCGCGTGCTGGGCGATGCCGGGCGCAACGAGGGTGTGTTCAAGCGGTATCTTGACCGTTTGACCGAGGCGGCGGTGTTCAACCGGTTCGAGGCCGAGCGCTGGCTGCTGCTGGCGCGCGATGTGCCCGGCCATGAGGTGCGGCTGATATTGAAGCCGGCCGGCACTGGCCCCGGCGAGATGGTGGCCGAGATCAGCCTTGTCCGCACGCCAGTGGTGGTGGATTTTTCCGTGCAGAACCTGGCCGCCAACCAGACCGGCCCGTGGGGCGGGCAGCTGCGCGCCGAGCTGAACGGCCTGACCGGCATGGGCGACCGCACCACCGTGTCGCTCTACACCACGCCTGATTTCAGCGAGCAGACGATCCTGCAACTGGGCCATGATTTTCTGGTTGGCGGCAGCGGGCTGCGGCTCGGCGGCCGCTTTACCCATGCCTGGACCCGGCCCGATGTGCCGGCGCTGCCGCCAATCCTGTCGCGCACCGCCATCACCAGTTTCGATGCCAGCTATCCCCTGATCCGCCGGCAGGCCGGTTCCTTGAATGTTGCAGGCGGGCTCGATATCGTGAACCAGAGGGTGGCGTTCGACGGCTTGCCGCTCAGCCGCGACCGGTTGCGGATTGGCTGGCTCAGGCTCGATGGTGAGGCCATCGACATGAAGGGCACCGGAGCCGACGGAGTTACCGGCTGGCGGCTTACGGGCAGCCTCGAATTGCGCCAGGGCATGGATATATTTGGCGCTTCACCGGATTGTTCGGCCGCGCCGCTCACCTGTGTGGCGGCGGGGGCGGTTCCGCCATCCTCGCTGGCCAGCGACCCGACGGCTTTTCTCGTTCGCTTTCAGGGCCGTGCCGAATTGCGGCCCGGCCGGCATCTGGTGCTGGCGCTTATTCCGCGCGGGCAATTGTCGGGCGCCGCATTGCCCAACTTCGAGCAGTTTGCGGTGGGCAATTTCACCGTGGGCAGGGGTTATGATCCGGGCACTTTCATTGGCGACAAGGGGCTAGGGTTCGCGGCCGAAGTGGCTTTTCCCTACCAGCTGCAAATGGCGCAGAAGCCGGTGCAGCTGGAGCCCTATGTGTTTGGAGATGCCGCCTGGGTATGGGACCGTTTTTCGGCCCCCGGCGTCGATCCGCGCCGGGTTGGCTCGGTGGGCGGCGGTTTGCGGGCGGTAGTATCAAACCGGGCGCGGCTTGACGCGGTGCTGGCGGTGCCCACCGAGACAGCCGGTAACCGCCGGGCGGGTGATGTGCGCTTTCTTTTGACCTTCACGACCCGGTTGCTGCCGTGGGGAGACCGGTGATGCTGGTGATGACGAATGTACAGGCCTTCCGCAGCAGCCGGTCCGCCAGCGTTTCACGAATTGCGCTGGCAGCAGGGCTGATAGCCACGCCCGCGCTGGTGGTGCCGCAGGCAGCGCGTGCGCAGGCGTTTTCGAGCGCGCCGGCCCTGCAAAGCGGCTTGGTGACGTTCAATCGCGCCGTGCCCAATGTCGAGACGATCACGGTCAATTCCTCGAACGCGATTGTAAACTGGACTCCGAACGCCACCCTCCCCGGCGCGGTCAACTTCCTGCCATCGGGCGCTACCGCGACCTTTGTGGGCGGCGCGGGGCTGAACGGCGCCAATTACAACATTCTCAACCGGATCATTCCGTCCGATGCGACCAGGCCGGTCGCGTTCAACGGCACCGTGAACAGCGGCGCCGATGGCGGCATCTGGTTCTATGCGCCGGGCGGGATGATCGTCGGCAACAGTGCGCGCTTCAACGTGGGCAGCCTGGTGCTCACAGCGTCGGACCCGCTGGCCGACGGTACCGGCACTTTCTTCACCGGCGGGCAGTTTGCGCTCCGGGATGCGGCCCAGCCGGGCGCTGCAATCCGGATGAATGTCGGCAGCCAGATCAATACCTCCGACACCAATGGCTTTGTGGTGCTGATGGCGCCGCAGATTACCCATGAGCAAGCAGCGCAGATCTCGGTGGCCGGCTCGTCCGCGCTGGTGGCGGCCGGTGCTGCGCAATTTACCTATGCAGGCGGGCTGTTCGATATTGCAGTGTCGCAGGGCACCACCGTGGCCAATGCGATGGTGATCAATGGCCGGGTTCTCAGCACCACATCGGCCGGTCCGGGGCAGGTGCGGCGGATGTATTTTGCCGCTGTGCCGGTGAACACGGCGATAACGCTGGCGATTGGCGGCGGTGCAGAGCTGGGCTTCGCAGTTGCCGGGGCAGCCAATGTGGACGGCAATACCATAGTATTGTCAGCCGGTTACGACATCACCGAAGCCAGCGGTTCGGGTTCGCGCTTTTCCGACCAGCGGGTTGGCAATGCCAGTGCCAATATCAATATTGGCACGAGCACTGCCACCTCGGCGTTCGATGCGCAGGCGTCGGGGAGAGCCGATGCGATACCGGGTCCCCCCCGGCCGCTGCTGTTCGCCAGCAATTTGCGGCTGCAGGGCGATGAAGGCGCTTTGCTGTCAAGCCAAGTCGGCTACGGTGTTTCGGTGGCTGGCGATGCGTTGGTCTCGGCCGATGCCGGGCGGTTGTTTGCAGCCGACGGGGCCAATCGCACTGCGGGCACTGCCCGCATTCAGGCTGTCGGTCCCTTTGGCGGCGGCGTGTTCATCGGTGGCGATGCGGTGGTGACCGCCATCGGCATCGGCGGGGACAGTTTTTCAGGCCCGGGCGGGATAGGCCGGGGCGGCGTGGCGCAGATCATCGCTTTGGGGGGCCGCACGCTGACCATCGTCGGTGATGCGGTTACCGATACCAGCGGCCAGGGCGGCAATGTGTTCCAGACGGTGGCAAACGGCGGTGCCGGTTTTGGCGGGGGCGCCTTCACCCTCGATTCGATCACCGCCGTGGGGGCCGGCAGCCGTATCGAAATCTCCGGCAGCACGTCCATAGTCTCGACCGGCACCGGCGGCGCCGGCGGCGGCGTGGCGGGCGTTGCCGGTGATGGCACCGGCGGCAGGGCAGGCCTGCTGGTTGCATCGAATGCGAGCATCAACCTTGGCACCAGCGTAAACATTGATGTGCGCGGCTATGCCGGCAGCCTCGGATTTTTTCTGGGCCAGCCGTTTTCCACTCCCGGCCTCGGCGGCGGCAGCGGCTTTGGCGGCACCGGTCAGGTGGCGGCCGATGTTGCTCTGCTTACCCTGCCGGGCCTCCGTATCGATGCGAGCGGCTTCGGCGGGGATACGCCCGGTGGCGCGGGCGTAGGTGGCCGGGCAACCCTGCTTTCCGACGACGAGAGTTTGATATTCTTCAACAGCGCGGTCGATCTGGTCGCTTCGGGCTTTGGCGGCAACGATGATTTCGGCGGCTCCAGCGGCGGCACCGGCACCGGCGGTATTGCCTTGGCGTTCGCGCGGAACGAATCACAGCTGATAAGCGATCAGGGCGCCGATCTTTCGCTCTTCGCGATCGGAACTGGCGGTCGCGGCCAGTTGGCCGGAGGTGACGGGCTCGGCGGCACCGCGCAGCTGGTGATGGACAGTGGCAGAATTTCCACGGACGGTGTGGTCTTGCTTAATGCGAGTGGCATTGGCGGCGACGGCGTCGGTTTTCAGGGCCCCAGCCCGTCGGGCGACGGCATTGGCGGCCGGGTGTTGGTCTTCTCGGGCGGACTCGTCGGCGGTAGTCTTTCTACCTCCCAATTGAGCGCGATTGCGGACGGCGCGGGCGGAAACAGCAACAACGGTCTTAGCGGCATCGGCCAGGGGGGCACCATTTCGGTCGCGCTCCAGGGGGGTTCAACTCTGTTGGGAGGGTTGCTGTTTAGGGCCAATGGCACCGGGGCTGGCGACACCTCATTTAGCCAGCCGCTTGTGGCCGGCACCGGCCAGGGCGGTAGCGTGCTCATGGGGGTTCTGGAGGGCTACAGCTTTCAGGTGAATGGCCTAGCCCAGATCAGCGCTAACGGCCTGTGCGGCACCAGCGCGATTGGCGGCGGTGCAGGTTTGGGCGGCACGGTAAATATGCGTGCCAATTCGAATACCAATGCGTCACGGTTGGTTTTCACCGACCTGCAGGTCTCCGCGAGCGGAACGGGCGGCGACGGCTTTACCGATTCGAGCGGCGATATCGGCCTTCGCGGCGGTGACGGCACTGGCGGCTCGGTGCGGCTGAGCGGGTGGAGCCAAAACAGCATAATCAGCGCGGCAACTGCAGACATAGTTGCATTCGGCCTTGGCGGTGGCGGTGGCAACGGGCAGGCTTCCAGTACCGATGACGGCGATGCAGGCAGCGATGGCGGCGCGGGTGTTGGCGGCTCGGTGCTGCTCGGCCTTCTCAGCAACCCCGTCTCGCCAGTGGTGGCGAGCGTTTTCGACATCCCGGTACTGACGGCGAACGCGACGGCAACCGGCGGCAGGGCTGGCCGCGGCGGCAATTCAGGAACAGGCATTGGCGGCGACGGCGGTATCGGTGGCGCGGCAACCGGTGGCCTGATCGATGTGCTTGCCGAAGGAAGCGTGCTGACCCTTGGATCGTTCACTGCCAGCGTAGGGTCTGCCGGTGGCCAGGCTGGTAACGGCGGCTTCGGCACGGCGAGCGGGCTGGACGGCACCGGCGGCGCGGCAGTGCGCCAGGGGCTTTCATCGACGATTACGCTGACAGCATCCCCCAGCCAGTTCACTGGCGGCGTGGGCAGCATCGAGGCGACGGAGCTTCGGCTCTCCGCCAATGCCAGCGGCGGATTTTCGGCGCGCGGGACAGGCGGTGCAGCGGTTGCCGGTGCTGTCAGCCTGAACATTGCACCGGGTGTGTCTGCGCAGCAGACTGACGGCACAATTGTATCCGATTTCATTGTCTTGAACGCAATAGGCACCGGCGGTGCTTCGAATGAGGGTCTGGCCGGCGCGGGCCAAGGCGGAGATCTGCGGCTGAACATCCGCAACGGCGAGATAACCTCCCTCGACCTGGGGCTGAACGCCAACGGCAACGGTGGGCAGACGTTTAGCGGCGTCGGCGGTGCAGCGCAGGGTGGCAGTGCCAGCATCGTGATTGCGAATGGCAATTTCGAGGCGCTTAGCAGTTTTTCGGCAGTGGCAAACGGCGTTGGCGGACGAGCCCTTACAACCGGCATCGGCGGTGATGCGACCGGTGGGCTTGCCGAGCTGTCGATCGGCGCCGGCGGTGGGACCGTTACATTGGCCTCCGCTCTGTTCGCGGCGTTCGGCTCGGCAGGGATCGGTACCGGCGGCGGTGGTGATGCTATCGGCGGGACGGCGCAGGTGGAAGCCGGGACCGGCAGTATCGTTTTCACCGACGGTCTGAACCTCTTTGCCTCTGGCAATGGCGGCGAAGTGGATCTGGGCAGCGGTTACGGCGTGATGCCGGGCGCGGCTGCGGGGCTGGCGCGCGGTGGCACGGCGCTGCTGAGCGTGGATGGCGGCAGCATCGAGGTGGCGTCGTCCGCCCTGGTTGAAGCGGGCGCCAGCGCAGGCGGCAACAGCAACACCAGCGGCGCTGACGGCCTGGGCGGCGGGGCCCTTTTGCAGCTGAACGGCGGCAGCATGACCTTTAACAGCGGGCTGGAAGTGAACGCCCGTGCAGTTGGCGGCAACACCATCAACGGCGCGACCGGCAATGGCAGCGGCACCGGTGGGTTGGCATCAATCGAACAGGTGGGCGGCTCGCTGGAGGTAACTGGCGACCTGCGGATATTGGCAGGTGCTGATGACGGCGAACGATCTTCAACGCTTGGCACTGACAGCTTTGGTGGCCTGGCGGTTCTGAGCGCCGCCGACGGGGCCAGCGTTCTTGTCGTGGGCTCTCTGGAGACTGTGACGCAAGCATTTGGCGGCACGGGATCGCTGGGCGCAGGCAGTGCCACCGGCGGGCAGAGCCGGATCGAAATTGCCGAGGGCAACCTCGAGGTTGCCAGCACTCTGACCATGAACGACAGCGCCTTTAGCGGCAGCACTGACGACGACAGGAACCTGCTTGGTTCGGCCGGTGGCAATGCTTTCGGCGGCACCAGCCGGTTGCTCATCGGCTCGGCTGCGGGCGAGGGAACCGTTGAGGCCGGATCGGTATTGATGCTGGCCGACGCCTCTGGCGGCCGGGGCGCAGACAATCTGGCGGCGGGGCCGGGCGGGGCTGGCGGCAATGCGACTGGCGGCCGCGTGGAGCTGATCATTGAAGGTGGTTTGGGCACCAGCCGGCTGTTCACGCCAACGATAATGCAGCGACTGGAGTCCATAGCTGGTTCAGGTGGGCAGGGCTTCGAGGGCGGCGCCGGCGGAAGCGGCGGCAATGCCATAGGCGGCGAGGCCGTGCTCCTGGTGCGCGGCGGCAACAGCTTGACCAACGTGCCGGTTACTCAAAACATACTCACGATCGGCGGCCAGGGTGGCGAAGGTGGAGCCGGCCTTGACGGGCTGGACGGGGCAGCTGGTGCAAGCGGTGCCTTGCCTGGCAATGGCCAGAACGGCAGCGCAGGCCTTGCCGGCGGCCGGGGCGGCGCCGGCGGCAACGCGACCGGAGGCTTGGCGATGTTCGGGCTGGAGGACAGCGCGGCGGGCGCGGAAATAGTGCTGGATGACCTGCAGCAAACGATTCAGGCGTTTGCCGGTAGCGGCGGCCGAGGCGGGCGTGGCGGCAATGGTGGCGCTGGTGGCGTTGGCGGCGCTAGCACTGGCATGGCAAATGGCGGCAACGGCGGCGCTGGCGGCGCCGCAGGGGCTGGTGGAGCCGGCGGTGCGGGCGGGGAGGGTGCTGGCGGCGAAGCTATGCTCGGCAGGCTCGATGATGGCAGCAGCGGCTTCGCCGGGCGGCTGGCAATCCTGAGCGTAAGACAGACTGTGGAAGGCGCCGGCGGCTTTGGTGGGGATGGCAGCCTTGCGGGTTTTGCTGGCTCCGGCGGCGCTGGTGGCGGCAGCGACTTGGGGAATATGGGCTCGCTGGGCCAGAGAGGTGCCCAGGCATTGCCGGGAGCGGGCGGGCTTGGCGGCTTAGGGGTGGGCGGCAATGCGGCTCTGATAGTCAATAATGCCGAGTTCGAAGCCATTTCAGTCGATATCGAGGCCTTCGGCTCCGGCGGCGGCGGCGGCGATGGCGGCGATGGCAACGAAACCTTTGACGAGCTGCTGGCAGAGGGCGGCAAGGGTGGTGATGCAACCGGGGGCAGGGCGCGTTTCGAGACCGCCGGTGGCAGTGTTACAATCGGAGACCTGTTTATCTCGGCTGATGCTGTGGGCGGCACCGGCGGCATTGGCTCGATGGGGCTGGACTTGGGCGTATCCGGTCGCGGCGGCGATACAATGGCCGTTGGCGAGGGCTTTTTCGCCGGTGTGGTGATAGCGTCGGGGAACGATTCCGGGTTGAATCAGGCTTCGGTGGAAATCGACAATTTGTTTTTGAGCGCGGCCGGTATTGGCGGCAACGGAGCGACCCTTGATCAGGGCGGTGAAGGCATGGGCCCGTTCACCCTGCTTTCGCTCGGGGGAAGTGGTTCGGCCGGCGGTGCGTTCCTGCAGATTGGCGGGTTCGGCGCGCCTACCAGCCAACTGACCATCAACGGCGATCTGACGGTAAATGCCGATGGCTCGGCCGGGGCCGGGTTTGATCCGGATCCGTTCGAACCCAACCTTGCGAGCGGCACGGGCGGTTCGGCATTTCTCACCGTGGATGGTGGCGATTTCACCGCGAACGGCCAGATTCTGGTGCAGGCAAACGGTTTAAGCAGTGCCGGAGCGAGCGGAGACGGCATTGGCGGTTTTGCCCGGGTTGAAGTGCTGGAGGGCAGTTTTACAGCCCCCTTGGGAATTACAATCGAGGCTACCTCGATTGCCAGCGAGGGTACCGGAGGCGCCGGGCGCGCCGGGCTCCTTACATCGGCCAGCCTGGGCATTGGTGGCGCCGGCAAAGAGGTTTCCTTCGACATTGGCAATGTGCGGATAGATGCACGCGCCTTTGGTGATCGCAGCAACTCGCCCTTTAGCGGCGGCGGCGCGGCGGTGGCTGGCATTGCAGCGATCGATATCCATTCCCGCGGTGCAACCGGTACGCTTGGCAATGTACGTGTTCTGACTTCAGCGGTCGCGGGTGCGGGCAGCGACAGTTTCTTCGGTTTCTTCAACCAGCAGTTTTTGAGCACCGAGGGCGGGGCTGCCACTGGCGGGCAGTTCCGGCTGACCTCGGCTTCCGCTCCTAGCGATGTGGCCGGGCCGAGTGCGGTGACGCTGGGCAATTTGTCTGTCGACGGCAATGCCACGGGCGGCAGCGGTGGCAACGGCGCCGATGGCATTGATGCTAACGATCCGTTGGGCACCGACGGTGCAACCGGTGGCTTTGCCACCGGCGGGTCGTTGTTCTTCGACATGGCCGGCCTGCAGCTCACGACCGGCGCCATATTGATCAACATGGGTGCGTTCGGCGGCAGCGGCGGCAATGGCGGCGTGAATTTCGATGACAGTGAAATGCGCAGCGGCGACGGCGGCGCAGCGCAGGGCGGCGTGCTCGGGCTCGGCTTCCGGGAGGAT
>JBBQIP010000064.1:0-13225 GCA_038325045.1 Sphingomonadales bacterium
TCCGCGAAGCCGGCTGAATTCCGCTTACGGCGCTGCGTTGCGATGGCAACCGCGGTTTCGGCCAGGGCTCATGCCGGCGTATTGCAGCACTGCATGTCTCGCGAATCCGAACCCGGGTCGCGCGTCAGGTCAGCCAAGCCGGGCCAGCGCCGCAGCCAGCCGGTCCGCCTCGCCGGCGCGGGCATCATGGTCGGCGCGCGCCTTTTCGATTGCTTCGGGCTTGGCGCGCTCCACAAAACCGGGTGACGCCAACCGGCCGGCCAGGCTTTCACGCTCCTTCTCGGCAGCACTGCGCGCCTTTTCCAGCCGCGCCCGTTCGGCGGCAAGGTCGATCACGCCTTCAAGCGGCAGCACGAACACCGCCTCGCCCACCACCAGCTGCAACCGACCCCCGGTGTTTGCCGGCTCGGAAAGCGGCGCAATGCGGGCCAGCCGCTCGATTGCCGGCGCATTGGCAGCCAGCCGCTCAAGCGTCACCGCGCTGGCGCCCTCGGTCGCATAGCCGAGCCGGGCCGAAGGCGGAACATTCAGTTCGGTCCGCGCCGAGCGCACCTCGCTCACCAGCCCGATCAGCCAGTCGACCTCGGCCTTGGCCGCCTCGTCGCGCACGATAGCGGCTGCATCGGGCCAGGCCGCCAGAATCAGGTCATGGTCGCGGCTTGCCAGCTTGTGCCACAGCTCCTCGGTAATGAACGGCATCACCGGGTGAAGTGCCACCAGCATCCGGTCGAGCGCCCAGCCGGCCACACTGCGCGTTTCCTCGGCCAGCGCGGCATCGCCGCCATCGGCCAGCAGCGGCTTGGTAAGCTCCAGATACCAGTCGCAGAAAATGTTCCAGGTGAAGCTGTAGAGCGCATCGGCATAACCATCGAACCGAAAGCCTTCGAGCGCCGCATCACAGGCGGTCACCATCGCCCCCACTTCGCCGATGATCCAGCGGTTGATCGGGTGCTGCGCTTCGGGCGCCGTTTCGGGGCCACCGCCAGAAATGCCGTTCGATTGCGCAAAGCGCGCCGCATTCCACAGCTTCGTCGCAAAGTTCCGATAGCCCTCGATCCGCTTTTCATCCAGCTTGATGTCGCGCCCCTGCGTCTCCATCGCTGTCATGGTGAAGCGCAGCGCATCGGCCCCGTACCGGTCGATAAGCGTTAGCGGATCAACCGTGTTGCCCTTGGATTTGCTCATCTTCTGGCCCTTGGCGTCGCGCACGAGGCCATGGCAATAGACCGTGTGGAACGGCACCTCGCCCGTGAAGTGCAGCCCCTGCATCATCATCCGCGCCACCCAGAAGAAGATGATGTCAAAGCCCGTAACCAGCACATCGCCGGGATAATGGCACGCGAAATCATCGGTCTGCTCCGGCCAGCCGAGCGTGGCGAATGGCCAGAGCGCGGAGGAGAACCAGGTATCAAGGACGTCCGTATCGCGCCAAATATGAATCTGCGACTTTATTTTTCCCGACAAAACATCAGGGTTTAGATTCGAGTTCATTGACACGAACGGGTTTTCAACTAGTAAAATTTCACTGTTCATATTTCTATAGTACGCAATTGCCTCTATTAAGGCCTCTTCATAATTTTCAGCCACAAACATTTTATTTTTTGAGTAATCAGATAGGTTGTAGTTTAAAAATCCGTCTTCGGTTAGCGAGGGTCCATACCAAGCTGGAATCCGGTGCCCCCACCACAGCTGGCGGCTCACGCACCAGGGCTGGATGTTGTCGAGCCAGTTGAAATAGGTCTTGTCCCAGCTGGCAGGCACGAACCTGGTGCGGCCGTCGCGCACTGCTGCCAGCGCCGGTCCGGCGAGCGTGGCGGCATCCACATACCATTGGTCGGTAAGGTAGGGCTCGATCACCACGCCGGAACGGTCGCCATAGGGCACCTGGTGGCGGTGGGGCTCCACCTTCTCAAGCAGCCCCAGCGCATCGAAATCCGCCACCACCTTCTGGCGCGCCGCCTCACGGGTGAGGCCCCGGTAGGCAGGCGGGCAGGTGTCGGCCATGGTGGCATCCGGATTCATCAGGTTGATGACCGGGATATTCGCCTCAGGATGGCGTTTGTAGACCTCGAAATCGTTGAAATCATGCGCGGCCGTTATCTTCACCGCGCCCGAACCGAAATCCGCCTCCACATAGCTGTCGGCAATGATCGGGATAAGCCTGTCTACCAGCGGCAGCCGGCAGCGCTTGCCCACCAGATGCGCATAGCGCGGGTCATCGGGGTTCACCGCCACCGCGCCGTCGCCCAATATCGTTTCCGGCCGGGTGGTCGCCACTGCCAGAAAGCCGCTGCCATCCTCCAGCGGATAGCGGAAGTGCCACATATGCCCGTCGATCTCGCGATATTCGACCTCAAGATCGGAAATCGCGGTGCCGAGCTTGGGGTCCCAGTTCACCAGCCGCTTGTCGCGGTAAAGCAGCCCATCCTTGAAAAGCTGCACGAACACCTTGGTCACGGCTGCGTTCAGCCCGTCGTCCATCGTGAAGCGCTCATTCGCCCAGTCGCAGCTGGCGCCCAGCCGGCGCAGCTGGCCGGTGATGGTGCTGCCGCTCTCGGCCTTCCAGGCCCAGACCTTCTCCACAAACGCCTCGCGGCCCATTGCAGTGCGGCTCGGCGCGCCCGCCTCGGCCAGCTGGCGCTCCACCACCATCTGGGTGGCAATGCCGGCATGGTCGGTGCCCACCACCCAGCGCGCATCCCGGCCCTGCAGCCGCCGCCAGCGGATGAGAATATCCTGCAACGTATTGTCGAGCGCATGGCCGATATGCAGCGAGCCGGTGTCATTGGGCGGAGTGATGACGATGGTGATCGGCTCGGCATCGGGCCGCGCCGGGCGGAAGCAGCCATTCGCCTCCCAATCGGCATAGCGCCGCGCCTCGTGCTCGGCGGGATCGAAAGTCTTTTCGATAAGGGTCGGGGCGTTGGCCGGGTTTGTCATCGGCCACGGCTTAGCCGTGCAAAGCCGCCGGCTCAATCACTGCTGCGTGTTTATTGGCCGGCGATGCGGCGGATTTCCGCCTGCGCCACCTTTTCCACAATCTCCGGCAGCCGCGCATCGAGCCAAGCCTTCAGCATGGGTTCGAGCATTGCCTGCATCAACTGGTCCAGCGTCATGCCGGCCGTGTCCATCCTGATGCTGCCGGGATCGGCGGCGGGGAAGGGCAGCACCGGCAGGGGCGTTGCCTCGGGCGGCGCCGGGGGCGGCAGCGGCGGCGTGTCCACCTCGCCGGTTACCCGGGCGCGGATCGATTCGAGGATCGCGTCGATAGTTGGCGGGAGTTCGCTCATGAATGCAGGTTACGGTGCTTCGGGGCCGATGACCAGTGTCCTGCTCGCGCGTTCTTCTGGCGGCAGCGGCAGGGCTGGCAGCGACTCGTCCCCATCATCCCCAAGCTTGCCGCGCACCCGCTTGTAATTCTCTTCGGGATCATAAAACTCCACCGGAGCGCCCAGCGCAACCGCCTCGGCGCCGCCGGCTGCTGCCAGCAGCGAATAGCCCGCCACCTGCTCGTCGCGCTGGGCAGCGGCAAGGTTCACCTGCGTGTTCAGCAGCTCCTGCTGGGCGTTCAGCACTTCGATGATGGTCCGGGTGCCAACCTGATTCTCCTGGGTCACCCCTTCGGCCGCCAGCGCATTGGCATCAACCGCAACCTGGCTGGCCTCGATAACCGCGCGCGCTGCACGCAGCGTGTTCCAGCTGTTCACCGCCTGCTCGCTGGTCGCCCTCGAAACCGAGGTGATGGTGGACATCAGCTGGCCGCGCTGCGCCTGCGCCTGGCGGATCTGCGCGCCGAAGCGGCCAGCCTGCCAGATCGGGATCGTCGCGGTCAAAATCGCGTCCTGGCTTACGAACTGGCCCTGCCGCACGAAGTTCGCGCCGCCGCCGCCGCCTTCGAACCGCAGATAGGCCGTCTGCAGTGTGGAAGAAAGAGTGGGCAGCCGCTGCCGCTCCAGCTGGCGCACATCATAGCGCGCCGCCGCTTCATCGAAGCGGGCCGCAATAACCTGCGGATTATTTGCAGCCGCTAGATCGACCGCCTGCCCTTCGCTGCCGGGCAGTGCCGGCAGTGCCGGCAGCGGCTCCAGATCGACCGGTGGCCGGCCAACCACACGGGCATAGGCCTGCCGCGCCGCCGCCAGCTGGTTTTGCGCTGCAATGAGGTTCGACCGCGAATTGGCCAGCCGCGCGCGCGACTGCGCCACATCGGTCACTGTCAGATCGCCCACTTCAAAACGATCGCTGTTCGATTGCAGTTCGCGCTCCAGCACTCGAACCTGACTTTCGTTCAGTTCCACCACGCGGGCAAAGCGCAGCACATCGGCATACGCCGTCACCACATTCACCATGATCTGGTTTTCAGTTGCCCGCAGCCGCGCCCGCGCCGCCAGCACCCGGTTTTCCGCAGCCGAGGTCGCCGCTCGCACTCTGCCACCCTGATAAAAGTTCCAGACGATATTGCCACCGGCCTGATAGGTTCGGCCGTTATCTTCGAAACGATTGAGACCGGCCTGATCGAAATTGAGCCGGGCCCCGATGGTCGGCCGGCCGTTCGCCCTGGCCAGCGGCACTTGCTCATCCACCACGCGCACCTGCGCGCGCTGGGCAAGCAGATCGGGGTTGCTGTTATAGGCCGCCGCCAGCGCCTCATCGAGCGTTGTGGCACCTGCCGCCTGCGCCAGCAGCATCGCCGCACAAAGAGCACCGCTCAGGGCATTGGCACGCGCGGAAAGCGGGGAGGTCATCAAAGCAGAGCCTTTTTAAAAAGCGAATTCGCGCGGTCGGGAAAAGCCCGGCAGTGGCCGCGCCGCCACTTCCAGAAACGCCGGGGTGGCGATCCGGCCGCCAACCCAGCGCCCGGCCCGGGCGTGGCCCACCCCCGCCTCGCGCATAACCGCCGCAACCCTTCCTGCCGGCGCCAGTTGGGCTGCAAGCTCAGCCGGAACAGTTTCGATCGCACCTTCAAAAAGCATCACGTCATAGGGTGCAGCACCTGGCCAGCCGGCCGCAAGCGGGCCTTTCGCCACGGCAAAGCCCGGCTCCGGAACCGCACGCATTGTCTCCAGCAGATTGGCATCGCTTTCCAGCGCCACCACAGCCGCGCCCATGGCCGCCGCCACAGCGGCTGAATAGCCCGTGGCCGCCCCCACCACCAGCACCCGATCGCCAGCCCGCAAGCCTACATTCTGCAAAAGCAGCGCCAACACCATCGGCTCCAGCAAAAACCGCCCGGGCGCCACTTCCAGTGCCGCATCGGCATAGGCCAAGCCGGCAAGCCGCGCCGGCAGCCAGGCCTCGCGCACCACCCGGCCCATAGCGCCCTGCACCGCCAGAGAATTCACACCAACGGTCTGCAGCTGGCTGTTCACCATGCGCTGGCGCAACACGGCCTGATGCCCGGCCGACAGCAGGGCAAGGTCAGAAGCGGGGCGGGTGGGGGTCAAGGCGGCGGGCACACGGCTATCCAAAATGAAGTGTTCGGTATCAGCAATACAGCTGAGTGGCAATCGAATTGGCTTGTTGATGCTCTAGCCATCAAACTTGCCCTCGCCAAGCACCATTGCTATGCGAGCGGTCCACGCGCGGCCCGATGGCGGAGTGGTGACGCAGCGGACTGCAAATCCGCGCACGCCGGTTCGATTCCGGCTCGGGCCTCCAGAGCGTGCGGAAAGCGCGTTGGCGAAGCGCTGCTTTACGCCCTGCAAGCGAACATGGCTTTTCTCGGCCGCCCCGCTAGGACATGAGCACCCTATGATGACACGCCCTCGCCCCCTCCTCGCCCTTGTTCTCGCTCTTGGAGCGCTCTTGGCAGCCATTCCGGCGGCCGCAGCCGGGCTCGAAGGCAAATGGCGCATTGCGCTCGACCATCCCGGCGGCCCGCTGCCCTTCGGCCTCGAGATCGGCAAGGTGCGCGGCAAGCCGGCGGCATGGCTCCTCAACCCGCCAGAGCGGCTGGCGGTTGAAGATGTGCGGGTGACCGACACCAGCATCACCCTGTCCTTCCCCTCCTATGCCTCCAAGCTGGTGCTCACCCTTGGCAAGGACGGTAAATTATCGGGCAGCGCCGATCTGGTGCGCGCGAGCGGGCCGCTGACGCTTGCTGCCAGCGGGGAGCGTGGCACCTACAGGTTTGCCCCGCGCCCGGCGCGCGCAGCGCTCGATCTTTCCGGCCGCTGGACACTGTTGCGCGGCCCCAAGAACGAGCGCGGGCTGGCGCAATTCAAGCAGACCGGCAACCAGGTCACCGGCTCGGTGCAGTTTCCCAGCGGTGACACCCGTTATCTTGCCGGCGAGATCAGCGGCAACACGCTGCTGCTTTCGCATTTCGATGGCTCCACCTCCGGCCTCTGGAAGGGCACGATCTCCGGCGGCAAGCTTACCGGCCAGGTGTTCTATGCAACCAGCACCGCCGCCACTCCATGGTCGGCAACCCGCGCCACGGGCGCAGACCTTGAGGCTGTGATGGTGGAAAAGCCGGCGACCGACCGGCTGGCCTTCAGTTTTCCCGATACCAAGGGGCGGATGGTTTCCCTGAGCGACCCCCAGTACAAGGGCAAGGTGGTGGTGATCACGCTGGGCGGCGCCTGGTGCCCCAATTGCCATGACGAGGCGAAGTTCCTCGCCCCCTATGCCACGCGCCGGAAGAAGGACGGGCTGGAGGTGATCAGCCTCAACTTCGAATATGGCACCGATCAGGCCCGCGCCTTCCGCCAGATGGACAGCTTCACCGCCCGCTACAACCTGCCTTACCCCAGCCTGCTGGCCGGGCAGCCGACACCGGAATCGACCAGCAAGGCGCTTGGCGCGCTGGGGCCGGTGAAGGTCTACCCCTCAACCATCTTCATCGGCCGGGATGGGCTGGTTCGCGAAATCCATGTCGGCTGGGCCGGCCCTGCCACCGGCGCGCTCAATGCCAAGGCGAAGAAGGATTTCGATATCCTCGTCACAAAGCTGCTCGCCGAAAAGGCCTGAGCAAAGGATCAGCCGATCCGGAACTTGTCCGGGTCGGCTGCCATCCGCGCCTGCCAGGCCAGCGCATCACCGATAATATCTGCAAGCGAATCCCGAGCCGGCGACCAGCCGAGCAGAGCCTTTGCGCGGCGGTTGTCGGCCACCAGTCGTGCCACATCGCCTGGCCGCCGGGCCGCCGGCAAGCGCCGGACCGGGCTGCCCATAACCTCGTCGAGCGCATCCAGCACCTCGATCACCGACGCGCCCTTGCCATAGCCGATGTTGGCCACCAGCGGGCCGGCGTTGGCCGCCAGCCAGTCAAGCGCCAGCAGATGCGCGGCCGCCAGATCGCTCACATGCACATAGTCGCGCACCCCGGTGCCATCGGGCGTATCGTAATCGATTCCGGTAATCGGCACGCAGAGCGATGGATCGAGCGCCGCTTGCACCGCCAGCTTGATGAGGTGTGTGGGCGCGCGCGAAATCTGCCCGCTGCGTCCGGCCGGATCGGCACCGGCCACGTTGAAATAGCGCAATATGCCCACGCGCAGCCCATTGGCCGCCGCCATGTCGGTAAGCACACGCTCGACCATCGCCTTTGAAGCTGCATAGGGGTTGACCGGCGCAAGCACCGCATCCTCGGACAGATATTCAACCGTGGGAGCACCGTAGACAGTCGCTGTGGACGAAAACAGGAAACGGTCCACGCCCGCTGCAAGGGTCGCCTCGGCCACATTAAGGGCATGAACCACATTGTTGCGGTAATAGTCCGCCGGCTGCGCCATCGACTGGGCCACCGCAATCGAACCGGCGCAGTGCACGACCGAGGTTATCGGCCAGCGCGAAAACGCCGCCGCCAGCGCCGGCCGGTCGCCGCAGTTCACCACCTCCACCGGAAGATCGGCAGGCAGCAGGGCCCGGCACCCTGTCGAAAGATCATCGAGCACCACTACCGGCCAGCCGGCGTCTCTAAGTGCCCAGGCGATGTGCGATCCGATATAGCCGGCGCCGCCAGTCAACAGGATCATATGGCCCCCTGCTTCCCTTTGCCTGCCACGGTGGCGATTTGTCCACCTGCCAGATCATGCGTCACTTTGCTTGCGGCGGCGTATGGTCAGCTTTTGATGAACAGCTCGGCAGCGGCATCGATGATGGCATCGGCATCGATCCGATAGGTGCGGTACAGATCGATGAGATCGCCCGTCTGGCCAAACCGGTCAACGCCCAGCGGGCTTACCCGCTGGCCCCGCACCGCACCGAGCCAGGAGAGCGCCGAGGGCGAGCCATCCAGCACCGTGACGAGCCCCGCCGTGCTCGCAAGCGGGGCGAGCAGCGTTTCCACATGCGACAGGCCAGCCGGCTTGCCCGCCCACCGAGCGGCGCGCCGGGCGGACCACCCGCGGTGCAGCAGATCGGGTGAAGTGACCGCAAGCAGCCCAAGGCCGGGCACGTCGCCGGCCAGCTGCTCCCATGCGTCCAGCGCCTCGGGCGCCAGCGCGCCGGAGTAGACAATCGCCGCGCCCGCATCTTGCGCCGGGCGGCGCACCCAATAGCCGCCCAGAACCGCACCGGCCTTCCAGTCCTCATCCAGGCGTTCAATCTGCGGGATGGCGCGGGTGGTCAGCCGCAAATAAACCGAGCTACCGTCTTCTTCCTGCATGTGGCGGAAGGCGTGCTCCATGATCAGCGCCACTTCGTCTGCATAGGCGGGCTCATAGGCGGTGAGCCCCGGCTGGCCCATGCCGATGAGCGGGGTGTTGATCGATTGGTGGGCCCCGCCTTCGGCAGCCAGCGTAAGGCCCGACGGCGTTCCCACCAGCAGGAAGCGCGCATCCTGATAACAGGCATAGTTCAGCGCATCGAGCCCGCGTGCAATGAACGGATCATAAACGGTGCCGACCGGGATCAGCCGGGTGCCGAAATGGGGCGCGGCCAGCCCCAGCGACGAGAGCATGAGGAAGAAGTTATTCTCGGCAATCCCAAGTTCCACATGCTGGCCGGCGCCGTGGCCGGACCATTTCTGGGCGCTGGGGATATTGGCCTTGCGGAACACATCTTCGAGCTGCTCCCGCCGGAACAGCCCGCGCTGGTTGACGAACGCGCCGAGGTTGGTCGTCTGGGTAACATCGGGCGCGGTGGTCACAATCCGGTCCGCCAGCGGAGCGCCTGACTTGGCGAGGTCGAGCAGTATCCGCCCGAAAGCCGACTGGGTGGATTGCTCGGCACCTTCCGGCACCGGCAGGTGCGGCACCGCCACATCGGGCGCCATGGGTTCGCCCGGGCGCATGGCGAGTGCGCTCTTGCCGATGAAGGCGCGCAAGGATGCGGCCGCATTGTCTCCAAGCCCCGCAAACGGTTCCCATTCATCGCCATCGGCTATGCCAAGCCGGCTCTTCAGTGCCGCAATCTGCGGCGGGTTCATCATGCCCGAATGATTGTCCTTATGGCCGGCGAGCGGAAGGCCGAAGCCCTTCACCGTATAGGCGATGAACAGCGTTGGAAGCTCGTCGTTGCAGGCATCGAAAGCCTCGACCAGGGACTCGGCACAATGGCCGCCAAGGTTGGTCATCAGGTCGGCCAGAGCCTCGTCGTCATAGCTGTTGATCAGCGCCTCGACATGCGGCCGGTCGCCGATTTCGGCCAGCAGCCGCACCCGCCAGGCAGCCCCTCCCTGATAGGTGAGCACCGCGAACTCCGCGTTCGGGCAGCCATCGATCCATTCCTGCAGCGCGGTGCCGCCGGGCCGTGCAAAGGCCGCCCGCTGGCGCTTGCCATATTTGAGCGTGACCACCCGCCAGCCACAGGTCTCGAAAATATCGTCGAAGCGGCGGAACATCCGGTCGGCGGTGGTATGGTCGAGCGACTGACGGTTGTAATCGACGATCCACCAGCAATTGCGGATCTGGTGCTTGTAGCCCTCGATCAGGCATTCGTAGATATTGCCTTCATCGAGCTCGGCATCGCCTAGCAGTGCGATCATCCGCCCGGCATCGCTTTCCTGCAACGCGCCGTGCGCAATCAGATAATCCTGCGTCAGGCTGGAGAATACCGTGGCGGCCACGCCAAGACCCACGCTGCCAGTGGAAAAATCGACCGGAATCTGGTCCTTGGTGCGGCTGGGGTAGCTCTGTGCACCCCCCAGCCCGCGAAACCGTTCCAGCTGGTCGCGGCTCTGCTGGCCGAGCAGATAATGAATGGCGTGCAGAAGCGGCCCGGCATGCGGCTTTACCGCAACCTTGTCCTGCGGGCGAAGCGCATGGAAATACAGCGCCGCCATGATCGTGGTCATCGAGGCGCAACTCGCCTGATGCCCTCCCACCTTCAAACCGTCACGCTTGGGGCGAAGATGGTTCGCGTTATGAACGGTCCAGGACGATAGCCAGCGCAGCCGCGTATCGAGAGCATCGAGCGCAGCGGTCAAATCGGCGCCGGCATCCGTCCTGGTCGGTTCCTCGATCATTCAAGCTCCACCTGACCGGCATTGAAGAACCGCCGAGCCACCCAATTGCTAGACGGGCTCGGCCTGATCGACAAGCCGCTCCAATTAAACGGCCTTCCCGGCCCGGTCAGGCGGGCATTCGGCGCTTCGTGTAGGCGCGTGCGTCCATCACCACCTTCTCATTCTCGCCGGGCAGCATGCGCATGCCGGCATCGATGCTCTGGTTGTGCGTCATGCCGCGCGCGGTGCCGAGCCACTGCACATTATTTTTCTTGGCGGCCATGCGGATGCGCTCCAGGGTCAGTTCGAGCCGCTCGTTCGACGGCAGCGCCGCGCGCTCCGCTGCCGGCATTTCGCGCACAGCGTCCCAGCCCATGATCGACCAGCTGTTGTCGCTCGGACCCGGCTCTGCAAAGGCGAGCCCGCGCACCGCCATCAGCTGCTCCGCGCTCTCCGCTCCGTGGCGGTTCTCCACCTTGAAGCCCATCGCGATTTCGCCCTTCGGGTTGAGCGGCCAGGTATCAGCCACCTCGACATAACCCCGGCCCGGCAACCCCCAGATATGGGCGGCGAACACCTGGCTGCCCGAGCCGCGCATCCCCTCGATGGGCAGATCGGGCACACCTGGCAGCGTGAATTTGTAGCGCGCCGCAGCGATGGCAATTTCGCCGGCTTCTGCGGAGTGCATCTCGCAGATCAATACCCCGTGCGCGCCGGCGGCGAGCGCCTGCTGGATCTGCCAGGCGTTGGCGCGCATCGATGCCCCGTCGAAGCCCGTGGCCGGCAGGGTAACGAACACCATCGGCGTGCGGTGGCCGCTCGGCGTCGGCCCGCCATCGACCAGCCCCTGCATGAAGTTGCGGAGGTTGGCGTAATCGAAACAGGCGTTTTCCATCTCGTAGTTGATGGCATCGCAATAGGTATGCACCATGCGCAAGCCTTCTTCATAGCCGTCGGGCGCGCCGGTCGGGCCATAAGCATGGTAATAGACAACCTGATTGTCTTCCCACAGCTCGATCGCCTTGTTGATCCGGCGCGGCTTGTAATTGGCATCGGCGGTGGGGATTTGCGGCAGCGTGCGGGCGAAGGTTTTCTTGAAGCCATGGCCCTTGCTGGCGGTGCCGATGTAATTGGGGCTTTCGAGCATCGATTTGCCGGTGGCCTTGGGCACGCCGGCAGGCTGGGCAGAAACGCGTGCTGCAGTGGCGGCGGCACCCACAACGGCCATGCCGCCGAGCAGATCACGCTTGCTGATGTCCATGGTAAGGCTCCCGATAAGCTGTGGTGCAAAAAAAAGATGAGGCGCGGAACCTTGTGGGGTCCCGCGCCTCTTTCAGTTGGCAATCGTCACGATCGCTGCCTCAGAAGTTGAAGCGGGCCCCGACGCGGAACCGCCGGCCGATCGTGTCGTAGATGTTGGCGCTGCCGAACGGCGGGGCCAGCTGGTTGAAGAGGTTGTCAACGTTCCCGTAGAGCGTGACATTGTCGGTCAACCTGAAGATCGCACCGACGTCAACGAGTGTCTGGCCGGGGATGAAGTTGAAGTTGGTCGTCTGGTTCTGCAGCGAGGTGGCCGGGCAGTTCGGCTCGACGCAGACGATGTTGTCCGGGTTGATGGCGCCCGAGCTCACGATCCGCTCGGTGGTGGTCAGGGTGAACTTGCCGACAGCATAGGACTGCTGGAGGAACCATTTCCAGCTGGCGATGCCATTGGGGTTGGGCGCCGGCTGGCTCGCCGAGTTGTTACCCGCCAGCTGGGTCGTGGCCACGCCTCTGATACCGGGGTTGATGGTGAAGTCGATGACGTGGGAGGCGAGCGCGCGCAGCACGAAGTTGCCCGGAATGCCTGCGTTCTCGAGGTCGAACTGATAGCTACCCTCGATATCGAAGCCGCGCGTGCTGAGCGAGGCCACGTTGAACGGCCGCCGGTTTACGAACGGCGGGTTGTTGCTACCGGTAACGCCGGTCAGCTGGAAGTTGTTAGGTCCGCAGAAGGTCTGATTGTTTTCGATCTGGCAGGCATCGACGATCTGCTGGTTGCTGAGGTTCTGGACCGCATCATTCAGCGTGATCTCGTAATAATCGAACGAAAGCCGCAGCCCCGGCGCGAAGGTCGGGCTGTACACGGCGCCGACACCGAGGTTGGAACCGATCTCGGGGGTGAGCAGCGGGTTGCCGAGGTTGCGCTCGACCACCTGCACGTTGTTGTTGGGGATAGGCGTGGACAGCCGATCGAGAACGCCAGCGTTGAGGCTGACCGGCGCGGTGAACAGATCGCTCAGGTTGGGCGCCCGGATGTCACGCGACCGCACGGCGCGAACGCGGAGCCCGTCAAGCGGCGTGTCCCAGGTGCCGCCCAGCTTCCAGGTCGTCACCCAGCCCGAGGTGCTGTAGTTGGTGGCGCGAATGGCGGCGTTCACATCGAGCTTGCCGATTGTGTCGCCGTCGAAGATCGGGACGCCGGCTTCGAAGAACAGGTCAGTCGCGGTATATCGCCCGTCGCCATTGGCGAAGTTGCCCGCGAACCAGTTGGCGCCGTTCCGTCCAAGCACCGGATTGTCCGGATACTCCGCATTGGCCGGTGTGTTGGCGAAACCGGCACCATAGGGATCGCCGGTCTGAACATAGGATTCGCGGCGCCATTCCGCACCGAACGCCACCGATACATCGCCCGCCGGCAGCGCGAACGGCTGGCCGTTGATAACCAACGCCGCCGCATCCTGCTTCTGCCGGCTCCTGTTTTGCGCGCCAGCCTCGGGGGCGAACCAGCGGAAGGCCTCCTCGGAGTTCTGCACATCGCCGAACGCGTTGAACGGCAGACAGCCGGCGGCGCGC
>JBBQIP010000065.1:0-13209 GCA_038325045.1 Sphingomonadales bacterium
CGATCCGCGCGAGGGTGAGGCGATTGCCTCGCGGATTGTGAACGGCCTCACCCGCTCTCCGATTGCGGCCGATGAGCTTCCGGCCGGCCTTTCCCCCACCGGCGAGGGCTGGGTGCGCACGCTGCCCGGGGAGCTGGAAGCAGAAGCCGGACTGGACGGCTTTTTTATCGCCCGCTTCCGCCGGCTCGATTGAGCGCGAACCGCCGCCAAGCTAGCGCATGACCATGCCCGACACCGACCGGATCAACCGCTTTTCGATGCTGCTTGCCGCAGCTGCAGGCTTCATCGATGCCGTCGGCTGGTTGCGCTCGGGCGGGCTGTTTGTCAGCTTCATGAGTGGCAATGTCACCAAGCTCGGCGTCTCGCTCGCCGGGCGGCTGGACGCTGCAGCGCTCGGCGCCGGGCTGATCGGCAGCTTTGTCGGCGGGGTGATCATCGGCTCGTTGCTGGGCCGCCGCGTGGGCCGGCTCCAGCCGGCCGCAGTGCTATGGCTGGTCAGCCTGCTGCTGGCGCTCGCCACACTGGCAATCGGTACCGGCGGCATGGTTGCAGGCGTGCTCGGCCTTGCGGCTGCGATGGGCGCTAAAAATACCGTGTTCGCCGAAGACGGCGAGGTGAAGATCGGCATAACCTATATGACCGGCGCTCTGGTCCGCACCGGCAAGCGCATCGCCACTGCGCTCGATGGTGGCGATCGGCTGGGATGGCTGCTGCCGGCCAGCCTGTTCTCCTCCATGCTTGCAGGGGCAGCGGCGGGCGCGCTGGCGGAGGCCTGGCTGGGCGCCGGCGCCCTGTGGCTAGCCACGAGCGCGACCGCGGGGCTGGCGATGTTCGCTACTGTTACACGGCTTGGCCGGCAGGGCTGAGAGAGCACCGCTCTGGCCCCTACCCGAGCGCTCATGGCGCTGCTAAAGCCGGCCGATGCAACAGGACATCCGCATCGCCCCTTCCATTCTTTCCGCCGATTTCTCGAGGCTGGGGGAGGAGGTGCGCGCCATCGAGGCTGCCGGTGCCGATTATGTCCATGTTGATGTGATGGACGGGCATTTCGTGCCCAATCTCACCATCGGCCCGATGGTGGTGAAGGCCATTCGCCCGGTAACCGCCTTGCCGCTCGATGTGCACCTCATGGTGGCACCTGCCGATGGCTGGCTGGATGCCTTTGCCGAGGCCGGCGCCGATATCCTGACCGTGCACCCCGAAGCCGGGCCGCACCTGCACCGCACCCTCCAGCGCATCAAGGGGCTGGGCAAGCGCGCAGGCGTTGCGCTCAACCCGGCCACACCGGCAAAGCTCCTTGATTATGTGCTGGAAGATGTGGACCTGGTGCTGGTGATGAGCGTGAACCCCGGCTTCGGCGGTCAGGCGTTCATCGACAGCCAGCTGCGCAAGATCGCAGCGCTCCGAAAGGCGATCGACGCCACCGGCAAGACCATCGACCTTGAAGTGGACGGCGGCATCGACACGCTGACCGCGCCGCGCGTGATCGCCGCCGGCGCCGATGTGCTGGTGGCCGGCACCGCCAGTTTCCGCGGTGGGCCAGCGCATTATGCCGCCAATATCGCGGCCCTTCGCGGCTGACATGGCCAAGCCGCCCAGCAAAACCGAAGAACCCGCCGAGACCCGGGCCACGCTGCAGCGGACTGGCGGCAGCTTTGCCGGAGACAAGGGCCAATCGCTGAGCGAGCGGCTGGCCGCGCGGCTTACCGCCCGCCTCTATTCCTCGCCGCTGCACAGGTTGCGGCTGCGCGGCCAGTTTCCCCTGAAGCTGCTCGGCGTCGCGGCCGATCCGGTGCCCGGCGACAGTGCAATTGGCGAGCGGATCATGGCCGGGCGGCTGATCCATGCCGGCCATACCGCGATGCTGCGCGATCTAGATTTTGCCAGCCCGGCGCACCCGCCCGCGTGGCGGGATTGGGCGAACAGCTGGCTTTGGCTGCGCGACATCGCCGCTTTCCGGCCCGAGCCGGCGGACGGCGCCCGGTTGGCGGAGCCGCTCGCCGCGCGCTGGCTGGCGCGTTTTCCGAGCTATGAGGGGACCGCCTGGCGCGCCGATGTGACCGGCCAGCGGCTGCTGATGGTGTTCAGCCACGCGCCCCTGCTGCTGTCATCTTCCGATCAGGTCTATCGGTCGCTGCTGCTGGCGGCGGTGGCAACATGGGCTCGCCACCTTGACCGGGCGGCGCTCAAATTGCCGGCCGGGCTGCCCCGGGCGCGGGCGCTGGCCGGGCTTTGGGCGGCCGGGTTGATGCTGCCGGGTGGCGAGGCGCGGGCGGCACGCGCGCTCGCCGGGCTGGAGTCCGTGCTCGGCGCGCTGGTGCTGCCCGATGGCGGCATTGCCACCCGTGCACCGGTGGATGCCCTGGCGCTGGCCGATCTGCTGCTCCACGCCGGCGCGGCGGCGGAGGCGATTGGCAAGCGGCCACCGCTCGCCTTTCAGGATGCGATGGCGCGGCTGGTGCCGGCGCTGCGCGGGCTGGCGCTGGGCGACGGCACGGTCGGCGCCTGGTCTGGCAGCGCTGCCGTTGCGGCTCCCGCGCTGGACCGGCTGGCCCGGCTTTCCCCCACCGGTGCCGCTCTCAGCCGGGGCGGCGGCGGATCGGGTTACCACCGGCTGGCTGCCGGCAAGACCGTGCTGGTAATCGACGCCGGGCCACCGCCAATCGCCCGGCTGGCACCCGATGGCCATGCCGGCACGCTGGCTTTCGAGATGAGCGACGGCGATCAGCGGCTGATTACCAATTGTGGCGGGGTTCGCGGCCTGGCAGCGCCGCTTCCGGGCGCGCTTGCCGCCGGGCTGCGCACCACCGCCGCCCATAGCACGCTGGTGGTGGCCGATACCAACAGCACCCGCATCCGCGATGATGGCATGCTGGGCCAGGGCGTGGAGACGGTGACGGTGGAAAGCCGCAGCAGCAGCGAGGGCAGCTGGCTGGAGGCGAGCCACGACGGCTATGCGCGTCGGTTCGGGCTGCTGGTGCGGCGGCGGCTGTGGCTGGCGCCCGACGGCAATGATCTGCGCGGAGAGGATGCGCTGGAGCCGGTGCCCGGTGCCCGGCTGCGCGGCCGGCGCGCAAGGCCGTTCGATATCCGCTTTCACCTGGGCGCAGGCATTGCCGCCACCCCCACCGCCGATGGAACCGGGGCGCTGCTGAAGCTGGCGAACGGCCGGGTATGGGCGATGAAGGCCAGTGGCGGGCCGGTGACCATCGAGCCCTCGCTGTGGATCGGGGCCGATGGCCAACTGGTCAAGACCCAGCAACTGGTTATATCGGCCGCCACCGAACAGCGCGCCGCCAGTATCGGCTGGAGCCTCAAGCGCGCTGGCCGTCCCTGAAGCCATTTGCCCAACACATCCCCCCAATCTTTCTACCCAGTCTTTCAAGGATATTAGATGACCGGCCTTGTTCCCATTCGCCGCGCGCTGCTTTCGGTTTCGGACAAGACCGGGCTTGAAGCCCTGGCGGCCGCCCTTGTGCGGCACGGGGTGGCGCTGGTCTCCACCGGCGGCACCGCTGCGGCTCTGCGCGGCTGGGGCCATCAGGTCATCGATGTGGCCGCCCTTACCGGCAGCCCGGAGATGATGGATGGCCGGGTGAAGACGCTCCACCCCAAGGTGCACGGCGGGCTGCTGGCCGTGCGCGGCAACGCTCAGCACGAAGCGGCAATGGCCGAGCACGACATTGCGCCCATCGATCTCGCGGTCATCAACCTCTACCCTTTCCAGCAGACGGTGGCCTCGGGCGCATCGGCGGCCGACATCATCGAGAATATCGATATCGGCGGCCCGGCGATGGTGCGGTCCTCTGCCAAAAACCACGCCAGCGTGGCGATCCTGACCGACCCTGCCCAATATGAAGCCTTTGTAGCGGCCCTGGATGCCGATGGCGGGGCAACCCCGCTGGCCTTGCGAACCGGCCTCGCTGCTGCCGCCTATGCCCATACCGCTGCCTATGATGCCGCCGTGGCCGGCTGGTTCGCGCGCGTAGCTATCGCCGGCGGCGACGCTTTCATGCCGGTGATGCCGCTGGCCTTCACCCGGCAGGAGGTGCTGCGCTACGGCGAAAACCCGCACCAGAGTGCAGCACTGTATCGCCCGCAGGGCGGCGGGGAGGGCGGCATCGCCGGCGCCCGGCAGCTGCAGGGCAAGGCGCTCAGCTACAACAACCTGAACGATGCCGATGGCGCGCTGGAGCTTATCGCCGAATTCCGGGGGCAGGCGCCGGCCTGCGCCATCATCAAGCACGCCAACCCCTGCGGCGTTGCCATGGGCGAAACGCTGGTGGACGCCTACCGCGCAGCGCTCGCCTGCGATCCGGTGTCGGCGTTCGGCGGCATCATCGCGTTCAACCAGCCGCTGGACGGCGCGACGGCGCAAGCGATTGCAGCGCTGTTCACCGAAGTGGTGATCGCGCCGGCTGCCGATGCAGATGCCGTGGCCGTGTTTGCGGCGCGCAAGAACCTGCGCCTGCTGGTGGCCGACCTGCCCGATCCGCGCCGGGCGGGGCTGGTGCTGAAGCAGATTGGCGGCGGCATGCTGGTGCAGAGCCGCGACAATGGCGCGGTGACCCGCGATGGCTGCAAGGTGGTGAGCGCCCGCGCCCCCACCGAGGCGGAATGGGCCGACATGCTGTTTGCCTGGACAATCGCCCGGCACGTCAAATCCAATGCCATTGTCTATGCGCGCGGCGGCAGCACCGCCGGCATCGGCGCCGGGCAGATGAGCCGCCTCGATTCGACCCGGATTGCCGCCACCAAGGCGCGCGATGCTGCTGAGGCAGCCGGTTGGCTGGTGCCGCGCACCCATGGCAGCGCGGTCGCTTCCGATGCCTTTTTCCCCTTTGCCGATGGGCTGGTCGCGGCTGCTGAAGCTGGCGCCACCGCCATTATCCAGCCAGGCGGCTCGGTGCGCGATGCCGAGGTGATAGCGGCTGCAGACGAACGCGGGCTGGCCATGGTGTTTACCGGCCAGCGGCACTTCCGGCATTGATCGAGGCGGCCGAGCTTCAGGCCACCCTCGAGGCGGCACTGGCCGGCACCAGCCTCCCGGGTGCTATGGCGCGGGTGGTGTACCGAGACGGGCAGGCAACAGAAGCAGCGGTCGGTTTTGCAGCCGATAGCGTGTTCGAGCTGGCGTCCATGACCAAGCCTTTGGTGTCGGTCGCGGCCCTGCAGTTGGTCGAACAGGGGCGAATCGGCCTTGATGAGCCGGTGTCGCGAATCGTGCCGGCGCTCGATTCGCCCGATGTATTGACCGGATTCGACGGCGAAAGGCCACTCAAACGTAAAGCGAGGGTCCCGATCACGCTTCGCCACCTGCTCTCCCACAGCGCCGGATTCGGCTATGCGTTCATGGAACCTTACATTCTGAAGGCGCTCGGAAAGCACCCTGAGCCGGGTCGGCGCGCGGGGCTTTTGACCCCCCTGCTTTTCGAGCCCGGCACCGGCTGGGCATATGGCAGTTGTTCGGACTGGCTGGGGCTGGTGATCGAGGCCGTGAGCGGCGAACCGCTCGACCGGCTGCTGCACGAGCGCGTGCTTTCTCCGCTGGGCATGACCGACACCCAATATGGCCGCCGGCCAGACCAGAAGGGCCGGGTGCCGGCGATGGTCGCGCGCGGCGCCGATGGCAGCCTGGCGCCCATGCCGGGCTTTGCAACATGGTCCCCCGACCATGACTATGTGCCTGGTGGTGCAGGACTTTGTGGCACCGCTGCCGATTTCGGACGGTTCCTCCACTGGATGCTGGGCGAGGGTGCGCCGCTGCTTGGACCGACGCTGATGGACGCTTTTTGCACCAACCAGCTGGCACCGGGAATCGCTGCCGGGCGGCTCGGGACATTGCTCCCCTGGCTCTCCCTGGCGAGCGATCCGCACCCGGGGACGGACTGCGGCTGGGGGCTGGGAACGCTGGTGCATCTGGCGCCCGGTCCCGATGGCCGGGCGGCTGGAAGCCTCAGCTGGGGCGGCATTGCCAACACCAGTTTCTGGGCCGACCGAAAGGCCGGTCTGGCGGTGGTGCTGATGCTGCAACTATTGCCTTTTGGTGACCCGGTGGCCCTTACAATTAGGAAGGAGGTCGAACAATTGGTTTACAAAAGATGACAAACTTTCTTGGTAACCAATTAAACTCTTTGGGTTATCACTGACGCATCAGGGGATTTAAGACGATGCGGATTGGTGAACTTCTTCTTGCAGCCAAACTGGTGACCGAGGATCAGGTTGCCCGGGCGATCCAGCTCCAGCGTGAGCATGGCGGGCGGCTCGGCCAGCACCTGATCGATATCGGCGCCCTAACCGAAACCGCCTTCGAGCGCTTTCTAGGGGGCATCCCGCGCGAGCCTGCCACACTCGAGGAAACAGGCATCGACGGCCGCTTCCTGAGCGACCTCATGTTCAAGATGCTGTTCGCACGGCCGGGCGAGACGCTTGGCGACCTTGCGCACTGGATGAAGCTTTCGCCCAAGATCGTTTCCGACCTCATCGATAACGCCGTTCGGGCGCAACTGCTTTCAGCGCTTGGCGCCGGCGGCTCCTCCAGCCTTGTGGCAATGCGCTATGAGCTGACCGAGGCCGGCAAGCGCCGCGCCCAGGAAGCGACCGCGCGCACCGGCTATCTCGGCCCGGCGCCGATCAGCCTTGAAACCTATTCGCACTGGATCAGCCGGCAGAAGCTGACCAACGAGACCATCGATCCCCAGTCCGTCAGCGCTGCATTCGGCGATCTGGAGACGGTCGATGAACTGGTCGACCAGATTGGCCCGGCGGTGAGTGCCGGCCGCGCGCTGCTGATGTACGGCCCTCCGGGCAACGGCAAGACCTCCATCGCACAGCGGCTGGACCGGGTGTTCCGCCAGGCAATCTATGTGCCCTATGCGGTGCAGATCGACGGCCAGATCATGACCGTGTTCGACCCCGACATCCACCGGCCGGTCGATCCTGATAGCGTGAACCGCCCGCGGCTCAGCTCGGGGCTGGTGCGCGACGAGGCGGATGCGCGGTTTGTGGCCTGCTGGCGCCCGTTCGTCATCACCGGCGGCGAGCTGACCATGGAGATGCTCGACCTGAAGCACGAGCCCAACGCCAATTTCTATGCAGCACCGCTCCACATCAAGGCCGCTGGCGGCTGCATGATGATCGACGATTTCGGCCGCCAGATGGTGTCGCCGACCGCCCTTCTCAACCGCTGGATCGTGCCGCTGGAAAACCGGGTCGATTATCTGAAGCTGCACACCGGCAAGTCGTTCAAGGTGCCGTTCGAGGCGATGGTGATCTTTTCCACCAACCTCGAGCCTTCCGACCTGATGGACCCGGCCTTCCTGCGGCGTATCCCCTACAAGCTGGAGATTGCGGCACCGGCTGTCGATATCTGGCGGCGGATTTTCGAATCGGTGGCGGCTGCACGCGGCCTTGGCGGGCATCTGTCGGACGAGCTGTTCGCGGTTATCCTGCGCACGCTCACGGTCACCCATGAAGTTGAGCTGGCGGCGTTCCAGCCCAAGTTCATCATCGACCAGCTGATCTCGGCCTGCCAGTTCCGGGGACTGCCGCTCGATTTCCACCGCGATCTGATCGAGACCGCGATCGGCAATCTGGTGGTCGGTCGCACCGGCTCCAATGTGCGCACCATGCGCACGCTGGCCAAGGTTGCCTGAAACAGGCAGCGCTCAGCCGCTGCGAAACCCGTGGGTAATCGGGTAGCGCCGGTCGCGCCCGAAATTGCGGTGGCCTATCTTCACGCCCGGCGGGGATTGCCGGCGCTTGTATTCGGCCAGGTGCAGCAGCCGCTCGATCCGCGCCACCAGCGCCGCGTCCAGGCCTTCGGCCACCAGCGCTGCGGCTGAACGCTCATCTTCCACCAGCCCGAGCAATATCCGGTCCAGCACCGCATAGGGCGGCAGCGAATCCTCGTCACGCTGGTCGGCGCGCAGCTCGGCCGAAGGCGGCCGTTCGATGGTCCGCACCGGAATCACCTCGCCTTCCGGCCCCATCGCCAGCCGGGGCCGGCGGGTGTTGCGCCAGCGCGCCAGCTTGAACACGGTGGTCTTGTACACATCCTTCAGCACCGAATAGCCGCCCGCCATATCGCCATAGATGGTCGCATAGCCCACCGACATCTCCGACTTGTTGCCGGTGGTAAGCAGCATCGGCCCGAACTTGTTGGAAAGCGCCATGAGCGTGAGCCCACGGATTCGGGACTGGATATTCTCCTCCGCCAGATCGGGCGCGCGGCCGGCAAAGCTCGGCGCCAGCATCTCCGTAAAAGCCTGCATGGCAGGCTCGATGGGGATGGTATCCAGCCGCACCCCCAGCCGGCGCGCGCAATCGGCCGCCTCCTCAAGGCTGAGCGTGGCGGTAAAGGGGGATGGCATCATCACGCACCACACCCGCTCCGCACCCAGCGCATCGACGGCGACCGCGGCTGAAACGGCGCTGTCGATACCGCCCGAAAGCCCCAGCACCACGCCGGGAAAGCCGTTCTTGTTCACATAGTCACGCAGGCCCACCACCATGGCGTGCCAGATGTCGGCCGGGTCCTCGTCAAGTTCTGCACGCTCGCCCGGCTGGCAGGTGAAATGGCCGGAGAGCGCCGGGCGGGTCCAGCGGGTCAGGGTCACCGCCTCCTCCCAATCGGGCTGCTGCACCGCCAGCTTGCGGTCCGCGTTCATCACGAAGCCGGCACCGTCAAACGCCAGCTCGTCCTGCCCGCCCACCCTGTTCACATAAGCCAGCGGCAGCCCGGTTTCTCCCACCCGCGCCACCGCGACCGAAAGCCGCCGGTCCTGCTTGCCGCGCTCGAAGGGCGAGCCGTTGGGCACCAGCAGCAGTTCAGCGCCGGTTTCCGCCAGGCATTCCGGCACATCGGGAAACCAGATATCCTCGCAGATGGCGACCCCGAGCCGGCAGCCGCGAAACGGCAGCGGGCCAGGCAACGGCCCGGGCGAAAACACCCGCGCCTCATCAAACGTGCCGTAATTGGGCAGCGCATGCTTGAAGCTGAGCTGCACCCGGCCGCGCTCGACAAGGGCTGCGGCATTGTGCAGCCGGCCGTCCTTTCGCCACGGCAGCCCCACCAGCAGCGCCGGGCCGCCATCTTCGGTGGCCAGCCGCAGCCGCTCCAGCCCGGCCTCGGCAGCTTCGGCGAGGGAGGGTTTCAACACCAGATCCTCGGGCGGATAGCCGATGAGGCTCAACTCGGGGGTGATCAGCAAATCCGCCTCGGGCTGCGCGGCGCGGGCCTTCAAAATGGCCGCTTCGTTGAAGGCGAGATCGCCCACCCGCGCGTTGAGCTGGGCCAGGGCGATGCTGAGATTGGTAGCCATGCCCCCGCCATAGTGCGGCTGCGAGCGGCGGGAAAGAGCCGGCCCCTTCCCTCGGGCGGCTGCGCCAGCTAGCGTTGCATCCATGGAACTGCTGTTGGCGGCACTGCTGGGATATGGGCTGGGCAGCATTCCTTTCGGGCTGCTGCTCGCCCGCTCGCAGGGCATCGACCTTCGCGCCGTCGGTTCTGGCAACATCGGCACCACCAATGTGCTGCGCACCGGCCGCAAGGGAATGGCGGCCGCCACCCTGTTGCTCGATGCCGGCAAGGGCGCTGCTGCCGTGCTGATCGCAGGGGCGCTATGGGGCGGGCAGGCGGCAATGGTCGCAGCCGGCCTCGCCTTCATCGGCCATTGCTGGCCGGTGTGGCTCGGCTTCCGGGGCGGCAAGGGTGTGGCGACCCTGCTGGGCATCGCGCTGGCGGCGGTGCCGCTGGCCGGCCTGGCGGCGCTGCTCACCTGGCTCGGCGGTGCGCTCCTCACCCGCTACAGCTCGGTGGGCGGGATGGCGAGCGCGGTCGCGGCCCCGCTGGTGGCGCTGCTGCTGGGCGCGCCCGCATGGGCGGCCGTGCTCGGCGGGCTGGCGGCGCTGCTCTTCTACCTGCACCGCGAAAACATCGGGCGTCTGCGCGCTGGCACGGAAAGCCGCATCGGCCAGAAGCCATGATTCCCGATGCGGTGGCGCGGCTGCGGCTCATCCGCACGCCCAGCATAGGCCCGGCCACCTACCGCCAGCTGATTGCCCGTTTCCGCACCGCCGAAGCGGCGCTGGACGCACTTCCCGATCTCGCCCGGCGCGGCAACCGGGAGCTTCGCATCACCCCGGCCGCCGAGGCGGAGGCGGAGCTGGAAGCACTGGCCGCCGCCGGCGCCACGCCATTGTTTATTGGCACGCCCGAGTATCCGGCACTTCTGGCCCAGGCCGATACCGCACCGCCCTTCCTTGCGGCGCGTGGCCGCACCGTGCTGCTGGAGGCACCGGCGGTGGCGGTGGTGGGCGCGCGCAATGCCAGCGCCGCCGGCACCCGGCTGGCCTCGCGCTGGGCCACCGAGCTGGCCGAAAGGGGCCTGGTGCTGGTTTCAGGGCTGGCGCGCGGCATCGATACCGCTGTCCACAAAGGCGCCCTTGCTGCCGAACAGGGCGGCACTATCGCGGTAATCGCTGGCGGTATCGACATTGCCTATCCCCCCGAGAATGCGGAGCTGATGGAAAGAATCGCCACCGAAGGCCTGGTGCTGGCGGAGCAGCCGCCGGGCACCGAGCCACAGGCCCGCCACTTCCCGCGCCGCAACCGGATCATTGCCGGGCTGGCGGCGGGCACGCTGGTTATCGAGGCGGCGCCGCGCTCGGGCTCGCTCATCACCGCGCGCATGGCTGCCGAATTCGGCCGCGAGGTGATGGCGGTTCCGGGCTCGCCCGCCGATCCGCGCGCGCAGGGCTGCAACCAGCTGATTCGCGAAGGCGGCACGCTGGTGCAATCCCCGGCCGAGGTTCTGGAGGCGCTATCGGCCTTTGATGCCGATGGGCTGGGCCATACCGCCACGCTGGGCCAGCGCTTCCAGACCGCCGAGCCACCGGGCTTTTATGCCGATGCCGATACCGAGCCGCCCGAATCCGCGCGGCCGCTGCTCATCGGGCTGCTGAGCCCGGCGCCGGTTGCAATCGACGAGCTGGTTCGCCAGTCCGGCCTGCCGGCGCCGGCGGTCGCCAATGTGCTGCTCGATCTGGAACTGGAGGGGCTTATGGTGCGCCACGCCGGTGGCCGGGTGGCACGCGCCTGAGCCAGTTTGCCTTGAAATTGAAACAACAGCCTGCTTGACGGCTGGCCCCTGCCCTCCTCACCCTCGCGCGTACGCACGACAGAAAGAGCGAACCCCGGCTTATGCAGCTTGTCATCGTCGAATCGCCCGCCAAGGCCAAAACCATCAACCAGTATCTGGGCAAGGACTATGAGGTTCTGGCGAGCTTCGGCCATGTCCGCGACCTGCCGGTGCGAGATGGCTCGGTGCAGCCCGATAATGATTTCGCCATGGACTGGGAGGTGCAGCCCGACCGCGCCCGCCAGCTGTAAGAGATAGGTGAGGCCGCCGAGCGCGCCGATACGGTGATTCTGGCCACCGACCCCGACCGCGAGGGCGAGGCGATTTCCTGGCACCTGAGCGAATGGCTCGCAAAGAAGAAGCTGATGCCCAAGGGCGGCGCCCGGCGGGTAACCTTCAACGCCATCACCCGCGATGCGGTAACCACCGCTATGAAGCAGCCGCGCGACCTCGATATGGATCTTGTCGATGCCTACCGCGCGCGGCGCGCGCTCGATTATCTGGTTGGCTTCACCGTATCGCCCATCCTGTGGCGCAAGCTGCCCGGCGCCAAGAGTGCTGGCCGGGTGCAATCGGTGGCGCTTCGGTTGGTGTGCGAGCGCGAAACCGAGATCGAAGCCCATAGCCCCCGCGAATATTGGGCGGTGAACGCTGCCCTTGCCACGCCTTCGGGCGCTGCCTTCAACGCAAAGCTGGTTTCGCTCGATGGCAAAAAGCTGGAGCAGTTCGACCTGCCCGATGAAGCCCGCGCCGAAGCCGCCCGCGCCCGGGTGGCGGCAGCGGCGTTCACCGTGTCCGAGGTGGAAACCCGGCCGGCCACGCGCAACCCCTATGCGCCGTTCACCACCTCCACCCTGCAGCAGGAAGCCGCCCGCAAGCTCGGCCTCACCACCGACATGACCATGCGCCTTGCCCAGTCGCTCTACGAAGCCGGCCGCATCACCTATATGCGTACCGACGGGGTGCAGATGGCGCCCGAAGCCATTGCCGCCACCCGCGCGGTGATCGCGCAGGATTTTGGCCAAGGCACCGACACGCTGCCCGAAAAGCCCCGCCATTATGCGACCAAGGCCAAGAACGCGCAGGAAGCGCATGAAGCGATCCGCCCGACCGATCTTGCCGCCCGGCCGCCGGCGCACCCGGCAAACGAAGCCGACAAGCTGTATGCGCTGATATGGAAGCGCACCATCGCCAGCCAGATGGCGAGCGCCCGGCTGGAGCGCACCACCGTCACCCTCACCGATGGAAAGGCCAGCCTCGGCCTGCGCGCCTCGGGCCAGGTGGTGATCAGCCCCGGCTTTCTCGCGGTATATACCGAAACCCGCGAGGAAGCCCCCGAGCCGGATTCGGACGCCGACGATGATGAGCGCCGGCTGCCAAGGCTGGCAAAGGGCGACGCCTGCCCGCTCGCTGAGGCAAATGCCAGGCAGAGCTTCACCCAGCCGCCGCCGCGCTACACCGAAGCCAGCCTGGTAAAGCGGATGGAGGAACTCGGCATCGGCCGCCCGTCCACCTATGCCTCGGTGCTCAAGCTGTTGAAGGACCGGACTTATGTGCGGCTGGAGGCCAAGCGCTACCATGCCGAGGAAAAGGGCCGGCTGCTCAGCGCCTTTCTGGAGCGCTTCTTTGCCGATTATGTGAGCTATGACTTTACCGCCGGCCTCGAAACCCAGCTCGACCATGTGTCGGCGGGCGAAATGCCCTGGCTGGACCTGATGCGCGCGTTTTGGGAAGATTTCGCGAAACTTACCACCGATGTGATGGAGATCCGCCCATCGGACGTGACCGTGGCGCTGGATGAATGGCTGGCGCCGATGCTGTTTCCAGTGGCAACCGATGGCGGCGATCCGCGGCTGTGCCCCACCTGCAATTCCGGCCGGCTGGGGCTGCGCACCGGCAAGTTCGGGGCGTTTGTGGGCTGCTCCAACTACCCTGAATGCCGTTACACAAGGCCGTTCGGCGGCGATGGCACTGCTGCCGCCTCCAGCGGGCCGGTAGTGCTTGGCACCGATCCCGCCACCGGCGAGGATGTGACGCTGCGCTCGGGCCGCTTCGGCGCTTTTGTGCA
>JBBQIP010000066.1:0-12835 GCA_038325045.1 Sphingomonadales bacterium
GTGCCGTAGAGCTGGCGCTTGGCCTCTGCCACCCAGGCATTGCCGGGGCCGGTGATGACATCGACCTTGGGCACTCTGGCCGTGCCGAAGGCGAGCGCGGCAACAGCCTGTGCGCCGCCGATGCGGATGACGCGGCCGACACCGGCGAGCGATGCGGCCGCCAGCACCAGCGGATTGGCGGTGCCGCCGGGCGTGGGGGTTACGATGACCAGTGTCTCCACGCCCGCGACGACGGCGGGGATGGCGTTCATGAGCACCGAGGAGGGGTAGGCGGCGCGGCCGCCGGGCACGTACAGGCCGGCGGCATCGACCGGGGTCCAGCGCACGCCGGTGGTGATGCCGGCCTCATCGGTAGCGGTGTTGCCGGTTGGCTTCTGGCGTTCGTGGAAGGCGCGGATACGGCTGGCGGCAAGCTCCAGTGCGGCGCGCAGATCGGGGGCGAGGCTGTGCAGTGCGGCGGCGGTTTCGGCCGGGCTTATTTCCCAGCCGGCGCTGTCGAGGTCCACACCGTCATATTCGCGGGTGAGGGCGGCGACTGCCTTGTCCCCCTCCTCGGCCACGCGGGCGATGATGGCGCGCACATCGGCGCTTACATCGGCGTTGCTGGCGCGCACATCGGCAACGAGCGCCGCAAACGCCCGCTCGAACGCCGGGTGGCTGGCATCAAGCCGCTGCGGCATGGCCTGCCACCAGCGCGCGCAGCTGCTCGACCAGCGGCACCACTGCCGGGTTGGTTTTCCAGGCCGCGCGGTTGACGATGAGGCGCGAGCTGATCTGCGCCAGCACCTCCACTTCCACCAGCCCGTTTTCAGCCAGCGTGCGGCCACTGGACACGAGATCGACGATGCGCGGGGCGAGGCCGGTGAGCGGGGCAAGCTCCATGGCGCCGTTCAGCTTGATGCACTCGGCCTGGATGCCGCGCGCGGCGAAGTGCTTGCGGGTGAGGGCGGGATATTTGGTGGCGACGCGGACTGCCGACAGCGATTCCAGCTGTTCATCGAGCGAGGCTGGCTGGGCGAGCGAGAGCCGGCAATGGCCGATGCCGAGATCGACGGGCGCATAGATTTCGGTGAAGCCGAATTCCAGCAGCACGTCGTTGCCGGCAATGCCGATTTCGGCGGCGCCAAAGGCCACGAAGGTGGCCGCATCGAAGCTGCGGACGCGGATCAGCCGCACATCGGGGCGGCTGGACTCGAACATCAGCTTGCGGCTGCTTTCGTCGGTGAAATCAGGCTCGGGCACGATGCCGGCGCGCGCCAGCAGCGGCAGCGCCTCGACGAGGATGCGGCCCTTGGGCAGCGCGAGGGTGAGCGGCTTTGCCATGGCGCCCGGCCCTAGCGCACCACCGGCGTTCTGGCCAGTGGGCGGAGCGGCGCGGGCCACGATGGCGGTTTAGAAGGGGCCTCCGGCGGCTGGGGCCGGCGGCCCCAGACCCCATATCAAAATAGACCGCGCATAGTCGCCGGATGGTGCGGGGGAAAATGATGGAAAAGGGGTCTGGGGCCTGAGGCCCCAGCCGCCGGAGGCCCTTTTTCAGTTGCCCGTAAAAACCCCCGGGCGTTTTTCCATGAAGGCGGCCATGCCTTCCTTCTGGTCGGTGCTGCCGAACAGGCCGTGGAACAGCCGGCGTTCAAAGGCGATGCCGGTGGCGAGCGGCATTTCCTCGGCTGCGTTCACGGCTTCCTTTACGGCCATGGCGGCAAGCGGCGCCATGGCGGCGATGGTGGCGGCGGTGGTTATCGCCTCCTCGATCAGGGTGGCGGCGGGCACGATGCGGGCGACGAGGCCGGCGGCTTCGGCTTCGGGGGCGGCCATCATGCGGCCGGTGAGGCACATTTCCATCGCCTTGGCCTTGCCGATGGCGCGGGTGAGGCGCTGCGAGCCGCCCATGCCGGGCATGACGCCGAGCTTGATTTCGGGCTGGCCGAACTTGGCGGTATCGGCGGCGATGAGGATATCGGCCATCATGGCGAGTTCGCAGCCGCCGCCGAGTGCGAAGCCGGAGACGGCGGCGATCCAGGGCTTGCGGGTGGCGGTGATGCGTTCGTAGCCGGCGAAGAAATTCTGGCCGTACATATCGGCATAGCTTTGGCCGGCCATCTCCTTGATGTCGGCGCCCGCTGCAAAGGCTTTCTCCGAGCCGGTGAGCACGAGGCAGCGCTGGCCGGGATCGGCATCAAAGGCCGCGAAGGCCTCGATAAGCTCTTCAAGCGTCTGGGTGTTGAGCGCGTTCAGCGCCTGCGGGCGGTTGAGGCGCACCAGCGTGACGAGCCCGCGCGTTTCGAGGAGGAGGGTTTCGGCCATGGGGGAGTCCTTTGGTCAGGCGGCGGCGGTTTCGGGCGCTACCACGCCGTGGCCGCACGGTGGGCAGGGCGGATCGAGGCTGCCGGTTTCGATCTGGAAGGTGGCATGGGCGATGCCGTGGTGCGCCTCCATATCGGCGGCAAGCGCTGCCAGAACCGCATCGCCGGGGTGGCCGCCGGGCATGACCAGATGGGCGGTGAGTGCCACCTGGCTGGTGGCGAGCGGCCATATGTGGAGGTGGTGCACATCTGCCACCCCCGGCCAGCGAGCGAGCGCTGCCTGCACGCGGGCAGGATCGATATGCGCGGGCACGGCATCGAGCGCGGCGGCGACCGAATCGCGCAGCAGGCCCCAGGTGGAGCGCAGGATCATCACCACCACCAGCAGGCCCAGCGCGGGATCGACCCAGTGCCAGCCGGTGAGCAGGATGATGCCGCCGGCCAGCACCACCGCGCCCGAGACGGCAGCATCGGCCATCATGTGCAGATAGGCGCCGCGCATGTTGAGATCATGCGCCTGGTCCCGGTGGAACAGCGCGGCGGTGCCGAGGTTTACCAGCAGGCCAAGGCCGGCGACCGCCATGACGATGCCGCCCTGCACCGGCGCGGGGGAGCGCAGCCGGTCAAGCGCCTCCACCGCGATGGCGCCGCAGGCAACCAGCAGGATGGCGGCATTGGCAAGTGCTGCAAGGATGGTGGAGCGGCCGAGGCCGAAGGTATAGCGCTCGCTGGCCGGGCGCGAGGCGAGCGCGACTGCACCCCAGGCGAGCGCAAGGCCCAGCACATCGGACAGGTTGTGGCCGGCATCGGCCAGCAGCGCCATCGAGCCGGTGAGCAGGCCCGCCACTGCCTCGGCGGCCACATAGGCGAGGTTGAGGAGGATGCCGAGGCGGAACGCCGGGCCTTGCGTGCTGAGCTGGGCAGCGTGGTGCGGCCCATGGTCTTCGGCAAGGCTGTGGTGGTGATGATGGTGGTGCGCGCCCATGGCCGGTTCTTACAGCAATGGCGCTCGAAGTGCAGCGGTCATGCTGTCTCGTCGGTGAAGCTGAGGCCGGCGCGGGCCTGCAACCGGTCGATGAGCGGCTGGCCGAGGGCTGCACCCGGCACCCAGATGCCGCCGGCGAGATCCTTGGCCTCCAGCAGGCAGAGCGCGGTTTCGGCGATGATCTTGGAGGTGGAGCCATAGCCGGGGTCGCGGTCCCCATAGACGGCGGCTCGCACCTGCCGGCCATCTTCGGCCACGCCGATGAACAGCAGATCGTAAAAGCCGGCTTCGCGCGCGGCTTTGCCGGGGCCTTCGCCGGGCTTGGGCACGCCGGGGCCGGAGAGGCCGGGGAATTCGGCGGCGACGCCGGCCTTTACCACCGCCATTTCATCGTAGCGGAAGCCCTCGCCCCACGGATGGCCGGCGAGGAAGTTGGAGCGGTGAACGTTCTTGGTGTTGATGGCGGCCATCATGAACGGGCCGACATCTTCGCCGAGCAGATCATCGTGGCGGGGCTTGTCGCCGCGCGGCTGTTCCGGGCCTGTAAAACCCGGTGTGAGCGCAAAGGGGTTGAACATCACGCCCATGAGCGCCGGATTGGCGCCGATGGCGGCCATGGTGGCAGCGCCGCTGGCTGCGGTGCCGCCCGACAGGCCGCCGCTCATGGCCCGCACCCGGCCATGGACCACCGGCACCGGAGCGCCGAGGTGCTGCACCGCCAGCGCCGGGGCGTGGATGACGCCGAGTTCGAAGGGGCTGGAATCGAAGCCGCAGGAGAAGAGGATGCGCGCGCCGCTCGCTATGGCTTCTGCATGATGGGCGGGAATCATCTCTGCCATCCACAGCGGCTCGCCCGAAAGATCGAGATAATCGGTGCCGGTGGCGGCGCAGACCGCGACCAGCGTGGAGCCATAATTCTGGTACGGCCCGGCGGTGGTGATGACGATGCGGGTGTGCGCGCACATCGCTTCAAGCGAGGCTCTGTCGTTCGAATCCGCCACGATCAAGGCCACGCTGGCGGGGGTGCCGAGTTCGGCTGCGACTTCGGCCAGTTTTTCCGCAGAACGCCCGGCCATGGCCCAGCTGAGGCCGGGGTGGTGCGCCACCAGATGCTCGGCCACCAGCTTTCCGGTGAAGCCGGTGGCGCCGTAGACGATGATATCGAATTCGCAGCCGGTCTTCATGCGCGGGGTTCCTTCAACTGGTCAGCTGGACATATTCGACCGTGAGGCCGCGGGTATAGACCGGGCTCAGGAAATTGCACAGGAACCGCCCGGCGCCCTGCACATGATCGGGGCGGATGAAGGCCTTGCCTTCGCTTGCGAGCTCGGCCGCTTTTGCATCGAGGCTGGGCACTTCGAAGGCGAGATGGTGGAGGCCGCCCATGCCCTTGTTGAATTTGGCGAGCGGGCCGCCGGTTGGAACCACGAATTCGGTGGTGGCGCCTGCCCCGCGCGTAAACACGCACAGCGCCTCGAACTCCCGCACAAAGCCCCGGTAATCTTCGGTGAGGCCGAGCGCTGCCATCATTGCGGCCATCTCGTCTTCATCGGGCACCACGATGCCGATATGGTGGAGAATGGGGGCGCTCATTCGGGCGCAACCAATGGCGCCAGTTTGGGCGCAAGCCAGCCGGTGAGCGCGCGGGCGCCGTCGCGGTTCAGATGGCCGACATCGGAATACCAGTCTGCCCGGCGGCTCACGAAGCCGGCTTCGAGCATGGGGCCGTAGCGCGCATAGAAATCCCGCTCCTGCACATCGAGAGGGCCTTTGTAATAGGGCAGGAACAGGAAGGCGACTCTGGCACCCTTCGCCTTCGCGGCTTCCGCAATGCGCGCCACATAGGTACGTTCATCGCCGAATTCGATGGCTGCGAGGCTGGCGGGCAGGATGGGCGGATCGACGGCGGCTTCGTAGCGCTGGCGCTGCGCTTCGAGCATTGGCAGCGGCATGGCAACATCATGATCGACCCAGCTGCCATCGCCGGCGCGGTAGCTGAGCGTGGTATCGAGATCGGTGCCGGCATAACGGGCGGGCTGGAAGGCCGGCGGCAGATCGAAGGCAGCCGGGAACAGCCGGGCGGCCATGAGCTGCAGCTGGCGGAACGGCAGGTAGACGAGATCGGCCGGCCAGTTGAGATTGCCGAGATAGCCGGGATCGATGATCTCGGCTGTGGGCGCGATGTATTTATAGGCCGGATGGCCGAAGCGGCTGGGTTTTTCGATGACCACGATCACCACCAGCTTGGGGGCTTTCGCCGCGAACAGCTGTTCGGCCACCGTCCAGTTCAGGTTCCGCCCGGCCTCCGGCATCGAGAAATTGGCGACCTTGGCGGTGACCCCTGCTGCCGCCAGCCCGGCCTCCAGCAAGGGCGTGCTGACCGCAGCGCCCGAGCGCGACGGGCCGATGATGGCGACATCGACGGGCGCAGAATCGAAATGGATGCGCTCGTACATCCAGCGCAGCCGCTGCTGGATGGTATCTTCAAGGCTCGACCAGCGTTGATAGGGGTTATCGGGCAGCGCCGATGCAGCGGCAGCGGCGGCGAGCGCGACTGCCAGCATGAAGGCCAAACCGGCTTTCCAGCGAACCGACTGCATGATGTGCGTGGCTCCCTGCTCAGAAATTGAAATAGAGGAACACGGCCTGGCCGCGCTGGATGAAGATGATGCCGGCGAACAGCGCAAGGCCCGCAATGCCCATGCCGGCCATATCGGGCCGCCAGCGCAACGCCATGGCCGGTGTGGCGACACCGGCCCATTCGCGCCAGTTGATTGCCGGTGCGAAGGCCCGCATGATCTGCTGGGTATTGGGCATGAAGACCACGATGAGCGTGGCGCCGATAATGGTGGCCAGAAGCTCGAAGCCCAGCCCGGGAACAGCCCCAAGCGCGGCGGTGGAGCCGGTGCCGGAACCGAAACCCGCCATTGCCTGCCAGATGCCGGCTGCTTCTGCCACCGAGCCGGCGCGGAACATGACATTGCCGGCGAGGATCGCGACGAGGGTGACCAGATGGTAGCAGGCCAGCTCCGCCATGCCCGGATCGGCCAGCTTGCGGCCCTGTTTGCGCAAAAGTCGGCGGCGGTTCTTGCGGCGCTCACGCCAGGCTTCGTTGATGCAGATATAGCTGGCGTGCATCAGGCCGAAGGCCACGAAGGTCCAGCCGGCGCCGTGCCAGATGCCCACGCCCACAAAGGTGATGAAGCTGGGAACCGCGACGCTGACCGCGAACATGGACCAGCCATCCAGCCGGCGCTCGGCCGCCCAGCGGGTGAGCGGCAGCGCCAGCGGCTGGAACAGATAGGCGACGATGAAGCGCTGCAGGGTCATGTGCCAGCGGCGCCAGTAATCGATGATATTGGCCGCGCGCAGCGGGGAGTGGAAATTGAGCGGCAGCTTGACACCGAACATCCGCGCCAGCCCGATCGCCATGTCGGAATAGCCGGAAAAATCGAAATAAAGCTGCAGCGTGAAGGTGATGGCGGCCAGCCAGCCGGCGGCAAGGCTGGCGGTTCCGGGCTGGGACGCGGCCACGAACAGCTCTGGCACGAAGGGGGACAGCGTGTCGGCGATCACGGTCTTCTTGAACAGGCCGATGGCGAAGATGACGGTGCCGATGGCGAGGTTGCGCCACTGCGGGCTGCCGAAGCGGGGGCTGCGCAGTTGCGGCACCACTTCCTTGAAATGGACGATGGGGCCGGCGATCAATTGCGGGAAAAACGCTGCGAACAGCGAGAAATCGAGGAGGCTCATGCGGCTGGCCTCGCCGCGCGCGCTATCTATCAGATAGGCGATTTTCTGGAAGGTGAAGAAGGAGATGGCGAGCGGCAGGATGATCCGCTCCAGCGTCCAGTCCGTGCCGAAGGCGGCGCCCAGATTATCGGCGAGGAAATTGGCATATTTGAACCATGCCAGCAGGCCGAGATCGACCGCGAGGCCCAGCGCCAGCAGCGCGCCGGCCTGGCGCTTGCGGCCGCTGGCATGGGCGCGCTGGATCCGGTCTCCCATCACCCAGTTGAACAGGATGGAGCCGAGAAGGAGCGGCAGGTGCACCGGCCGCCACCAGGCATAAAAGCCGAGGGAAAGCAGCGTGAGCGCCAGCTTGGCGGCGGCTGCGCTGTGGCGGCCGGCGAGAAAGGTGCAGGCCAGCACCAGCGGCAGAAAGCCGAAGATGAAGATAAAGCTGTTGAACAGCACGGCCGCTGATCAGCCCGGAACCGCGATGATACCGGTGGAGACGCTGATGCGGTTGGCGAGCGCACTTTCGACGCTGCGGCCCTGGGTGGCGAAAAGCTCGGTGGTGATGACGGTGAGGCCCGCTGCCTCGACCATGGCGATGACCTGTTCGGGCGTTTCGAACAGGTAGATATGATCGGGCGACGGGCTGTTCAAAGGCACGTTGATGAAGATGCGCGCCTGGGGGCGGAGGGCGGCGCGCAGGAAGGCGAGCGCGCGGGCGGGGTCTTCCAGATGTTCGAGCACTTCGGAGATGACGATGAGGTCGTATTGCGTATCGGGCGCGGTGGCGGCGAGGATATCGACTTCGCGCAAGGAGACCGGGCGGGTGACGCCCAGGGTGCGCAGCGCTGCCTCGGTTTCATGGAGCGATACTGCGCTCACATCCCAGGCGGCGATGGTGCGGGCGTGTGGGTGGCCGGCGGCAAGGGCGGCCATCAGGCCGTGGCCGGGGCCGATCTCCAGATAGTCGAACGGTGCCTCGATGGCGCCGAGCACCCGGCCGAGGAACATCTCGAAGGTGCCGACATGGTTGAACCAGAGGATCTGCGAGAGCAGCAGGCCGTCCACATAGGGCGCCATGATCTCGGGTTTGGAATAGACCTCGTCCCAGGCTTGCGCAAAGGTGGCGAGGCGGTAGCGGCCGTTCCGGTGGAAGAAAATCTCCTCGTCGCGGAGCCTGTCGCAGGTCCAGCGGTAGCCGCGGGCGAAGCGGGGGAGACCGCCGGCCATGAGGCGGGTGGCGGCGGCGGCGGCCACTTCGGTGGCGGCGCGCTGGGCGGGCGAGCGGGCGGAGAGGCTTTTGAGGAGATAGGCGGCATGCTCCGGCCAATCGGCCAGCACCGCCTGCACGATGGGTGCGGTGGCCGGCATTTCGACGAGGATTGCAGCCAGAGCTGCGCTGCGCTCGGCCGCCTTGGCATCGGCTTTTTCGGTCATGCTGCCACCAGTTCGGCCATCGGGCCTTCAAAACGCATCGGAAGTTCAGGGGGTTGCCAGCCGGCGAGCGCGAGGCGCCACTCGCTGCTGCCATCCTCGGCTGTGGAAACCGGCTCGAAGCCCAGCCTGGCATAATGATCCGCCACCATCGCGTTCTTGGCGCTTGGGCGGTAGCGGCCCAATAGGGTGGCGGCGCTGCGGGCGCGGGCGGCGGCCACGATAGCGGCGAGCGTGGCTTCCTCCATGCGCCGGCCGAGCACCCGGCAGCTCATCAGCCAGCTGTCGATTTCCAGCGTGGCTTCGCTGCTTTGGCGCAGGATGACGACCGCGATCATGCCATTGTCGCCGAACCTGTCTGCCAGCCGGAATTGCAGGCCTACTGCCTGTCGGTCGGTTTCCAGTGCGGCAACTTCGGCCTCGGTATAGCGCCGGGTGGTGAGGTTGAACTGGTTGGATTTGTTGATGAGCTGGGCGATGCGGGCGCGGCCCATGCTGTCGAACGGCCGTACCTCCACCACCATGTCGAGCGAGGCCAGATAGCCGGCCATGTCGCTGGTGCCGGCAAAGGCGGCGCGCTCGGCATTGGCCTTATAGGCATCGGCGCGGACCCGGTCTTCAGCGGCGAAGCTCACCGCCTCGAAATAGCCAGCCATGGCCAGCATGCGCGCATAATGGGCGGGGTCTTCGGGCAGTTCGGGCACTGCCACCATCGGCAGTTCGCGGCGCACCTGGGCGCGTTCCACCGGGTTGTCATCGAGGAACACCAGCGCATCGAGCCCGATGTTGAGGGCGGCGGCGATGGCGCGCAAATTCGTCGCCTTGTCCCCCCAATTGGCCACGAAGACGGCGATATGCTCGTCCCGCAGCAGCATGTCGGGGTGATCGGTGAACGGGGCTTTTGCGGTTGCCTCCTCGTTTTTGGAGCATACCGCCAGCACCACGCCGCGGCTGCGAAGCGCCAGCGCCAGCGCCTGCACTGCCAGATGCGCCTCGCCGCGCGCACTGCCCTGGCCGACGGCGATACCGTCCACCCCGTCATCCCCGATGATGCCGCCCCAGAGCGTATTGTCGAGATCGAGAACCAGCGCCTTGCGGCTGGTGCCGCGCAGCGCCCCGAGCACGCGCGCCACCATATCACCGGCGAGCGGCAGCATATCGGGGCTTATCGCCAGCTTGGCGGCGTGCCACTGCGCGTCATCATGCCAGCCGGCAAGGCCCGCCCAGCTGGCGGCGCGGGCGAAATCGACGAGTGTGATGCGTCCGCTCGCGGCCATGGCGACAAGGCCGGCGTTCACCGCCGATACCATGGCGTGCACGCTGCCCGGCTCCAGCGCATCGAAGCTGCCGAACAGCGGCTCCAGCGGCGGCACCAGCGTGGCCACAAGCACGCCGGCGGGCGCATCTTCGGACAGGCCGGCGACCATCGCGGACAGGGTTTCGAGCGCGGCGGCAACCAAAGCCTCGGCAGCGGCCTTTTCCAGCTGGGGGCGATCGAGCCCGAGCATCCTGTGGTCCGGCACCAGCAGCACTGCGTCCAGCCCGGCGCTGCGCAGCCGGCTGGCGGGGTTGAGCGCATCGGTAACCGCGCTGCCATAATCGCCCACCACGACTTCTGCGAGCACCCGGTGGCGGAGCGCCGAGCCGGCAATGGCATCGGCCAGCAGATCGAGCGTGCCGGCGCCGATGAGGCCGAGCCTGAGCCGGGCCAGCAGCGCCGGGCCGTGGGCGCCAGCGGCCTGTATCGCCGCCCAGTCCGCCCCCGCGCGGGCCAGCTGGCCGAGCCGGTTGAGATCGAGCTGGTGGAGGGCGAGGCTGCTCAGCCGCTCCTCGATGGTGGCGGCGGGGGCATCGGTGCCGCAATCGGCGCGCAGGGCTTTGAGCTGCGCCCGGAAATCAGGCGGTGCGGGCAGCAACCAGTCGAGCGTGGCCACCACCGCCGGCGTGCCCGCTCAGGCCAGCTTCTGCTGGATGACCTGCACCAGTTCGCCGACATTCTTCAATTCGGCGATTTCCTCGTTCAGGAACTTCACCTTGAAGGCGCGCTCGATGGAGATCATCAGCCGGATATGGCTGAGGCTGTCCCATTCCTCGATATCATCGGCCGAGGTGGCGGGCGTGATGTCCAGATCATCGACGTCGAACACATCGACCATCAGGTCCGCGACCTTTGCCATGATCTCGCTGTCGGTCATTGTGCCTGCCTGTGAAATACTGCTGAAAACCAAAAATTATTCTGGCTGTTCAGCATGATATTGCGCCCGCGCGGTTTCTAACAGCCGCTCCCCTCCCGCGCAACCGCGAGCGAAGGGAGCGGCTCGGTTATCAGGCCGCAAACCATTGATCATAGGCGGGAACGGTGAGGAAGGGGGCAAGCTCTTCGGCCTGCACCATATTGCGGAACAGCCGGGCGGCATCCTCGAACCGGCCGGTGGCGAAGAAATTATCGCCGACATCGGCCTTCAGCACCGCCAGCTGTTCATCGATCACCCGGTCGAGCAGGCCGGCGGTTACCGCCTCGCCGCTATCCAGCTTTACGCTATGGCGGCGCCACTGCCAGAGCTGCACGCGGCTGATTTCGGCAGTTGCGGCATCCTCCATCAGGTTATGGAGCGGCACCGCGCCCTGCCCGCGCAGCCAGGCGGCGATATAGCCGATGCCGACATTGGCATTGTTGGCAAGGCCGCCGAGCGTGCGCGGCCCCGGCGGCGGGGTGGTGAGCGCGGCTGCCACCGCTGCACCGGCCGGGATGACCGAAAGCTGGTCGGGGCCGGGCATCAGCCGGTCGAACACCTCACGCGCCAGCCCCACCAGGCCGGGGTGGGCGACCCAGGTGCCGTCATGGCCCAGCTTGGCTTCGCGCTCCTTGTCCGCGCGCACGGCGGCGAAGGCCTTTTCATTGGCGGCTTCATCATCCTTAACCGGGATGAAGGCGCTCATCCCGCCCATCGCATGGGCGCCGCGCCGGTGGCAGGTGCGGACCACATGGGCGGCATATTCCGCCATGAACGGCACCCCCATGCCCACCACCCCGCGATCGGGCAGTATCTTGCTCGCATCGTTCTGGAAGGTTTTGATATAGCTGAAGATATAATCCCAGCGGCCGCAGTTGAGCGCGGTGATGTGATCGCGGAGCTCGAACAGGATTTCCTCCGCCATGAACGCGCCCGGCAGCGTCTCGATGAGCACGGTGGCGCGGATGGTGCCAAGCGGCAGGCCGAGCACCGATTCGGTGAGGCGGAACACATCGGCCCAGAGCCGGGCTTCGAGGTAATGCTCGATCTTGGGCAGGTAGAAATAGGGGCCGGTGCCCTGCTCGAGGAGCGCCTTGGCGTTGTGGAAGGCATAAAGGCCGAAATCGAACAGGCTGGCTGAAATGGCGGCGCCGTCTATCTGCAGATGCGCTTCATCGAGGTGCCAGCCGCGCGGGCGGGCAAGCAGCGTGGCGATGTGCGCGTTCAGCTTGTAGGATTTGCCGCCTTCGCCGCCATCGATGGCGATGGTGCGCCGCGCGGCATCGCGCAGATTGACCTGGCCATCGATCATCACATCGAAGCGCGGGGCGGACGCATCCTCAAGGCAGGCCATGAAGCATTGCGCGCCTGAATTCAATGCGTTGATGACCATCTTGCGGTCGCACGGCCCGGTGATCTCCACCCGCCGATCGGTGAGCCCTGCCGGCGCTGGCCGCACCTTCCAGTACGGATCGGCGCGCACGCTGGCCATTTCGGGGGCGAAATCGATCTCCTCCCCGGTGTTCCAGCGCGCCTGGCGCTCATCGCGTGCCTCCAGCAGGGCGGCGCGGGTGCCCTCGAAGCTCTGGTGAAGGAGCGAGAGGAAGGCCAGCGCTGCCGGGGTGAGAATGGCTTCGGCGCCGGGAACCCGGGCGGTGACGGTGATATCGGTCATGAACTACTCCTGATGGAAACAGAAAGGGGCGAAGCCACGCCCCACGGGCATCAAGCGCGCGGCGCAGCGAGCGAACCCCGGCACCGGCATCCGGCCTTGCCCACGCCTTGTCCACGCCTTGTCCACGCCTTGCCAGTTTAAAAATGCCCCAGCCACCCCGCAATCGCCGTCCCCAGCTCGGGCTTGGTGACGGCGGTCATGTGGTTCCCGGGAATTCGCGCCCAGGAGGCGTTGGGAAGCGCCTGTGAGAGCGCCTCGGCGGAACCATTGTCGTTGTCATCCGCCCCCGCGATGACCAAAGTTGGCGTATCGAGGCTGGGCAAATCCTCGGCAGATGTGACGACCTGGCTGCGCAGCAGATGCGCGGCGGCTACGGAATCGATACCGCCCTGCCGCATGAAGGCCTGGGCAAAGGCTTGGGCGGTGCCGGGTGCAAACGGCGTGGTCGCCTCCGCCACTTCGAGGA
>JBBQIP010000067.1:0-12769 GCA_038325045.1 Sphingomonadales bacterium
GCGAGGCGCTGCTCTGGGCGCATGACCGGCTGCTCGCGCGCACTGAAGACCGGCGGATCCTGATGGTGATTTCGGACGGCGCGCCGGTCGACGATTCAACGCTCTCGGTAAACAACGGCCATTATCTGGAGCGGCATCTGCGCTCGGTTATCCGCCACATCGAGGGCCGGTCGCCGGTCGAGCTCATCGCCATCGGCATCGGCCATGACGTGACCCGCTATTACACCCGCGCGGTCACCATCATGGATGCCGAACAGCTTGGCGGCACCATCATCGACCAGCTGGCGGCGCTGTTCGAGGCAGATGCCGGCCGCCCTGCCAAGCGCGGCGGCCGGCGCTAGGGTTGATTGCAACGAAAAGGGGTTGGCGCCTTCAGCAGCGCCTGGTCTTGGTGGCAAGCTGGTTGCCCACAACGGCACCGCCGCCGGCGATCAACGCGGTCTCACCAAGATTGGCACCGAGCAGCGCTGCACCCGCACCCGCCACAACCGCACCCACGACCGTGCCGCGCTTTTCGGATTTCCGCTTGGCATCCAGGCATTGCTGGCGGTTGGGATAATATTTCCCATCGTAGCTATAGCCGCTTTTTGTAGGCTCTTTGGCCATTACAATGGCTGGCTGGGTGAGCAGTGCCGCCAGCGGCAGCGCGAGCAAGGTCCAACGCTTCATCATCATTCCCCTTCTTGGTGTTTTCCGCATCCACAATAGGCCGGTGTTGCTTGAACCGGGGGTGAAGCGCCGGGTTTCAGCAGCGCTTGGTCCTGGCGGCAAGCTGGTTGCCAACGACCGCGCCGCCACCGGCAATAAGTGCGGCCTCACCCAGATTGGCACCGAGCAGGGCGGCACCCGCGCCGGCGGCAACGGCACCGGCAACTGTTCCGCGCTTTTCCGAATTCCGCTTGGCGGCGAGGCACTGCTGGCGTGAACCGTAGGTCTGGCCATTCCAGGCGTAGCGCGATCCGCCATCCGTGGTGGAGCAGGCGGGAAGGCTCAGGAGTGCCGCAACCGGCAGCAGCAAAGCGATTGTGCGATTCATGATCTTGTCCCTTTCGACTGATAAAGGGATAACCGATGCGGGCACGAATTGTTCACTCGGCGCGCAACCGCTCCAGAAACACCGGCCCCCAGGCCTTGAGCTTGCCAGCCCCGATGCCTGGCAGCCGCCCGAGCGATTCGAGGTCCTGCGGGCGCGCGGCCGCCATCGCCCGCAGCGTCGAATCGTGGAACACCACATAGGGCGGCAGCCCCGCTTCGGCCGCGAGCGTGCGGCGCAATGCGCGCAGGGCTTCGAACAGTGCTGCATCGGCGGGGGCCACGCCTTCCGGCGGTGCCGGGCTGCGCGCGGAACGGTCCTTCCGCGTCCGTGCCGGCGCGGCCTCGCGCATCTTCAGGCTGGTTTCGCCCTTCAGCAGCGCGCGTGCGCCAGCGGCCAGCCGCAGCCCCCGGTGCTCGGGGTCGCGCTCCAGCGCGCCGGCCAGCTCCAGCTGCCGGGCAATATCGCGCCAGCGCGCCACCTGCAGCTCGCTGCCGATGCCCCATACACTCAGGCTTTCATGGCCCAGCCGCGCCACCCGCTCGGTTGCATGGCCGGTAAGCACATCGATCACATGTTCAGCACCAAAGCGCTGCCCGGTGCGAAACACCGCTGAAAGAAACTTCCGCGCCGCCTGGGTCATGTCGGTAAGCGCCGGCGGATCAAGGCAATTGTCGCAGTTGCCGCACGGCGGCGGGTCGGGTTCGCCGAAATAGCGCAGCAGCACCTGGCGGCGGCAGCCGGTCTCATCGAGGAAAGCCAGCAGCGATTCGAGCCGGGCGGTCTCCCGCACCTTGTGCGCCTCGTCGCCGTCGCTGCCCGCAATAAAGCCTTTCAGCCGCTGGATATCGGCCGGCCCCCAGAACATCTGCGCCACCGCCGGATCACCGTCGCGCCCGGCGCGCCCGGTTTCCTGATAATAGGCCTCGATCGATTTCGGCAGGCCGACATGGGCCACAAAACGCACATCGGGCTTGTCGATGCCCATGCCGAACGCGATGGTGGCCACCATCACCATATCCTCGGCGCGCACGAATTCGGCCTGGGCATCGCGGCGTTCGGCCGCGTCCAGCCCGGCATGATAGGCGCGGACGCGAAACCCCGCCGCTACCAGCCGCTCGCGCAGCCGGTCGGTTTCGGCGCGGGTAGGGGCATAGACAATGCCGGCGCGGCCGCGCTGCTGGCCCAGAAAATCGGTCAGCTGCGCGCCCGCATCGTCGCGCGCCGAAACCCGGTAGCAGATGTTGGGCCGGTCGAACCCGGCGACCACCATCTGCGCTTCGGGAATACCGAGCTGGGCGCAAATGTCGGCGCGGGTCTCGGTATCGGCAGTGGCAGTGAGCGCGAGGCGCGGCACACCCTGCAGATCGTCGCACAGGCTGCGGAGCTGGCGATACTCGGGCCGGAAATCATGCCCCCATTGGCTCACGCAATGCGCTTCATCAATCGCGATCACCGCCACTTCCAGCCTGCTGACCAGCTGTCGGAAGCCCGGCGTGAGCGCGCGTTCGGGCGCCACATACAGCAGGTCCAGCCGGCCATCCTGCAGCGCGCGCAGCGTGGCTTCGCTATCCTGGCTCTGGCTGTTCAAGGCGGCGGCGCGCACGCCGGTGGCTCTCAGCGCGCGCACCTGGTCCTCCATCAGCGCAATCAGCGGCGATATCACCAGCCCGCAGCCGGGGCGGACCAGTGCTGGAATCTGGTAACACAATGATTTGCCGGCGCCTGTCGGCATGATCGCCACCGAATCCCGGCCTGCGATCACCGCCTCGATGACCTCCTGCTGGGAGCCGCGAAAGGCCGTAAAGCCGAACACGTCCTTAAGGACGGTCCGGGCGGTTACATGACCGGAATCGGGGCTTGCAATGGGGCTGGGCTGCGGCATCTGACTAGCGATAGCGGCTCCCGGCCCGTGCTGCTATGCCCCGGCTTGCATGCAGGTAAAATCAATCCGGAAGCGGCCTCTAACTTGGGCTCTGGCGGCGCTAGCGGCTGCACTGGCGCTGTTCGGCGCCTTCAGCCTGCCTGGTGGCTCCATGGCGGCGGAGGCGGTGCGGCCGCTGGTGCTCACCACCACCGTTCTGCCGCTCAACCGCAGCGACCCCGGGCAGGTGGCATTGGGGCAGCTCCGCTTCATGGGCGCGGTCGGCATCCGCAGCACCGAAGCACTGTTCGGCGGCATTTCCGCGCTCCGCGCCGGCGCCGATGGCCAGTTTCTGGCCATTACCGATACCGGCAACTGGCTGGCCTTCCGCACCATCGAGCAGGGTGGCCGGCTGGTCGGGGTGTCGGACGGGGTGCTGGCGCCGCTGCTCGATGCCAAGGGGCAGCCGGCGATCGACAAGGACGCCGGGGATGCGGAAGCGCTGGAGTGGGACCCGGAGACCGGCGAGGCGATTGTGGCCTATGAGCAGGACCACCGGCTGGTGAACTGGAAGGGCATCGACCCGCGCCGGCCCGAATCGCTGGCCAGCCCTGCCGGAAGCACCGAGCGACCGCCGCAGATGCGCGGCTGGCCCTCCAACGGCGGTGCGGAGGCGATGGCCGTGCTCCGCCCCGCTGGCGCCCGGCCGGCGCTGCTCATCGTGGCGGAGGATGTGGACACCGCGGCCGGCGACCGGCAGGCGCTGCTCATCAGGGGCGGCCAAACCATCAGCTTCGGCATTTCCGGCGTGCCCGAGCACCGGCCGACCGAGGCTGTGGCGCTCGACGGTACGCGGGTGCTGCTGCTGCAGCGGCGCTTCAATCTGCGCGGCGCTGGGGCAGCGCTCAGCCTTGTCGATCTTGCGCCGCTGCTGGCCGATGGGCCGGCTCCGGCGCGGGTGGAGGCAAGGCTGCTGGCGCGCTGGGAAGCCCCGGTGACGCTCGACAATATGGAAGGGGCAGCGGTGGTACAAACTGGCGACCGGCAGTTCGTCTATCTGGTGTCGGACGATAATCTGAGCAGCCTGCAGCAGACGGTCTTGATGAAGTTCGAGCTTATTTCTTCGCAGGCAGCAGCGCCACGACCTTGATCTCGGTGATCCCGGCGTTTTCAAACAGGCGGGAGACGCCGATGGCGGTCCAGGCCGGATAAGGAGCTTTGACATAGCGGGCCTTCACCGCCGCGATGGGAGCGGCCTGGGCCAGCAGATCGGTGTGATAGGTGGTCATGTCCACGACATCGGCCCAGCTGGCACCGGCGCGCTGCAAGGTGGCGGCGATCTGGGCAAAGGCGCGCTCATAGGCGGGCTCGAAGCCGGCATCCCCCTCGATCGGGGAGGCGATGACGCCGGATATGTAAACCATGCCCCCGGCGACGACCGCATCGGCATAGCCAAAATGCTCCAGCTGGGCCAGGGCCTTGGGGTCGGTCGGCATGATGACCCTGCCCGGCGCTGCATGCACGGCGCTATGTGCGACGATCAGAAGGCTGGCAGTGATCGATATGCGAATCATGAAAGGCTGCCTCCGCCGAAAGCCTGAGCAGACCATGATGCACCGCCAAACGCAAAACGGCCCGGACTTCGCCGGGCCGTTTCAGCAAACGGAGGCGAGCGCGCTCAGGCGGCAGCGCTGTCCTGGCTTACCTTCTTGGAGATCTCGCGCTTCAGCTTCACGCACCGGTCAGACAGCAGGTCGGCGTTGGTCTTCAGCAGCCAGTTATCGAGCCCGCCTACATGTTCCACCGACCGCAGGCCGTTCATCGAGACGCGCAGCTTTACCGAGCGACCCAGCGCATCGGAAATCAGCGTCACATTCTGCAGGTTCGGCAGGAAGGTGCGCTTGGTCTTGTTGTTGGCGTGGGACACGTTGTTCCCGACCATCCGACCCTTGGCAGTAAGCTCGCAAACGCGCGACATCGTGAAGAATCCTTGCAACAGGGACTGCCCGTCGGATCGCAAAACAAACCGACGGCAAGGGCGGCGCAGTAGCCGAGCATGGTGGCAAGGTCAACCTTTGCAGGCAGCAAAGGGGGGAAAGTTCGCAGGAGAAACTTCGCGGGGGAAAGTTCGCGGGGCGCCCGTAACCCCATCGACCACAACAGCCCGAAAGGAAATGCCCATGAACAACTCCCGCACCTTTGCCGCCGTCGCCGCCTGCCTCGCGACGCTCGCCACCGTTGCCGCCGCCGCACCAGCGGCTGCCCAAACGCCCGGCAGCGACCGGCGCTTCGCCGCCACGGAAAACCGCGATGCCCGGCAGGATGCCCGCATCGGCGCCAATATCGATACCGGCCGGATCAACAACCGCGAAGCCGCCAGGCTCGGCGTCTCGCAGAACCGCATCGATCGTACCCAGTCGCGGCTTTCCGCCGACGGCAATTTCAGCCGCCGGGATTATGCCCGGGTCTCGCAGATGCAGGACCGTGCCAGCACCGGCATAACCCGCAAGGCCCGCAACCAGCGCTGAGGTGCGGCGGCTGCCATCAATGTTCTTGTCCAGCTGCGGGGAGGGGGTGCAATTTCCCGGCAAACGCCCCTTTCCCCGCGGCGTTCGTCGCACTAGGCTTTGGCATTGCCAGATCGGTTTCTGGCGCGCGCCAAAGGTATCCGATGCCCTATTTTGCCATCCACTGCATCGACAAGCCCGATTCGGGCGAGCTTCGGGCCGCCAACCGCCCGGCGCATCTCGCCCATATCCAGATGCTTGGCGATGCCGTGCTGGTCGCCGGCCCGCTGCTGCGCCCCGATGGCAGGGCCATGGGATCGTTGCTGATCATCGAGTTCGATGACCGGGAGGCGGCAATCGATTTCGCCACCGCCGATCCCTATCATCAGGCCGGGCTGTTCGAGAGCCGATCGGTAACCAACTGGCACCGGGTAATACCGGCGGTCGCCGGCTGAGACCCGCCTTCAGCCCAGCACGATACCCATTTCATCGGCCAGCCCGGTCAGGCCGGCGCGGATATCGCTGCGCCCGGCCTTCAGCCATTCGGTCATCTGCTCCGCCACCGGGCCGAGTGCTGCCGAGCGCACCATTGCCTTGATCGGGCCGATGCCCGCCGGCGTGATGGACAACTGCTCGATGCCCAGCGCCAGCAGCGCCAGCGCCTCGGTAGGCTGGCCGCCCATTTCACCACACACCGTCACCGGCTTGCCGGCAGCCGCCGATTCGCGCGCAATCCGCTGCACCACGCGCAGAACTGCCGGTGACAGCCAGTCATAGCGCGCGGCAAGGCGCGGGTTGGCACGGTCGGCCGCGAACAGGAACTGGGTGAGGTCGTTGGTGCCCACCGACACGAAATCGACCATCGGGAGCAGCGTATCCAGCATCTCGATGATCGAGGGCACCTCGATCATCGCGCCGTAGCGGGTGCTGGCCGGCAGGGCATGGCCATTGGCGGCGAGCAGCTTTGCCTGCGCCTCCATGAGCGCCTTGGCCTCGGCAAATTCCCAGGGTTCGGAGACCATGGGGAACATGACATTCAGCTCGCGCCCGGCGGCGGCCTGCAGCAACGCGCGGGCCTGCACCTTCATCAGCCCGGCGCGGCCCAGTGCCAGGCGCAGCGCCCGCCAGCCCATCGCCGGGTTCTCGTCATCCTCGCCGCCGCCCAGATAGGGCACGGTCTTGTCCCCGCCGATATCCACGGTGCGGAACACCACCGGGCGGCTGCCGGCAGCTTCCAGCACATTGGCATAAAGCGCCTGCTGCCGCTCGCGGCGGGGCAGGGTGGCCGATACCAGAAACTGGAATTCGGTGCGGAACAGCCCGATCCCGTCGGCACCCGTGGCATCGAGCGCCTGGGCATCATCGGCAAGCCCTGCGTTCATCATCACCTGCACCCGCCGGCCATCGCGGCTGAGTGCGGGCAGGTCGCGCATCCGGGCGAAGCTCTTTGCGCGGCGTGCCTTGGCGGCGCTCATCTCGGCATAGCTGGCCACCACGGCGGCAGGCGGGCGGATGATGAGCGCGCCGTTGCCGGCATCCACGATCAGATCATCCCCGTCGGCCACTTCGCTGAACAGGTTTTCCACCCGGCCCAGCATGGGTACCCCCATGGCGCGCGCCACGATGGTCACGTGCGCAGTCAGGCTGCCTTCCTCCAGCACCACGCCCTTCAGCTGGCGCCGGTCATATTCCAGCAGCTCCGCCGGCCCCAGATTGCGGGCGATGAGAATGGTATCGGTGCGCAGCCCCAGCTCGGCCGCGGTGCCAAGCTGGCCGGCAACAATGCGCATCAGCCGGTTGGCCAGATCGTCAAGGTCGGTCAGCCGTTCGCGCAGATACGGGTCTTCGATCGAGCGCATCCGGGCGCGGGTCTTGGCCTGCACCCGGTCGATTGCGGCTTCGGCGGTCAGCCCGGTCTCGATCGCCTCGTTGATCCGGCGCAACCAGCCTTCATCATAGGCAAACATCTTGTAGGTCTCGAGAATCTCGTGGTGATCGCTGCCCGCCGAGAATTCGGCCTTCGCCATCATCGATTCGATCTGGCCGTGCAGCTTCTCGAAGCCAGCCCGCACCCGTTGCCGCTCGGCCTCGGGATCTTCGGACATGGTATGCTCGATCACCACGCGCGGCTGGTGGAAAACGGCCTGTCCGCGCCCGATCCCGTCCACCAGCTTGAGCCCGGTCAACCGGCCGGACGAGGCGCTGGCAGTGCGCGCGCGGGCGGCCTCCGCATCATCGACCAGCCCGGCACCGTGGATGAGTTCGCACAGCGCCATCGCCACCGTCTGCAGCGCCTCTATCTCCACATCCTGATAGCGGCGCGGGTCGCGGTGCTGCACCGCCAGCACGCCGATGGCGGCTTCGCGGCGCACGATCGGCACGCCGGCAAAGCTGTGGAAGCGCTCCTCGCCGGTCTCGGGCCTATAGGCAAAATCCGGGTGCGCCATGGCTTCGGCCAGGTTCATCGGCTCGCTGGTGCTGGCAATCTGCCCCACCAGCCCCTGGCCCATCGCCAGCTTGGTGACGTGCACCGCCTCCTGCAGCAGCCCCTGGGTGGCAAACAGCTCCAGCTTGCCTTCGCGCAGCAGATAGATGGACGCCACTTCGCTCGAAAGCTCGGTGGCGATGATGCGGACCACCTGGCCCAGCTTCGCCTCAGCGCCGGTGCGGGCAGCCATCACCTCGTGGAGGCGACGCAATATCTCGCGGGCGGCGCTGACTTCGGGCATCAGGCAGCCGCAACGGCAACGGGCGGCGCCCTTGTGGCCAGCGCCTTGTTGGCCTCGGCAACCAGCTCGGCAATGATCTCGCCGACCGGCATTTCGCGGTCCACCATGCCCACCGACTGGCCGGCCATGAGCGATCCCTGCTCGATATCGCCTTCCACCACCGCCCGCCTGAGCGCACCGGCCCAGAAATGTTCCACCTCCAGCTGGGCAGCGGCAAGCTCGATCTCGCCGCGGTCCAGCTTGTCCAGCAGCTCGCGCTGCCGGGCCATGAAGGCCTCGCCGCCGGCGTTCTTGAGGGCGCGCACCGGAATGACCGGAAGCCGCGCATCCAGCTGCACGCTGGCAACCGCATCGCGTGCCGAGGCGCGGAAGAACGCCTTTTTGAAGTTCGGGTGCGCCACGCTTTCGGTGGATGCGGCAAACCTCGTGCCCAGCTGCACCCCGTCGGCCCCCATCCGCGCCCAAAGCGCCATGGCGGTGCCGCGCCCGATGCCGCCAGCCACAAACACCGGCACCTGGGTGATCACCGGCAATATCTCCTGCGCCAGCACCGACAGCGAGACCGGGCCGATATGGCCGCCCGCTTCCGAGCCTTCGATGATGATGGCATCGGCGCCGGAGCGGACCAGCTTTTTCGCCAGTGCAGCGGTGGGCGCAAAGCACATCAGCTTGGCGCCTGCCGCCTTGATCGCCTCGATAGCGGCGCCCGAAGGCAGGCCGCCCGCCAGCACGATATGGCTTACCCTATGGGCGGCGCACACGCCGATAAGCTCCATCATCTGCGGGTGCAGGGTGATGAGGTTTACCCCGAACGGCTTGTCGGTAAGCGCGCGGGTGGCGGCGATCTCGGCATCGAGCAGCGCCGGGCTCATCGACCCGCAGGCGATCACCCCGAAGCCGCCGGCATTGGAGATGGCGGAGACGAGATGGCGCTCGCTCACCCAGGTCATGGCACCGGCCATGATCGCGTGGCGGCTGCCCAGAAAGGCGCGGCCGCGTTTGGTCAGCTGGTCAAGCCGGCTCATGCGCCTGCTTCCAGCGGGGCTGCTTCATCCTGTGCTGCGGGCGCATCAAGCCCATAGGCGGTGTGCAGCACGCGCACGGCAAGCTCCACATATTCCTCCGCAATCAGCACGCTCACCTTTATTTCGCTGGTGGTGATAGCCTGGATGTTGATGCCGCGCGCCGCCAGCGCCCGGAACATGGTGGCGGCAACGCCGGCATGGCTGCGCATGCCCACGCCCACCACGGAAACCTTGGCCACCGCCGCATCCGAAAGCAGCGCCTTGTGGCCGATGCTCTCCTTTGCCGCTTCCAGCACATCGAGGCTGCGCGGCAGCTGCGCGCGGGGCACGGTGAAGGTCACATCGGTGGCGCCTTCGTCCCTGGCGATATTCTGGACGATCATGTCCACATTCACATCGGCATCCGCCAGCGGGCCGAAGATCGCGGCGACCACGCCCGGCCGGTCGGGAACGCTGACCAGCGTCACCTTGGCCTCGCCGCGGTCATAGGCCACGCCCGATACGCTCACCCGCTCCATGTCATCGTCCTCGCTTTCGTCCACCACCATGGTGCCCGGTGCATCGCTGAAACTGGATAGCACCTGAACCTGCACTTTTTCTTTCATTGCCAGCTCAACCGAGCGGGTTTGCAACACCTTTGCCCCCACCGAAGCCAGTTCGAGCATCTCCTCATAGGTGATACGGGCCAGTTTGCGCGCCCGTGGCACTATTCTTGGGTCGGTCGTGTAAACGCCGTCGACATCGGTGTAGATATCACAGCGTTCAGCGCCAAGGGCAGCGGCGAGCGCCACTGCCGATGTATCGGAGCCGCCGCGCCCAAGCGTGGTGATCCGGCCATCCGGCGTCACGCCCTGAAAGCCCGGCACCACCGCCACTTCGCCGCCCGCCATGGCCGCGAGCACGGCGGCGGTATCAATCCCCTCGATCCGCGCCGATCCATGCGCGCAGGACGTGGTGATGGGCAGCTGCCAGCCGAGCCAGGACCGTGCGCGCACGCCCATGGCGCCCAGCGTTATCGCCAGCAAACCGGCGGTCACCTGCTCGCCGGTAGCAATCACGGCATCATATTCGGCACGGTCGGCCAGCGGCGCCGCCTCGCGGCAAAAGCCGATCAGCCGGTCGGTCTCGCCGGCCATGGCCGATACCACCACCGCCACCTCGTCACCGGCCTCCACCGCGCGCTTCACCCGCGCCGCCACAGCCCTGATACGCTCGCTGCCGGCCATCGAAGTGCCGCCGAATTTCATTACGATCCGTGTCATTCGCCCCGCACATGCATAGCTTCGCCCGCGGCCAGAACGGCCGGCGCTGTGCGCCAGATACAGGCAGGCGGCCTTGCAGGCAATTCAGCCCGGCCCGGGTAGCCACGATGCAGCGCTCGCAGGCGCGCTGCTGCCGCATGGCCAAGCCGCCGGCACCCGGCTATCAAAGGCCATGGCACAAAGTCCCGATCCCAGCATAGCTCCGGCAGAGGCCCGCTTTTTCGGTGCGCTGGCAGCAGACTGGTGGAACCCCGGCGGCACGTCTGCCATGCTCCACCGCATCACCCCGGTGCGGTCAGCCTATATCCGGGATCAGCTCATCAGCCACCGCGCCGAGCCGGAGCGCGCCCGCAGCCGCCAGCCACTGGCGGGCCTCAATGCGGTCGATATCGGCTGCGGCGCCGGGCTGCAGGCAGAGCCGCTGGCGCGGATGGGAGCAGCGGTAACCGCCATCGATGCAGCGCCCGAAAACATCGAGGCGGCGCAGGGGCATGCCGCCGCCATGGGCCTGTCGATCGATTATCGCTGCCAATCGGTGGAGGCGCTGGCGGCAACCGGCGCGCGCTTCGATCTCGTTACCTGCCTGGAGGTGGTAGAGCATGTGGCAGGGCGGGACAGTTTTTTTGAAAGCCTGGCAAAGCTGGTGGCGCCGGGCGGGCTGGCGTTGTTGAGCACCCCCAACCGCACGGCGGCCAGCTGGGCCGTGCTCATCGCGGGTGCGGAAATGATTACCCGCACCATCCCGCGCGGGGCGCATGACTGGAACCGGTTCATGACGCCGGAAGAGCTAGGTGAAGCGCTCACCCACGCCGGCCTGCGCGTAACCGGCCACCGGGGCCTCAACTGGCGCCCCGGCAAGGGCTTCGCCATGGGCGAGGACCAGACGGTCAATTACTTCCTGACCGCGGTCCCCGCCTGAAGGCTGCTCCCTTGACCGGAGGCTTGCTCAAAACCAGAGGCCCGAGGCCACCTGCACCACCACGCCGTCGCCAATCCGGATCAACAGCGCGTCGCGGCCGTAGCGCACCCAGCGCGAGCCGCGAAACGCCGGCGGCAGGCGGTAAAAGCCGGGGTTGCCAATCCAATAGGGCTGGCTGACAAACACCGGGTTAAGCGGACGGCCGATACGATAGGGCCTGAAGGCAACCCCGCGCGGCGGCGCCCATGCCTGGCCACGGTAGCGCGGGCCAGCCCAGTTCCACTGGCTGCCGCGGCCCTGCCGCCAATAGCGCTGGTCCTGAAAGCCGTTGCGGCTGTCCTGCCGCCACTCGCGCCTGTCGTCACGCCGGTCATCGCGCCGGTCATAGCGCTGTTCATAACGGTCCGATCGCCGGTCATCGTTGCGGCGGTCGTTCGGGCCATCGGCCAGTGCCGGCCCGGCGAGCAGCGAGCCGGCCAGAATGGTTAGTATAAATCCCCGCATTGTCGGCCTCCTTGCCTTGGGCCGCAAAAATGTCTGCGGTCCATGAAGAGGAGATTGCGCCAGCATAGCTGAATTCGAACTTAAACCGGTTGAAAGCCCCGGTTCATCGGTGCGAGTTCATCAGGGCGAGCCGCCTCAGAGGAAGCGCGCCACCACATCACGGTAGGATCGGCTCACCTTAACCTGCGTGTTCGATCCCAGCACCAGAAAGCATTCGCCGTTGGTATGCGGCTTCACGCTCTTGATATTGTCGAGGTTCACGATGGTGGAGCGGTGGATGCGCTGGAACTTCCGCGGGTCCAGCCGCTTTTCAAGGTCCTTCATCGTCTCGCGCAGCACCAGCGTCTGGTCGACGGTATAGATGCACATGTAATCGCCCGCCGCATCGATCCGCTCGATATCATCTACATCCACCCGGAAGATCTGGCCGCGATCCTTGATGTTCAGCACCTTTTCATAGCGTCCGCTCGAAGGCGCTTCGTCTGCCGCCAGGTCGCCGGGCATGGAGTCGGGGGCAAGCTCGCTCAAGATATCCTGCAGCCGGGTCTTTTCATGGCTGCTGCGCCGTTCCGCCAGCCGCTGGCGCACCCGCTCTATGGTGGCGGCCAGCCGGTCTTCCTCCACGGGTTTGAGCAAGTAATCCACCGCCTGCGCCTCGAAAGCGCGCAGCGCATGCTGCTGAAAGGCGGTCACGAACACGAACAGCGGCGGTTCCAGATCGGCCAGCCCGGATACCACCGAAAACCCGTCGAACCCCGGCATCTGGATATCGAGGAACACCAGATCGGGCTTCAATGTCTTGATCGCGCGGATAGCCTCGCGGCCATTGGCGCAGCGCTCCACGATCTGGATATCGGCAAAGGGCTGCAGCCTGAGTTCCAGCCCCTGGATGGCCAGCGGTTCATCGTCAACGATGATGGTGGTGA
>JBBQIP010000068.1:0-12664 GCA_038325045.1 Sphingomonadales bacterium
GGGGTGGCCGGCGGCGGAGGCACCGATGATCCGCCAGGGGCCGGGAAGATCTGCCCAGCGCACGGCCCATCCGTCCATCGCGCTGGCGGCAAAGGGGGGCTGGGTGAGGCTGGCCAGATGCGCTTCGGCGGCGACCCGGCCGGCGGCCTGCAGCAGTGGAACAGCTTCTACACCCAGCGGCTGCACACCAGCGAGCAGCCGGGCAAGCGCCTCGTCCGGGTGGAGCAGGCTCATGGTGCCTTGAAATCGCCCGAGCGGCCGCCTGATTTGGAGCGCAGCCGCACCGCTTCGATGATCATGGCCCGGTCCAGCGCCTTGGCCATGTCGTAAAGCGTGAGCAGGGCTACCGTAACGGCGGTCATCGCCTCCATTTCCACGCCGGTGCCATGGCTGGTGACAACGCGCGCCGAGGCGGTGATCTGGCCGTCTCCGATCGACAGATCGAGGCTGACCGCATCGAGCGGCAGCGGGTGGCAGAGGGGAACCAGATCGGCCGTGCGCTTGGCGGCCATGATCCCGGCGATGCGGGCGGTGGCCAGCGCATCACCCTTGGCCAGCGTGGCATCGCGGATGGCGGTGAGCGCCACTTCGCTCATCAGGATGCGCCCTTCGGCTACCGCTTCGCGACGGGTTTTCGCCTTCTCCGAGATATCGACCATATGCGCCTCGCCGCTGGCGTTCAGGTGCGGCAGGCGGCTCATGCCAGCAACGCCCTTGTCGCGGCCTCGATATCGTCCTCGCGCATCAGCGATTCGCCCACCAGAAAGGTGCGGATGCCGAGCGCTGAAAGCGAGGCGAGTTCGGCGGGGCCGGACAGGCCGGATTCAGCCACCAGCACCCGGCCTGGCGTGGAAGCAAGCTCAAAACTGGTGCGAAGATCGACTTCCAGTGTCTTGAGATTACGGTTGTTGATGCCCAACAGGGGGGTCTTGAGCGCCAGCGCGCGGTCCCGCTCTTCGGCATTGTGAACCTCGACCAGAACATCAAGGCCAAGGCCATGGGCATAGGCTTCGAGCCGCTCGGCCTCGCTATCGGAAAGCGCTGCCATGATGAGCAGGATGCAATCCGCTCCGATGGCGCGGGCATTGGCGATCTGCCATTCCGACACGAAGAAATCCTTGGCCAGCACCGGGAGCGTGCAGGCGGAGCGTGCCTGCATCAGCGCCTCATCACTGCCTTGAAACCAGCGCTCTTCGGTGAGCACCGAGAGGCAGGTGGCGCCGCCCGCCTGATAGGCTTCTGCGATGGCGGCGGGGCTGAAATCGCTGCGGATCAGGCCTTTGGAGGGCGAGGCGCGCTTCACTTCGGCAATCAGCGCGTTGCGGCCGGCGGCATGGGTGGCTTTTATGGCATCGATGAAGCCGCGCGGTGGCGGTGCTGCCAGCGCCGATTCCGCGCGCGCGGCGAGCCCAGTTTCGTGGCTGAGGGCCGCCACTCGCTCGCGCTTATGGGCGATGATCGTTGCCAGCGTGTCGCTCATCGGAAAGCCTTCCAGCGTTCAAGGGTTTGCCGCGCAGCACCGCTGGCCAGCGCCTCGGCGGCGCGGGCAGAGGCGGCGAGCATGGGCGCTGCATCAACGAGGGTGAGGGCGGCAGCAGCGTTGAGCACCACAATGTCATGATAGGCGCCGCGCTCCCCATCCAGCAGCGCTTCCAGCCGGGCGGCGTTGGCGGCGGGGCTGCCGCCGGCCAGCGCGCTGGCGGGGTGGCGGCCTACCCCGGCGGCTTCAGGCGTGATGGTGCCGGCCTCAACGGTTCCATGCTGCACCCGCAAGGTCTGGCTTTCACCGGAGACGGCCAGCTCGTCAAAACCGTCTCCGTGCACGACCAGTGCCTGCGTGGTACCCAGCCCGGCCAACGCGCCCGCCATGAGCGGCAGCGCGGACGGCGCAAATACCCCGACCAGCTGGCGCTGGACGCCGGCCGGATTGGCGAGCGGGCCGAGCAGGTTGAAGATGGTGCGCCGGCCGAGCGCGCTGCGCACCGGCGCCACCCGCGCCATTGCCGGATGGTGGCGGGCGGCGTGCAGAAAGGTGATGCCGACGCTCTGCAAACACGCGCCCAGCCGCTCCAGCGGCAGCTCGGGAATGCCGAGTGCTGCCAGCACATCGGCGGCACCGCTGGAGGAGGAGGCGGCGCGGTTGCCATGCTTTGCCACCGGCACGCCGCAGGCGGCCACCACAAGGCTTACCGCAGTGCTGATGTTGAGGCTGTGCTGACCGTCTCCCCCGGTGCCGCAGACATCGAGCGCGTGCGGGGCATCGATCCGGTGCGCCATGCGGGCGCGCAGCGCCTTGGCAGCGGCAATGACTTCGGTGACCGTCTCCCCCCGGTCGGCGAGCGTGGTGAGGAAGCCGGCCAGTGCTGCATCTTCGATGGCGCCATCGAAAATCAGGGCAAAGGCGTGGTCTGCCTCCTCAGCTGCCAATGGCGCCGAAGGGTCGGGCAGGGTTGCGGTCATGCCGCCTCAAGCGGCAGCTGGTGCTCGATGCCGGCAAGGGCGAGGAAATTGGCCAGCAGCCGGTGCCCGTGTGCGCTGGCAATGCTCTCCGGGTGGAACTGCACGCCGTGGAGCGGCAGTTCGGCATGGCGAAGGCCCATGATCACCCCGTCCGGCCCGGTGGCGTTTACGAGGAGGCAGGCGGGCAGGCTCTGCGCCTCAACGATCAGGCTGTGGTAGCGGGTGGCTTCATAAGGGCTGGGCAGGCCGGCGAAAACGCCGCTGCCATCATGGGTGATCGGGCTGGTCTTGCCGTGCATCACCTGGGCGGCGCGGATTACCTTGCCGCCGAACTTCTGGCCGATTGCCTGATGGCCGAGGCAGACGCCGAGCAGCGGCAACCGTGCGTCTGCTGCCGCCGCAATCAGATCGAGGCAGATGCCGGCTTCATCGGGGGTTGCGGGGCCGGGCGAGAGCAGCACTGCCTGCACGCCGAGCGCCATCGCCTCGGCCACGGTGATGGCATCGTTGCGGACGACAAGGGTTTTTGCCCCCATCTCCTCCAGAGAATGGACGAGGTTGAAGGTGAAGCTGTCGTAATTGTCGATGACAAGAATATCGGGCTGGCGCATCCGCTGGCTAGCCCGCGTCCGGCCCGACCCGGACGCCTTTCCAGAAAGCGATCCGACCCTTGATTTCGGCCGCTGCCGGTTTGGGATCGGCATAATACCAGGCGGCATCCTTGTTCTCGGTGCCGTTTACTGCAAGGCTGTGGTAATTTGCCGTGCCTTTCCAGCCGCATACGCTGGTGGTGGCGCTGGGGCGAAGCAGCGCTGCATCCACGCTGTCGGCCGGGAAATAATGATTGCCATCCACCACCACGGTCGCATCCGAGCGGGCGATGATGGTGCCGTTCCATTCAGCCTTGATCATGGCGAACTCCCTTGCTGGCCGAAGCCGGTTGGCTGCTACTGGCCGAAGCCGGCTTCGGCGGCGGCGGCAAGTGCGGCGCGGGCGGCAGCGACCAGCGCGCCCGCCTTGGCCTCGCACTCGCGCTGTTCATAGGCGGCGGTGCTGTCGGCCACAATCCCGGCGCCGGCCTGCACATGCATCACCGCATCCTTCACGATTGCGGTGCGCAGCACGATGCAGCTGTCCATGTTTCCGTCCGGGCTGAAATAGCCGACCCCGCCGGCATAGGCGCCGCGTGCCTCGCCCTCCAGCTCCGCAATCAACTGCATGGCGCGGACCTTGGGCGCGCCGCTCACCGTGCCGGCGGGGAAGCCGGCGAGAAGGGCGGTAAGCGCATCCACCCCCGGTGCCAGCTGGCCCTCCACATTGGAGACGATGTGCATGACATGGCTGTAGAATTCCACCTCCGCCCGGTGGGTGACGCGGACCGTGCCCGGCACCGCGACCCGGCCGGTATCGTGGCGGCCAAGGTCGAGCAGCATCAGATGCTCGGCCTGTTCCTTGGCATCGGCGAGCAGGCTGGCGCGGTTTTCGGCATCTTCGGCAGCGTCCTTCCCGCGCGGGCGGGTGCCGGCGATGGGGCGGATGGTCACCCTGCCATCGCGGGCGCGGACCAGGATTTCAGGCGAGGAGCCGACGATGGCGAAGCCCGGCAGATCGAGAAAATACAGGAACGGCGAGGGGTTGATGCGCCGGAGCGCCCGGTACAGGCTGAACGGCGGCAGCGGAAATGGCAGGCTGAACCGCTGCGCGAGCACGATCTGGAAGATATCGCCTGCCAGGATATGCTCTTTTGCCGCCTCCACCATTTCGGCGTAGCGGGCGGGGCTGGTGTGCGCGGTTATGGCGACATCGGCCTGTGGGGGCGCGGCCACCGGCGGCGCGGCTTCGAGCGGGCCGGCGAGGCGACGCTCGGCCGCCTCGATCCGCTCGATGGCGGCTGTATAACGATCCTCGGCATTGCCCGGCTGATCGGGGAACAGCGGCGCCACGATGAACAGCGCATCGGCCAGACGGTCGAACACCAGAAGCAGCGTGGGGCGGACGAACACCATATCGGGCAGCCCCAGCGGCGAGGCGGCGGCCACCGGCACCGAGGGCTCGACCAGCCGCACCGCTTCATAGCCGATATAGCCGACCAGACAGGCGAGCGCGGGCGGCAGCCCGGCCGGCACCTCTGCGCGGGCTTCCGCCACCAGCGCGCGCAGTGCATCGAGCGGGTTGCCCGGCTGGTCGGTGAAGGCTTGCTGATCGGTTTGCCAGTGGCGGTTGATGCGGGCAGCCTGGCCGCGTGCTTCCCACACCAGATCGGGATCGAGCCCGATGAGCGAATGGCGGCCGCGAACCTGGCCACCCTCCACCGATTCGAGGAGGAAGCCGCCCTGGCCGGGGCGGGAGAGCTTGAGCATGGCCGAAACCGGGGTTTCGGTATCGGCAACCAGCTGCCGCCAGACCAGCTGCGACCGGCCGGCGGCGAGCGCTGCTACCGCCTCGGCGCGCGGCGGGTGGATCATGGGGCGCTGGGGGCGATGGGTGCTGCAGGCGCGCTGCTGGCCTGCCCGGCGAGGCGGCGGCCCACCGCGGCGATCGCATCATCGTTGCGCTTGACCTTGAGGGATTTCCGGGCGGCTGCGGCCAGGCTTTCGGCAAATTCATTGGGCAGCTGGGCGGCGATATCGCGGCGCATGGCATCCACCACCGGGCCGGCGACGGAAAGATCGCCCTTTTCGATACTGTCCACATGGATGACCGCCCAGCCTTCCATGCCGGGGATGATCCGGGTGGTGCCGGCGGGCATGCCCAGAAACGCCTGGATGATGGGCGGCACCTGCTGCTGCTGCATCGCATCGATACGGCGGCCGGCCAGCGGCTGGGCCGGCTGCAGCCCGGCATCGGTAACCGCCTTTGCAAAGGCGGCGCCGCCAGCAACCGCTGCGACCACGGCCTGCGCCCGATCGCGAGCGGCGGAGACGGCCTTTTCACGCGTGGCGAGCGCCGAGACGAGCGACTTGATTTCAGCGAGCGGGCGCACCGTGGGGGGCACGATCCGCCCGGTTTCGAGGAGCACGAGCTGGGTGTCGGTGAGGTTCTGGACGATGATCCCGTCTTCTGGCTGTTGCTGGAAGGCGCGCGGGGCCAGCTGCAGCGCCAGCCCGGCAACCGGTGCGCCTTCAGCCGATTGGCCTTCGGCGGTGACCGGGGGCTGTTCGAGGATGCTCAGCCCTTCTGCGGCGGCGATGTCGGCAAAGCTCTTGCGGGCTTCTGCTGCATCTTCGACGCGGGCGACGGCGGCGGACACGGCATCGTTGGTCTTGCGGGTGGTGAGATCCTGCACGATTGCCGGCCGCGCCTTGGCAAGATCGAGCCCGGCATTGACCACACCGTCAAGCGCCAGAACATGCCAGCCGAAATCGGATTTAACGGGTGCGGAAATGCCGCCCGGCGCCAGTGCGAAGGCGGCGGCTGCCACTGCCGGGCTGGTCTCGCTCGCCAGTTCGGCCTGGGCCTTTACGCCGATGGCGATATCGCCGGCGCTGAAGCCGGCGAGGCGCTGGGCGGCGGCGGCAAAGCCTTCGCCGGCAGCGGCATTGGCGATGGCGCGGGCCTTTTCCTCATCGGGCACCACCACCTGCAGCAGCCGGCGGGTGGGAGCCGCGCCGTAGCGAGCGGGATCGGCCTTGAAGGCGGCTTCCACATCCGCATCGGTAACCGTGATGGCGGCGCGGAGCGTGGCGGTATCGAGCGCGGCATAGCGGAAGCTGCGCTGCTCCGGCACCGTGAAACGGGCCTTGTTGGCGGTGTAGAAAGTGGCGATCTCGGCCTCGGTGGCATCGGCCACCTGGGCAGGCGGGACCAGCGTGACCGCGCCCCGGTGAATATCGATGAGCTGCTGGGCATAGGGGGCGGCCATGCTCTGCGAAACCGCCATGGCGCCTGCGACCGGGGTGAGCAGCTGCTTTCGGATGATGTCTCCGCCAATGTCATCGCGCAGCTGCTTGTCGGACAGGCGCTGGCTGGCGATCACCTGATCATAGGTTGCCTGATCGAACTTGCCGGCGAGCTGGAAAGCGGGAATGCCGGCAATGACCGCGCCGACCGCCGCATCGGACGCGGTGAGGCCGAGCTTGCCGGCATAGGCCTGGAGCGCGGCCTGGCCGATGATCTGATCGGCAACCAGCGGCACCGCGCCGTCCTTGGCGAGATCGGCCTGGGTGAGGCCGGGGTTTTGCGCGCGGGCGTTTTGCAGCACCCGGTCGAGTGCGCGGCTGAGGTCCTGCTCGGTGACATCCACCTTGCCGATGCTGGCGATCACGCCGGGCTGGCCGGCGCTGCCGGCAAAGGGATCGCCCACGCCGGTGATGATGAAGGCGATAAGGACAAGGCCGAGCACGCCCAGCGCTATCGGGCTTCGGAGGGCCTTGCGGAAGAATTGCAGCATCGGAACCTGTGGGGATTGGGGAGAGTGCGGCGGCTTGTAACCTTGGGCGGGGCTTGCCACAAGCGCGGGCGAGCGGAGCTTGGGGAACATGCGGGTGTTGATCGTCGGCAACTGGAAGATGCACGGCCTTCAGGCCCAGCTGGCCGAGGTGGAAGCTGTGGCCGCAGGCGCTGCGGCAAAGGGCGCTGAAGTTTGGCTGGCGCCGAGTTTTACCTTGGTGGCCGCTGCCGCCCGTGTGGCGGCCGGGCGGCTGCTTGTTGGCGGGCAGGATTGCCACCATGCACAAGCGGGCGCGCACACCGGCTGTGTGTCGGCCGCCCAGCTGGTGGATGCGGGCGCCGACTTTGTCATTCTGGGCCATAGCGAGCGCCGCGCCGACCTTGGGGAGACCGATGCCGATGTGCGTGCCAAGGCGGCGGCGGCGCGCGCGGCCGGCCTCAGCACCATCATCTGCGTGGGCGAGAGCGAGGCGGAGCGTGATGCTGGCCAAGCGGAAGCGGTGGTGGCCGGGCAGCTTGCAGGCTCGTTGCCCGACGCTGCCGATGGCCTGGTTATTGCCTATGAGCCGGTATGGGCCATCGGCACCGGCCGCACGCCGGGCGCGGACGATGTGGCGGCGATGCACGCGTTCATCCGGGCAACGCTTTCGGAGCGTTTCGGGCAGGCCGCAGCGGTTGTGCCGATCCTCTATGGTGGCTCGGTAAAGCCGGACAATGCCGCCATGCTGCTGAACCTTCCCGAAGTGGCCGGCGCGTTAGTGGGCGGCGCCAGCCTTAAAGCGGCAAGCCTGCTGGCGATTGTGGATGCGGCCGGTGAGGGCTGAAGCCAGCCGCCGCCATGGAGCGGCCGGCAAGCAAGGCTCGATCATCGCCGCCACCAGCGCCAGCGGCGCCACCGAGGCGATCAACCGCTACGACGAATATGGCATCCCCGCGCCGGGCAACACCGGCCGGTTCCAGTATACCGGCCAGACCTGGCTCGCCGAGCTCGGGCTCTATCACTACAAGGCCCGTGCCTATTCCCCCACGCTCGGACGGTTCCTGCAGACCGACCCCATCGGGTATGGGGACGGGATGAACATGTATGCTTATGTGGGAGGCGACCCGGTGAACCGGGTCGATCCGGAAGGAAAGGCATTCTTTTTAATCGCTTTTGCTGCGGCCGCCGCCAAAGCAGCAGGTGCTATAACTGTCACTGCAGCAAAGGCGGCAGGCGCAACAGTGGGAGCAAAAATTGCGGGCAGTGCAGCCGTTGCAAGCGCAGGCGCCGTATCGTTGGCAGTGAGTGCTTCGTCCGGCGTGCAATCCCTCTGCAACGCAGGTTCATGTCCAACTGATGGCACGATTTCAGGAAATCTAGGTGATGATCTGATTACGATTACTGCCTCAGGACCAAAAGCCGGGAGTGTGGCGTTTCCTCCATTCGCGCCATTAAGCTCCTCTACGCCAACACCACGACCCAGATACTGTCAATCTGAGACTTATAAATGGGGCGAGGCTCTTGATGAAATTGGCCAGGTCACGCAAGTTGTAGGAATTGCAGCTTCGATATCAGGGTCTGGTGTTGGCATTTACGCTTTTGGGGGAATTTTAAGAACGACCTCAATTTTTGCGAAAGCGAGGGCGGGGAATCCAACGGCACTTTCCGCACTTGGTTCTACCGCGACTTTATCTGCTGCAGTGCTTCCACCCCTACCTGATTTTATTGTTGGTGAGCTCGGCGACAAAATAGTTGACCGGTATATCAAGAACCCATGCTCATGAATGAACCAAATAGAAATAATATTAATGTTGCATATATTTTCACGATGATTATATGTGCTATAATCGTCTTTTTCTTAAATCAGCTACGTAATTACGGCCTACCAAACCATTATATACTATTAATTTTATTTATATTGGGTTTACTAGCTTTTATTTTATCAGTCACAAAAATGAAAATATACAGAAATCCGCTATGGCAGTTTTGTATTTTTGCTATAATTTGTATAATTATTACATACGACTGACCAACTTTAAATTTCTCAATTCCGGGGACGCTATACAAATCTTTCGCCCCACACCCTCCCCCACGAACGACCTGACGCAAAGCTTCAGCTACAACCCGGCCGGTCAGATCACCACGCAGACCCAGTCGAACGACAGCTATGCCTTCACCAACCGGGTCAACGTCAACCGCACTTATGCCACCAACGGCCTCAATCAATATACCAGTGCAGGGCCGGCCAGTTTCACCTATGATGGGAATGGCAACCTCACCTCGGATGGAAGCGTGACCTATAGCTACGACGCCGAGAACCGGCTGACCGCCGCCAGCGGCGCAAAGACCGCGTCGCTGCTCTATGATCCGCTTGGGCGGCTTGTGCGCATTCATGACGGCAACACCGCCAATGCCCGCTGGTTTGTGTATGACGGCAGCGCGCTGGTGGCCGAGTTCGATGGCAGCGGCGCCCAGACCCGGCGCTATCTCCACGGGCCCGATAGCGAGAGGGGCGTCGACGAGCCGCTGGCCTGGTTCGAGGGCGCGGCCCCGGTTGCGGCCAACCGCCACGATCTGTTCGCCAATGCGCAAGGCTCGGTGATTGCGGCGGCGAGCGCCGATGCCGACTGCTGCTCCCGCTCTTCCTGAGCGGTACTGGCCGGCAGCGGCCTTGCCGGTGCAGGCGGGAGGCGGTAGAGGCTGCGCGACCCGATTTTCTGGATGACCTGACGTGACCACTTTCCTGCTCGTTCTGCACGCGCTCATCGCGCTGGCGCTTGTCACCGTGATTTTGCTGCAGCGTTCCGAAGGGGGCGGGCTGGGCATTGGCGGCGGCACGGGTGGCGGCATGGTTTCGGTGCGCGGGGCTGCCAATCTGCTCACCCGGATGACCACGCTGCTGGCGGCGCTGTTCATCGGCACCTCCATTCTGCTGGCGGTGCTGGCAGCGGGCACATCCAAGCCGCGCACGGTTGATACGAGCCTTGTGAAGGACACGCCGGCAGCTGCACCTGCTGCACCCAACACAGCACCCGCTGCTCCGGGCGCGCTGCCGGGTGCGCTGCCTTCGCTGCCTGGCGGCGGCGTGCCGCTGGTCCGCTGAGCGGGGCAGCGCCGGTTTCCGGCCCGGCAGCGCCATCGAGGCTCAGGCAGATTGCCGGTGGCGCAGCCGGCAACCTTGTCGAATGGTATGACTGGTACGCCTATTCGGCGTTTGCGCTGTATTTTGCGCCGCGCTTCTTTCCGGCAGACGACCAGCTTGCCCAACAGCTGAACAGCGCCATCATTTTTGCCATCGGCTTTCTGATGCGGCCGCTGGGTGGCTGGCTGCTGGGGCTCTATGCCGACAGGCAGGGTCGCAAGGCGGGGCTGATGCTATCCGTCAGCATGATGTGTGGCGGCTCGCTGATGATTGCAGTTGCTCCCACCCACGACATGGTGGGCATCTGGGCGCCGGTATGGCTGCTGCTGGCGCGGCTGGTGCAGGGCTTGAGCGTGGGCGGGGAATATGGCGCCTCTGCCACCTTCATGGCCGAAGTGGCCGATGCGCCGCGCCGCGGGTTCTGGGCCAGTTTTCAATATGTAACCCTTATTGGCGGCCAGCTGGTGGCGCTGGGGCTGCTGGTCACGATGCAGGCATTCATGGACGAGGCGGCGCTGCTCGACTGGGGCTGGCGGGTGCCGTTTTTCGTGGGCGCTGGCTGTGCGCTTCTGGTGTTCTGGCTGCGCCGCGGGATGGTGGAGACGGACGCCTTTGTGAAACTGTCCAAAAACCGGCGTACCGGCCTGATGAGGCAGCTTTTCGAGCATCCGCGCGCCCTGCTGACCGTGCTGGCGCTTACCGGCGGGGGCAGCCTCGCCTTTTACACCTTCACCACCTACATGCAGAAATATCTTGTTCTTTCAGCCGGTTGGAGCAAGCAGGAAGCTACCAACGTGAGCACGGTGGCGCTGCTGATCTATATGTTCATGCAGCCGCTGTTCGGGGCGCTTTCCGACCGGGTGGGCCGGCGGCCGCTGCTGCTGTTTTTCGGTGCCGGCGGCATGGTGTTGAGCGTGCCGGCGCTTAATGCGCTTGGCAGCGCATCCTACCCTGCCGAGGGGCTGCTGCTGATGCTGGCGGCGCTCACCGTGCTCAGCGGCTATTCGGCAATCTCCGGGCTGGTGAAAGCGGAGATGTTTCCGGCCAGCATCCGCGCGCTGGGGGTTGGCCTGCCCTATGCGCTGGGGGTGGCGGTGTTTGGCGGCACGGCGGAAAGCGTGGCGCTGGCCTTCAAGGCGGCGGGCCTGGAGCAGGGCTTCTTCTGGTATGTAGCCGCCATGTGCGGGGTGGCGCTGGTGGCGGCCTGGCAGCTGCCCGATACCCGCACCCATTCGCGCATAGAAAATGACTGAACGCGGCACGCCCGCGGCCATGGTTTCCCGCCGCTAACCCCGATTTGCCGCTTCAGCCCGGCCGCTTCCGCCCGTTCCAGCATGGGTAGGGCAGAAGTGGGGGGCAGGAGCGGCAGGCATGGTGAAGCGCAGATTATGGGAAGCAAGGGCGGCCCATCTCGGCAGCTGCGGATCGGCCGTGCTGGCGCTTTTTCTGGCCGGTTGTGGTGGTTCCGGTGGCTCAGGTGGCGGATCGCTGACGCTTCCGGCGCCGCCGCTGGCGTTGCAATCCGCATCACCGCCGCCGGTGCCGGTGCCCGCTCCCGCGGTGGCCGAGAACCTTGATACGGCGGAATATCGCCGTTCCAACGGTGCAGTGATGGCCGGCGCACTTGCCGCCTATGCGCGCGGCGCCAGCGGCCGAGGCGTTGCCGTGGCGGTTATCGATTCGGGCGTAAACGCCTCCAGCCCGGAATTTGCGGGGCGAATTCTGCCCGGCTCGCGCGATCTTGCGGGCAGTCGCGGCATTTTTGATGAAGATGGCCATGGCACCGCCGTTGCCGGGATCATTCTTGCCGGCCGGGACGGGAATGGCATTCAGGGCGTGGCGCCCGAGGCCGGGCTGCTGGCGCTGCGGGTGGATTCGCCGGGCAGCTGTGCCGCAAGCGGTGGCTGCGTGTTTCCGAGCAGCGCCATTGCGCAGGGGCTGGACGTGGCGGTGGCGGCGGGTGCGCGGGTGATCAACCTTTCGCTGGGCGGCGGAACCGCCTCCAATGCGCTGCGGCAGGCAGCGGCGAGGGCAGGGGCGGCAGGGGTGGTGACGGTGATTGCCGCTGGCAACGACGGTTCGGCCGAGATCGACCTGCTGGCGGCCGGGCTGCTGGCCTCCGCCCCGGTGACCACGCTGGTGGTGGGCGCGATAGATGCCAAAAAGGCGATGGCGAGCTTCAGCAACCGCGCCGGGCAGGCGGCGAACAATTATCTGGTAGCGCTGGGGGTGGGGGTCCGCAGTTTTGACCAGACTGGCGGGGCCTTTCTCTATTCGGGCACCAGCGAGGCGGCGCCGCTGGTTTCAGGCGCGGCGGCGCTGCTGGCGGAAGCGTTTCCGGCCCTCAAGGGCGCCGAGATTACCGATATCCTGCTCCGCACCGCCGATGACCTTGGGGCGCCGGGTGCCGATGCGGTGTTCGGGCGCGGGGCGCTGAACATAGAGCGCGCGTTCCAGCCGATCGGCGCGCTATCGATTGCCGGTGTGGCCGTGCCGGTGGGCGCGGCTGCCGGAAGCCTGGGCCCGGCGCTGGGCGATCTGGGCGACTCGGCGCGGGCGCTGGGCGCGGTTGAAGCGCGCGATATCTATTTGCGGCCCTATAGCGTGGACCTTGCTGCCTCGTTGCAACGGGCGCCGGCGGGGCGGCTGGCGGCAGCGCTGTGGGCCGCACCCATGGAGCGCATGACCATGGC
>JBBQIP010000069.1:0-12547 GCA_038325045.1 Sphingomonadales bacterium
AACGCTGCTTGTGGTGCCCGGCGATGCTGTTCGCATTGGCCAGCCCATTGCCACAATCGCCCGCACCGATCTGACCCGGGAGCTGGCCGACGCCACCGCCGATCTGCAGGATGCACGTGCCCGCCTGCAGCGGTTGCAGGCCTTTTACGATGCCCAGGCCGGCCGCGAAGGCGGCGCCGACAAGTTGCGCATTGCAACGCTTGCGGAAACGCGCCGTGCGCTTGTGGCGCGCGCCCGCTTTCTGGAAGAAAAGGCGGTACGAACGAAAGCGCTGGTCGAACGCGGTTTCATCACCCGCCAGCAGCAAGGCGAGATCGAGATCGAGCTTGCCGATGTGCGAGAGCGCATCTCCGTTCTTGAAGAATCCAGCTTGCGCGTGCGCATCGAGGCAAACCAGCGGACCGGGCAGAGCAGCCTGGCCCTGCTCGACGAGCAGCGCACGATAGACACCAAACAGCGGCTGATCGAACGCCTTGCTGCCCGGCTCGGTGAGGAGGAAGTCGTCCGTGCCACCTCGGCGGGTCGCATTGCCGAAATAAAGCTGAGTGCTGGCGATATCATCGCTCCCGGCACAGCGCTCGCCACGATTGCGCCGCAGGCCGATGGCCTTGTGGCACTCGTTTACATTCCCGCCGCAGACGGCAAGCGTGTGGAGCCCGGCATGCGCGCCGAAGTGATGCCGACCACGGTCGAACGCTCGGTCTACGGCCATATTCCGGGCGTTGTGCAGTCCGTTGCTCCTTTGCCTTCAACCCCTCAGGGCATGCGCCGTGTGCTGCGCAACGACCAGCTGGTGGCGGAGCTCACGGCGCGCGGTGCGCCGATCGAGGTCAGGATCGCGCTTGACCGCAACCCGGCCACCGCCGGCGGCTTCGCATGGTCATCCTCGCAAGGTCCGCCTGGCCCAATCAGCGCCGGCTCGATCGTGGAAGGCCGGGTGATCGTCGATGAACGCCGGGTGATCTCGCTGCTGTTGCCCGGCGCTGCCCGATAGTTGCATGGCGCGGCACGCACGATCTCCCACGGTACTGCAGATCGAAGCCGCGGAATGTGGAGCGGCCTCCCTGGCGATGGTCCTGGGCTATCATGGCCGCAACATGAGCCTTGAAGCGCTGCGCACGCTCTGCGGTGTCTCGCGCGATGGTTCCAAGGCCTCAAGCCTGCTCCGCGCCGGCCGCGCCCTCGGGCTTGAAGCAAAGGGCCTGAAGGCGGAAGTCCATCATCTGGCAGATCTTCCCAAGCCGCTCATCGCCTTTGTCAATTTCAACCATTTCGTTGTCGTCGATGCTATTGATAAGAGCCGCGTCTGGCTGAACGATCCGGCGGCCGGACGAGGCACGGAGACACTCGACGAATTCTCGGATTCCTTCACCGGCGTCGTTCTCACTTTCGCCCCCGGTCCCGACTTCACCGCTGCCGATAGCCGACCCAGCCTGGTCAATTCGATCAAGGCGCGCTTTGATGGGGTAAGAAAAGGCCTTTTGTTTGTTGTGCTAACCGCACTGGCCCTGGTGGTGCCCGGCGTGGTGTTGCCGGTCTTCAGCCGCATATTCGTCGATTATGTGATCATCCGCAGCCTTGCAGACTGGCTGCCGGCCCTGCTTGTCGGCATGGGGTTGACTGCGGTTGCCCGCTTTGTGCTGCTCCAGTTGCAGGGCCGGGCGCTGCTCGCAGTCCAGATGCGGATGAGCCTGCAAACCGGCACGCATCTGATGCGCAAGCTCCTCACCTTGCCGGTTGCCTTTTTCGATCAACGCTTTGCCGGTGAAATAGCGGATCGTGTGCGGCTGAACGACGAGCTGACGGAGCTGCTTACGGACCAGCTCGCCCAGGCTGCTGTCAATCTGGTAAGCGCTGCATTTTTTCTGCTCGTCATGGCCTTGTACAGCCCGGCTCTTACGGCTGCGGTGTTTGCACTGGCGCTGCTGAATGCCGGCGCTCTGGTTCTATCGAACCGTTTTTTGGCAGACCGATATCGCAAGCTCTCCATCGACAATGGCAAGCTTGTCGGCGCGCGTATCGCGGGCCTGCGCGACATGGAGACCTTCAAGGCGTCGGGCGCCGAAGACATTCTGTTTGCGCGCTGGACCGGGCTGAGCGTGGCGCTGCAAAACGGCCAGCAGCAGGTGGCGCGCATCTCCGCCCTCATTCAGCCGATACCCATGCTGCTTGTCGGGCTGATCAACGCCGCCATACTGGTCATGGGCGGCTTTTCGGTGATGCGCGGCGAGATGACGCTCGGCGAACTCGTCGGCTATCAGACGCTCGCTGCCAGCTTTGTGGCACCAGTGGCAGCGATCGCCGGCTTTGGTGCGGAGATGCACCAGATCCGGTCCTGGACAGGCCGTCTTGATGATGTGCTCGATCAGCCCTCCGATCCTCGGTTCACGCGCCCTGTGGCCGCCGATGGTGCGACGCTGCGAGGCGCGGCACTGCCGGGCGGCGCCATGGCTGTGGAGGGGCTTTCGTTCGGCTATTCCCCCCTTGAGCCGCCGCTGATCGATGGCCTTACGCTCGATATCCGCCCCGGCATGCGCATCGCTTTGGTGGGCCGGTCCGGCTCTGGCAAAACCACATTGGGCAAGCTGCTGGCCGGGCTGGAGCAGCCGCGCGCCGGCACCATCCGGCTGGGCGGTCGGTCGCTTCAGGATTGGCCGCGCGATGTGCTCGCCAGCCGCCTGGCCTATGTCAGGCAGGAGGTGATGCTGTTCGAAGGCAGCGTGCGGGACAATCTCACCCTTTGGGACTCGCGCCTGCCCGAGCCCGAAATGATCCGCGCCGCGCGCGATGCCTGTATCCACGAAGTCATCGTTTCGCGCCCCGGCAACTATGATGCCGCGATCACCGAAGGCGGGCGAAACTTCTCCGGCGGGGAGCGCCAGCGCCTCGAAATCGCCCGCGCGCTGGCCACAGATCCCGCCGCTATCGTGCTCGATGAAGCCACCAGCGCGCTCGATCCGCTTTCCGAACAACTCGTCATGGAGGCCATCCGCCGCCGCGGCATCACCTGCATCGTCGTTGCCCACCGCCTCTCGGCCATTCGGGATTGCGACCAGATCCTTGTCCTTGAGGAGGGCCGGGTCGTTGAAAGCGGCGATCATGCCAGCCTGATGGCATCGGGCGGGGCCTATGCCCGGCTTATCGAGGCATGACCGCGCCGCTCCTCCTCCCCGCCGGCGCGACCCGCCAGCTTGCTACCGGCGGCTGGCGGCTCGAAACCGGCCGTGCCGAGCTCTATCTTCTCACCCCCGAGCGTCGCCGTTTCCTCGATACGCTGGAGCCGGGCTCGGCGATATTGCCGGTCAAGAATCCAGGCCTTGCGCTGCTGCTTGTCACGCTGGAAGCCTGCACAATCCTTCCCGACCACACGCCCGCTGCCAATCCGGATTGGGCCGATGATCTGGATGCAGGCTTTGCGGCGCAGGCTGCCGAGCAGGATGCAGCGCTGGCTGCCCGCCTTGCAGCCCCCGATGATGGTGTTGCGCCGGGCTCGCTGGGTGCGGCGCTCGCCGATGCTGCCGCCCATCTTGGTCATGCGGTTCCGCCGCAAGCAATGCGCGGCCAATCCGCCGAATTCGCCACGCTGGCGCCGCTGGCGCGGATCACCGGCATGCGTGCCAGCCGCACGGCGCTTGGCCCCGGCTGGTGGCGCGACGATGTTGGCACGCTCATCCTGCGCCGCTCCGATGGCAGCGGCCACACCGCTGCGCTCTGGCATCGGGGCGGCTACCGGGATGCCGGCGGCAACCCGCTCGATGTGCAGGCGCATGACCGGCTGGGCTGGCGGCTTTATGCCCCGCTGGCCGATGATATCGCCAGCTTCAGCGGCATGGCGCGCAGCGTGGCGCGCGGGCTGGGGCCTGAGCTGCCGATCATCATTGCTGCGGCCCTTGGTGCAGCACTTCTGGGCTTGCTCACGCCGCTCGCCACCGGCTGGATTTTCGATGATGTGGTCCCCAGCGGCTATGGCGGCCTGCTGATAGGCATCGGCATCGCGCTGTTTGTGGCGGCGCTGGTGAACGCCGCCTTTGCCATGGTCCGCACGCTGGCTGTGGCGCGCATTGCCGGGCGCGGGCAGCTGGCGATGGCGGCAGGTGTGAGCGATCATGTGCTCCGGCTTCCGGTGGGCTTTTTCAGAACGCTTTCGGCCGGGGATTTCAACCAGCGGCTGGGCGCGCTTGAACAGATCAGGGCGCTGGTGATGTCGGTCATCCTCAGCGCCGGAATCACCGCGCTGTTTGCCGTTACCTATCTGGCGTTGATGTTCGTGTGGGCGCCCGGCCTTGCCTGGGTGGCGTTCGCTGTCAGCCTTGTTACCGTGCTTGCGGTCAGCCTTGGCCGCATCGCCCAATCCGCCCCCTTGCGGGATGCTGCCGAGCGGGATGGCCGGCTTGCGAGCCTCACCTATGAGATTCTGGAAGGCATTGCCAAGCTGCGCGCCGCCGCTGCCGAAGACCGGGCGCTGGCGCGCTGGACCACGGCCTATGCGGCCGAACGCGAAGCAACGGTGCGCGGCGAGCGAATCGCTGTAAACTTCGATGCCTTCACCGATAGCTGGGGGATCATCAGCCTTCTCGCGATATTTGCGGCGGCCGCGCTGCTGGTGAGTGCCGATATGCCGCCCGGCCAGTTCATCGCGTTTCTGACCGCCTTTGCCATCTTCCAGTCCAGCTTTGCCGCTTTTTCCGGTTCGCTGATGGCAATCTATGCCGCCCAGCCGCTGGCGGACCGCGCCCGCCCCATCCTTACGGCTGAAACCGAGTCCAGCGGCACCAATGCCGATCCGGGCCGCCTGCGCGGTGATATTCAGATCAGCGGCCTCAGCTTTGGCTATGATAGCGCCATGGCGCCGCTGCTCGATGGCCTGTCGCTGTCGGTCGCCCCCGGGGAACATCTCGCCATCGTCGGCGGCTCCGGATCGGGCAAATCCACCATCTTGCGCCTGCTGCTGGGCTTTGAAGCGCCGCGCACAGGCTCCATCGCCTATGACGGGCAGGAACTTTCCGGCCTCGATCCCGCGCGGCTGCGCTCCCAGATCGGCGTGGTCATGCAATCGAGCCAGCTTTTTGCCGGCTCCATCCTTGAAAATGTGCGCGGCGCCACCGATGCCGGGCTCCAGGCCTGTATGGATGCCGCCGATGCCGCCGGGCTGGCGCCCGATCTCGCCGCCATGCCGATGGGCCTGCACACCATGATCACCGAAGGCGCCGGCACGCTTTCCGGCGGCCAGCGCCAGCGCATCCTCATCGCCCGCGCCCTCGCCGGAGCCCCTCGCATCCTGTTCTTCGATGAAGCCACCAGCGCACTCGACAATACCACCCAGGCTGTCGTTGCCCGCACATTGGATGGCCTTAACGCCACCCGCATCACCATCGCGCACCGGCTGTCCACCGTTCGCCATGCCACGCGCATCTGCGTGCTGGAGCGCGGGCGCTTCATCGAGACCGGCAGCTTTACCGAGCTTATGGCCAAAAACGGCGCGTTCGCGGCGCTCGCCCGCCGACAGCTTCTGGAGGATTGATATGCGAAAGGCCCTCTACATCCTGGGCGATCTGGAAGACGCCGATATCCTCTGGCTCGCGCACAACGGCAACGTCCAGAGCCTTGCGCCGGGCCATATCCTCATCCACGCAGGCCGGCCCATCGCCGATCTGTTTTTTGTAACAGACGGCAGCTTCAGTGTTACCAGCCCGTCCGGCCAGTCCCTTGCCACGCTATCGCTGGGCGATGTCATCGGCGAAATGTCGTTTGTGGAAAAAGCCCTGCCATCGGCCACCGTTACAGCGCTGGCCGGTGCCCGTGTGCTCGCGGTGCCGCGCGCCGCCATTCACGCCGCGTTTGCCGCCGATACCGGCTTTGCGGCGCGCTTTTACCGGGCGCTGGCGGTGTTCCTGTCGGACCGGCTGCGCAGCCTGAGTTCAGCCCCCGGCACCGTTGCCGAGCTGGATGAAGGCCTTCTCGATTCGCTGAACGACGCCGGAGACCGCTTCATCCGCCTTATCGCCCTGCTCGAGGGCCGCGAAACATAGGGTAAGGCTAAATGCCGTTGCCAGTGCCCGCGTTCCCAATCGATTTCACACTGCCGTCGCCGGGCTTGCTCCTGCTAACTGCGCTGCGTTCGGCGGCGAATTTCACCGATCCGTCGCCCAACAAAACATTCGCCCCGCCGCCGCCGACCACGCCGTCCAGCGCGGCGTCGATGATCGGTTCGGGCGCGCCTTTCTGATTGCTCATCCCTGTTCTCCTCAAATGCCGCTGCCGGTGGTCGTCTGCGTTAGCGACTTCACACTGCCATCGCCGGGCTTGGTCCGGCTGGCAAAGCGCACCGAGCCATCGGCGGGCAGGGCCGCAGCCTCGTGCACCTTCTGCACCGCCGGCAACAGCAAGCCGCCGCCCGCCACGCTGTCCAGCGCTTCGTCGTTGATGGGTTCGGGGGTATCATTCTGCTTGGTCATGCTCGCTCTCCTTCATCCATGCTGTCGGTGTTGCCGGACAGGACCAACATCACCCGGTGAAAAAACGCGGCCGCCCTCTTGGCGCCAATAAGGATACGATCTGCTGCAGCGACCGGACGCACGCAGCAACACACCAGAGCCATTGAGGGGGAAAATAATCGGCGCCGATATCTTGGGCGGTGACCGACCCCAGCAAGGACATCCAGACCGGGATGACAACATGGATGGCCCCGGAAGGCAAGCGCTTCCCTTCCGCGCCAATGTGCCAATGTGCCGGTGTTTCCGGTTTCGGGAGGCCCGGCACCCAGCAGGAGGGTGCGATCACGGCCGCACCGCGCCGTGACAGTTGAAAGCCCGTTTACCGGCGTTGGAAGCGCAATTGATTTGACTGGACCACCGGCACCGGGGAACCTGCGCCAGGCCACTGGCCATGGGTCTTTTTGCGCCGTCGCTATCGCTATCGGGGAAGGTTTGAGATGACTTCGAGAAAGTTCGCTCCGGGGTTCTCGGCCATCCTTGCCACCAATGGTTTCGCCGGAGAGGCAATGGCACAGCCGGTGGCCGCTAGCACAAGGTCCGGGCGGCAGCAGCACGGTGCAGGCCCGGGTGCAGGCCCGGGTGCAGGCCCGCCGGCCGCGCGTTCGCCAGTCAGCAAAAGGGGTTTTTCCATGTCCATCCGCGCTTCGCTTGCCTTCCTGCTGCTGGCCGCCGCAGCGGTTCCGGCCACCGCCCAGACCGTGGCGCCCGCCCAGATTGCCGCCATGCAGAAACTGATGGCGAGCAAGAGCTTCGGGACCGCCCGCGCCTCGCTCGACAGCGATTATGACCGGATCATCCAGGAGGTCATCACGCTCACCGAGATCCCGGCGCCCCCCTTCAAGGAAGAGGCCAGGGGCCGCGCCTATCTGGAGATGCTGCGCGCCGAAGGGCTGGCCGATGTCGAGATGGACGCCGAAGGCAATGTAATGGGCTTGTGGAAGGGCAGCGGCGACGGCTCGCTGCTGGTGGTGACCGCGCACCTCGATACGGTTTTTCCGGAAGGCACCAATGTGAAGGTCCGCCGCGAGGGCAACAAGCTGCTGGCGCCGGGTGTGGGCGATGATACCTGCAGCCTGCCGGTTCTGCTCGCCTTCATCCGCGCGATGAAGGCCGCCAACATCACCACAAGCGGTGATATACTGTTCATGGGCAATGTGGGCGAGGAGGGCGAGGGCGACCTGCGCGGCGTGAAATACCTGTTCACCAAGGGCAAGTACAAGGACCGGATCAAGCAGTTCATCTCCTTCGAGCCGGGCCGCGCCCGGGTCACCGATGCCGGGGTCGGCTCCAGGCGCTACAAGGTCAGCTTCAAGGGCCCGGGCGGCCACAGCTTCGGCGCTTTCGGGCTGGTGAGCCCGGCCTATGCCATGGGAACCGCCATGGTCGAATTCGGCAAGATGCAGGTGCCGGCCAAGCCGCGCACCGTGTTCAACATCGGCATTGTCGAAGGCGGAACCTCGGTCAATTCCATTCCCTTCGAAATGTCGATGACGGTCGACATGCGTTCGGAAGGGGTCGCCGAATTGAAGCGCGAGGAGGATTATCTGCTGGCGCTGGTAACCAAGGCGGTCGATCTGGAAAATGCCACCCGCTCCACTGCGCGCGGGGCCATCACTGCCGATGCGAAGCTGATCGGCGACCGCCCGGTAGGCGCCACCCCGTTTACATCCGAGATCGTGCAGGTTGCCGGCGCAGCTGTGGTGGCCGGCGGCGCCACCCCGAGCTTTGGCGCAAGCTCAACCGATTCCAACCTTCCGATGAGCCTGGGTATTCCCGCCGTCACGCTCGGTTCGGGCTTTCAGACCGAGCGCAGCCACTCGCTTGACGAGGCGCTGCTGCTGGACCGTGAGGAGACCGTAAAGCACATGGCGATCGGCCTCGCGACCGTGCTGGCGCTATCCGGCGCAGCGATGCAGTAGCGGCGCCCTCAGTCCTCGCGCTCGTCTCCAGCTGCGCTCGGGCCATACATCACGGCGTTGAACAGCAGCTTGAAGGTGCCATAGGCCTGGCCGCGCTGGGTTACTTCGGGCGCCAGCACCAGCACCCGGCCGCGACCGAGCGTGGCTTCGATAACCGCGCTGGTATTTTCAAGCGCCTGCTGCCCCCATGCCCATCCGGAGCGCAGCGGCTCCTTGCTGTCAAACCACGAAACCCGCTTCACCCCCGGCGTGCCGGCGGCAAAGCTGTAAGTGGGGTTGTTGTTATAAAAGACATAGGCCCGCTCGGGCATGCCATAGCCAAGAGGGGCATTGATATCGACCTTCGCCTCCAGCACCGAACCGGGAACATAGAATTTGGTGCTCGCAAGTGCTGTGCGGTTGCCGCTGGCATCCATGGTGGAAAGCGCGTTCACCACCGGCACGCCGAGTTCCGGCGCCATTGCGGAGGCATCGCCCACGGTGATCACCGTGCCGCCGGCCTTCGCGAAGGCGGCGACCTGCGGCATGGTCTTTTCCGGCGTGATCCGGCCGAGAGCCATGAGCCACTCTGCCGGAATATCCTCCGCATCGGGCTGCGGACGTTCGCGGCGGCCCATGACATCGGTCTGGAATAGCAGCACGTCATATTTCCTGTGCAGCCCGCCCCTGTCGAGCTCCTGCGGATAGACGCGGGTATAGGGAAACTCATATTGCTCGAAGATCCAGCGGGTATGGCCGGAAGCCATCGAGCCGCCATAGATATCGACAAGCCCGATACGCGGCGCCTTGATGGTGATGGTGTCCCCGGCCGGCTTTGCCGCCACGGCATGCGCATCGATGCCAAGGCTGCGCACCGCCTCCTCCACGATACGCCGGGCCTGGCCGCCTGCCGGAATCCACAGGGCGCCCGGCGCCAGCGCAACGCCATCGATGGTCCTGGCCTGCTTGAGCCAATAAACCCGCGCACCCGCCTTCTGCAGCCGGTTGGTGAGGGTGAAGCTGTTATTCAGCGCATGGCTCACCACAAAGCCGGCGTTGCCCGCGCCCAGCATCCGGCCGGGCGGCGGCGTTTCGATCACGTCTGCCACCAGCGGAAAGTGCGGCGGCGCGCCGTCCAGCATCCGGTCGAAGCCGATGTTCATCTGATAGGCCAGCGTATAGCCGGTAACATCATAGGGCTTGATCGGCGGCCCGCCCGGATAGGCGAAATCCTGCGGGTGATCCTGCGGCTCGAACATGTCCAGCACGTGGGGGCGGAACGCCTGGTCGGTGCGCACGACATAGGAGCCCGCCGGATAGTCCTTGCCGCCATGGCTGAAGCCCTTGTCGGCCTTCTCAACCTCGATCCCGGTCTTGATGAGCGCGTTCAGGAACTTGACCGTTGTCGGCATGTCGGCCTGGCCGGTTGCCGACATGACATAGGCACGCGGCGCCCGCATCGCCGGGTCTTGCAGCACGCTGTTGTAGAGGGAGCTCGGAAGGATGGTGCGCCCATCCTCGCCGGCAAGGCTATCGGCTGCAGCCCTGGCGGCGTCGATCCGCTTGGGGGTCACCACCCAGCTGTCTTCGCTGCCTTTGCCGATCTGGTTCCGGCCCATGATGTAGCGGTTGTAGAGAAGGGTTTCGCGGTAGCGAGAGGCATAGTCCAGCACTGCCCGGTCCATCTCCTTTATATAGTCGATTGACTGCTGGAAGTGCCATTTCTGCGGCGCGATCGGCAGCACGCCTTCTTGGCGGCCGAGCTGTTTTGCGGGCACGAACGGAATTTCCATCGGCGTGGGGCTTCCGATGATCTCGGTCAATATGCTGATCTGGTTATGGAAATAGCCGGTCGTGCGCAGGCTGCCGTTGAACCATGTGGAATAGGTCGCCCCGGAACGTGACACCGAGCCGCCCTTGCCCTGCGCCACCAGCCGCGCGTGCATGGCGGTACCCACCGCATCGGTCTGGTTGATGACCAGCGGCTCATAGTTGAAATTATAGGGGTCGCGGAACGGCGGGATGAACACCACCGTGCCAACCGGCCCGGTCTGGTGCTCGTCGTAAAAGATCTGCGGGAACCATTCGCGATAGGCCGCGCGGTTCATGTTGGTGGTTTCCGGCTGGTTGGAAATGAAGCTGTCGCGGTTGTTATCGTGGCCGATGTACTTCTGATACAGTACCGGAATGGAATTGACCTCGCGCTTGGTCTTGTCGGACGAGCGCATGTACCAGTCCGCCACCAGCTCCAGCCCGTCCGGATTGGCGAAAACGAACAATATTATGTCATCGCCCAGCAGCCGCAGGGTTTCCGGATCGTTCCTGGTCAGCATCTCATGAATGATCTGGACATGGGTCTGCACATTGGTGACCTCGGTCGCGTGCAGGCCGGCATCGATCCACACCACAGCCTTGCCTTCGGCGGCCAGCGCCCTGGCGGTCTCGTCGGTAAGGCCCTTGGCCAGCGCCAGACGCTCTGAAATCTTCCGGTATTTCTCAAGGTTGCGGATGTTGTCCGGCGCCGAGACGATCGCCATAAATTGCTCGCGGCCTTCGGCGGTCTTGCCGATGCTGACCAGCTTCATGCGGTCGCTTTCTGCCGCCACGGTCTTCAGCCAGGTTTCGACCTGGCTGTTGTTGGCGAGGAAATAATCCGTGCCGGGAGCGGTTTTGAGCACCACGACGGGGTCGGTTATCCGGGCCTGGTTCGCTGGCGCAGGCTGGGCTGCAGCCGGTGCCAGCATGGGGCCACTGGCCAGCAGCAGTGCCGCGGCGAGTAGAAAAGCGCGCATCCTGTCTCTCCTGCTCAGGGTAATAAGCGCTAGGCCGCCAAGATGGACTGTGCGGCATACAGCACCGGAGAGCCGCCGGTGTGGACGAACAGCACCCGCTCATCGCGCGCAATCTCGCCCGAGCGCACCATATCGACCAGCCCCGCCGCCGCCTTGCCGGTATAGACAGGATCGAGCAGAATTCCTTCCGTGCGGGCGAAAAGCCTCACCGTGTCGATCATGGCGGGTGTGGGCAGCGAATAGCCCGGTCCCACCCATTCGTCGCGGCAGACGATTGCTTCGCGCGGGATCGGCATTGCCGATCCGGCAAGGGCCGCAACCTCGACCGCCAGCTTGTAGACATTCGCTTCCTGCTCGGCGCGCGGCCGGCGCACATTTATGCCCGTTATCGGAATGCCGGCGCTGTTGCCGATCAGGCCGGTTATCAGCCCGGCATGGGTGCCGGCGCTGCCGCTGGCTACCACGATACGGTCAAAGTTCAGGCCCATGTCGAAGCTCTGCTGCAATATCTCCTCGGCGCAGGCGACATAGCCGAGCGAACCGAGCGGATTGGAGCCACCGCCCGGAATGATGTACCCGCGCCGGCCCTGTGCTTCCAGCGCGGCCAGCATGCCCGCCATCGTGCCGGCAAGATCGGCGCCGAGATCGACCACCTCGATCTTTTCCACACCCAGCAGGTCGAACAGGAAATTATTGCCAGATGCCGCAGGATCATAGCTGCCGGGCACCCGTTGTTCGAGCACCAGCTGGCATTTGAGGCCCTCGCGCACGGCGGCCGAGAGCGTGAGCCGGCAATGGTTGGACTGGACGGCGCCAACCGTGATCAGCGTATCGGCCCCTTTCGCCAGCGCGTCGGCAACCAGAAATTCCAGCTTGCGGGTCTTGTTGCCGCCACCGGTCAAGCCGAGCAGATCATCGCGCTTCACAAAAAGCCGGGCGCCGCCAAGCTCACGCGAAAGGTGCGGCATCGGCTCGATGGCCGTGGCATGCGGCGTATAGCGCCGGCGCGTGAAGCGAGCGAGATTCATGGTCGAGACTCCCCTTTCGGCATTAGCCGGATGCCGACATTCTTATGCTCATCCGCATGCTGCCCGAAAGCGATGATTTCAGATCGGCGCGGCCGGCCGCGCGAGATTCGTTTAACTGCTCGACCGGGAAGCGCCGGCAAGGCTATTCAACAGCTATCCGCACACAAACAGGCAGGTCGAGATGGTTCGGAGCCCCTATCTTCTGTATCTGGGAAGCAGCCGCGACGAGACGGGGGTAAAAACCTCGCGTGGGCTGGCAGTTTTTCGGCCGCAGGATTGCGTGGGCGAGTTTCGCCACGATGATTGTCCCTTGACCCTCGGCCTCCCCCGCATCG
>JBBQIP010000070.1:0-12361 GCA_038325045.1 Sphingomonadales bacterium
CCGCCGGCATCCAGATCATCCCCCAGCGCCGCCGCCAGCGCCGCCTCATAGCCGGGGTCGGTCTGTATCTGCTCCGCAATGCGCGCCCTGGCCTCGCCGTCCGCTGCCAGCCGCCGCGCCAGCGCCTCAGCCTCCGCGCTCAGCCCGGCAAGCGTCGATCGTGCCGCTGCCTGAACCGCCGCCGCCCCGTCGCGCGCGGCATCCGCCACCGGCCGCGCCGCCTCCGCTCCGGACAATCCAGAATCGGCTTTAGCCAGCGCCTGCTCGGCCGCCTGCACTTTTCCAGACAGGCTGTCTGTCTGCGGCGCCTGCGGCAGCGCCGCCCGGCGCCCCTCAAGCGCCCTTAATTCCGCCTCGGCCCGCGCCAGCCGCTCGGCTGCGGTCCGCGCCGCCTCCGCCCGGCTGCGCGCTTCCCCCGCCGCCTGGGCATGCGCCTCAAGGGCTGCGCCCAGCCTGGTCTCCGCCTCGCCGGCTTCGGCCTTGCGGCCGGCGGCGGTCTGCTCCAGCGCCGGCAATGCCGCTTGCGCCGCAGCGCGCGCGGCCACCAGCCGGTCGCCCTCCTCCACCAGCCGCGCCTCGGCAGCCGCGGCATCCTCGGCCAGGCTCACCTCGCGCGCACTGTCGCGGGCAATCGCTGTCAGCTGGCCGGCAAGCGCGGTGTTTCGCCTGCCACCGGTCTCGGCTTCCGCCTCCAGCAGCGCGCGTGCCTGCCGCTGCGCCTGCACCTCTGCTGCCGCCTCCGCCTCCGCCTGCCGCAGCGCCGGCAGCGCGGCTTGCGCGTCTGCCACCTGCGCCGCCAGTGCGGCCGCCGCGCGCGTGCGCTCGGTGGTCAGCGCCTCGGCAGCCGCCATGGCAGCCGCCGCCGCCTCGGCCGCAGCCCGTGCCGCCAGCCAGCGCGCAAACAGCCATGCCGCCTCCGCGCTGCGAATCTCATCCGAAAGCGCGCGGTACCGCTCGGCCACCCGCGCCTGCCGGCGCAGCCCGGTAATCTGCGCCTCCACGGTGCGCACCACCTCGTCCAGCCGGCCCAGATTGGCCTCGGCGGCGCGCAGCCGAATTTCCGCCTCCCGCCGGCGCACGTGCAGCCCGGCAATGCCCGCAGCTTCTTCCAGCAGCGCGCGCCGCTCCACGGGCTTTGCCGCAATGATGGCGCTTATCCGCCCCTGCCCCACAATCGCTGGCGAATGCGCGCCGGTGGCACTATCGGCAAACAACAGCCTGATGTCCTGTGCGCGCGCATCGCGGCCGTTCAGCCGATAGTCCGATCCGGTGCCCCGCTCGATCCGGCGGGCAACCTCAATCTCTTCGCCCGCACTTCCCGCCAGCCCCAAAGTCACCTGCGCAAAGCTGCGTGATGGCCTTGAGCCGGTGCCCGCAAAAATCACATCGTCCATGCCGCCCGATCGCATGGATTTCGGGCTGGCTTCCCCCATCACCCAGCGCAGCGCTTCCAGCAGGTTGGATTTGCCGCAGCCATTGGGGCCCACAACACCGGTCAGGCCCGGCTCGATCCTGAGCTCGGCCGGCTCGACGAAGGATTTGAACCCCGCCAGCCGAAGGCGCCGGAATTCCAATGCAGCAGCCTATTGCAGCGCTGCGATCAGGCGCGGCTCCAGCGTCTTCCAATCATAGACATCCGCCTGGGTGTTGCCGTTGATGATGAACCCCGGCGTGCCGGTCAGCTTATACTGGTCGGTTGCCTGGGTGCGCAGGTCGGCAATGGTCTTGATCGCCTTGGGGTCGGCCAGGCAGGCATCGAATTTGGCGCGCGGAATACCCCTTGTCCGCACATAGGCATCAAGCTGCCCGGCGCTGGCCATGGCAGCAATCTGCTGGTCTTGCGGAAGCGCACCAATGCGCGCGCTGTCCTCAGGCGTCAGCTTCATGAAAGGCTCGGTCCAGCTCGTCTGGTCGGTAAAAAACGCACCCAGCAGGCCGAAGAACGGCCCCGCCCCCTGACAGCGCGCCAGCAGCGATGCCGCATAGTCCGGCCCGTTCAGCACAAAATTGCGGAACTCGTAGGAGACATTGCCGCTCGCCACATATTTGTTCTTGATACTTGTCATCGCGGCTGCATGAAAATCCTTGCAGTGCGGGCAGGTGAGCGACGCAAACTCGATGAGCTTCACCTTGGCATTGGGGTTGCCCATGCGAAACCCGCCCTCCGGCGTCATTGCCGTCACCTCGGTCCAGGGTTTGCCGGCAGTGGCGCCCGCAGCACCGGCAGCCGAAGCCGCGCTCATCGCCACAGGCGCACTGGCGCTGTTACTGGCGGTGGCGGACGTGTCGGCAGCGTCGCAACCAGCGGCAATCAGCAGCACAGCGGCAAGCGCCAGCATCGAGGGGGCGGAACTACGCATGGACACTATTCTCAATCCTTCCAAAGCGGCCGGCCCGTCGGCCCGGATACCGCTGCAAGTCATAGGGCAAAGCAGCCCTGCCAAACAAGGATGCGCGCGCGAAAATCCCGCACCGGCCATCCAGCGCCCGTTACCGGATGATCGGCGGCCCCCGCCCTTCCGCCAGCGCCCGCGCGAGCGCCTCCAGGCTGGCGCGCAGCTCCGGGTCTTCAATCGCCTTCAGGGTCGATCTCGTCTCGGCTGAAAGCTCGACCGGCGGCGGCTTTGGCGCAGGCGCAGGCGCGGGGTTGAAATCAGCATGGCGCAGGCGGATCTTCGCCACCAGCCCGGCCCCCAGCAGCCGGTTGGCGCGCTCCACCAGCTGCGGCTCCACATGCGCCAGCATCGGTGCCAGCGCGCCGGTCACCGCAATTTCCAGCGTGCCGCCGGTCTTCTCCCCGCGCGCAAAGCGCAAGCCCTCGGGCCGGCTGTGCCGGGCATAGGCGGCGCCCACAATCTCTGCCCAGCGCGCCACCAGCGCACCCTGTGCTGCGCCGAAGCGGCGAAACGCCACTCCGCCCACCGCCGGCACCAGCTCGGCCACGCTGCGCACGCGCCGTTGCCGCTCGGCTGGAGGCTGCCGCTCGGGCGGTGGAATCGAGTCTCTGGCCATGCCCCGGTTCATGCCATAGCAGAGGCCGGATGCACACCGCCGACACCATGGCCACACAGGCGCTGCTCGGCTGGTACAGCGCCCATGCCCGGCCGCTGCCATGGCGGCGCATGCCGGGCACACCGCTGCCCATGGATGCAGACTGGCCCTACCGGGTCTGGCTGGCGGAAATCATGCTCCAGCAAACCGGCGTCATCGCCGTGCAGCCCTATTTCGCCCGCTTCACCGCCCGCTGGCCGGGCTTTGCAGCGCTTGCCGCAGCAGATGATGCAGAGGTGATGCAGGCCTGGGCCGGGCTCGGCTATTATGCCCGCGCCCGCAACCTGCTGGCCGCCGCGCGCGCGGTGGCGGCCAGCTACGACGGCCAGCTGCCCATGGGCGAGGCTGCGCTCCGCACGCTGCCGGGAATCGGCCCCTATTCCGCCGCCGCCATCGCCGCCTTCGCTTTCGGCCAGCGGGCCATCATCATCGATGGCAATGTGGAGCGGGTGATCAGCCGCTACGCCGCCATCGGCACGCCGCTGCCAGTCGCCCGCGCCGAAATCGCTGCTGTGCTGGAACGGCTTACACCCCCCGGCCTTGCAGCCGCAGATTTCGCGCAAGGACTGATGGACCTTGCCACCAGCCGCTGCACCCCGCGCGCACCCGCCTGCCCCGCCTGCCCGCTGCAGCCCGGCTGTGCGGCAGCCGCGGCGGGCACCATGGAGGCTTTTCCGGTCAAAGCCCCGCGCCGCGCCCGGCCGCTGCGCAAGGGTCTGGCCTGGTGGCTGGAGGCGGAAGGCCATGTCCTCCTTATCCAGCGCCCGGCGCGCGGCCTGCTGGGTGGCATGGCGGCGCTGCCGGCTTCTGACTGGGCAGAGCAGGCGCCCGCCGCAACCCCGCCGCTCGCCGGCCGCTGGCAGCGGCTGGGGGCCGTGCGCCACGGCTTCACCCATTTCGAGCTGGAACTTTCGGTCGATGGCCTGCGCCTGCCCGCCCGCCCGGAGGTCGAGGGCCAATGGTGGCCAGTCGATGCACTGCCCGGCCTGCCCACGCTGTTTGCCAAGGCCGCCACCCTCGCCCGCGCCACCCCCCTGCCACTGGAGACTGCATGACCGATCTTTTTGCTGGCGCAGGGCCGATGCCGACCGGCCTCACCGGCTCGCCGCTCGACCGCGCCGACCATCTGCGCCGCGATCCCGCCGCACTGGTCCCGCTGCGCGCCGATCCCGCCGCCCGCTGGCTGGTGTTCGACACCCTCCGGCCATTGATGACGGCGGGAGACACGCCCGATTTCCAATGGCTGCACCGTTCCGAGCTTCCCGCCGATGCGCTGTCGGTGTTCCTCGGGCTGGCGCCAGACGGCAGCCCACGCTTTGCCGCCGCCACCAGCGCAGCACCTATCATCGAGGCGCTGGGCGGCCGCACCATGGATGCCCGCGCCGCCGCCCAGCTGCTGGGCGATGGCCGCGCCGCCATCCTCGCCCATGCCCGCTCGCTGCTGGCGTGGCACGAAAGGCACCTCTTCTGCGCCAATTGCGGCGCCCCCACCGAAATTGCCAAGGCCGGCTATGGGCGCAGCTGCGGCGCGTGCGCGGCCGAACATTTTCCGCGCACCGATCCGGTGGTCATCATGCTGGCGGTGAAGGGCGATCATGCGCTGGTCGGCCGCCAACCGGGCTTTCCGCCGCGCTTGTATTCGGCGCTTGCCGGCTTTGTGGAACAAGGCGAGAGCCTTGAAGAAGCCGTGGCCCGCGAGCTTTATGAGGAAGCCGGCATCCGCACCGGCCGGGTGCGCTACCTCGCCAGCCAGCCCTGGCCCTTCCCCTCCTCGCTCATGATCGCCTGCCTCGCCGAAGCAAAGGGCGTGGAACTGACCATCGACGAGGATGAGCTGGAAGAAGCCCGCTGGGTCACCCGAAGCGAAGTGCAGGCAGCACTCGCCGGCACCGCCGAATGGATGGTGCCGCCGCCCATGGCCATCGCCCACACGCTGCTGCGCTTCTGGGTCGATAATTGATTTATTCTGCCGCCAGCCGTTCCGGCTCCGCTTTGGCAAGCCCCCGCGCCAGCGCATCGGCCGCTTCGGCAGGCATCGGCCGGCCAAACAGATAGCCCTGCACATCCACGCAGCCGAGGTCGCGCACCGTCTCGAATTCGGCGCGGGTTTCGGTCCCCTCCGCCGTGGTGGTCATCTGCAACGATGTCGCCATCCGCACGATCGCCTCGATTATGGCACTGGCCTCGCTGCCCGGTGCCGCCCGCTGCACAAAGCTGCGGTCGATCTTTATCCGGCTGAACGCCGCCTTTTGCAGATACCCGAGCGCCGAATAACCGGTGCCGAAATCATCCAGCGCAAAGCGGATGCCGATGGCGTTCAGCGCCGCCAGCCGCTCGATGGTGCTGGGCCGCTCATCGACAAACAGCCGCTCGGTAATCTCCAGCTCCAGCCGGCCGGCGCTCAGCCGGTTTTCCGCCAGCGCTGCCTTGATAACCCCCACCAGCGCCGGATCATCGATCTGTGCCGGCGAAAGATTCACCGCGATGCTCAACTCCTCCGGCCAGCCCCCGGCCCAGCGGCACGCCTCGCGGATCACCCAATGGCCAATCGCCACAATCGCGCCGGTCTCCTCCGCCACCGGAATAAACCGGTCCGGCGGCACCCGGCCAAGCTCGGGGTGGTCCCAGCGCAGCAGCGCCTCAAAGCCGGTTATCCGCTCGTCGGCCGCGTGCACCACCGGCTGAAAGGCCAGGCTGAACTGCTCCTTCGCCAGCGCATCCGCCAGCGCGCGCTCCAGAAAGCGGCGCTCCTCGGCGCGCTCGCGAATGGCCGGCGCAAAGCGGCAGGCCGCACCCCGGCCGGATGATTTTACCTCATACAGCGCCAGATCGGCGCATTTGAGCAGCCGTTCGGCCGTGGCACCGTCTGCCGGCCCCAGCGCCCAGCCAATGCTGGCGCCAATCCCGAGCATCTGATCATCGATGGGAAACGGCGCCCCAACCGCCTCGATAATCGCCCGGCCAATCGCCTCGGCAGTGGCAACGTCCGCCTCGCCGATCACCACTGCAAATTCGTCGCCGCCCAGCCGCGCCACCGTCGCCTCCGGCCCAGCCGCGTGGCGCAGCCGCTCGGCCACCGCAATCAGCAGCCGGTCGCCCATCGCATGGCCATAAGCGTCGTTCACCGGCTTGAACCGGTCGAGGTCGATGAACAGCAGCGCCGCCTGCGCGCCGCCGCGATCGGCCCTCGCCAGTTCGGTGTCCAGCGCCTCGTGAAAAAGTGTGCGGTTGGCCAGGCCGGTCAATGGGTCGAACCGCGCCAGGCTGGCGATCCGCTCCTGCGTGCGGCGCACCTCGGTCACATCGCGGCCCACGCTCCTGAAACCGCTGAAAACGCCCGCCGCATCGAATTTGGGGGTGCCCGAAAGCGCCCACCAGCGCTCCTCGCCCTCGATAAGCATCGGCACCACCAGGTCGCGGAACGGCAGCCGCGCCTCGAATATATGGTTCAGGCCATGGCCCGCCGCATCGGCACCGCTGGCGAGCGACCGGAAGGAATGGCCGAGCAGCTGAAATTCCGCCCGGCGCGCCACCTTCACAAAGCGGTCCGAAACATGGGTAAACCGCCCTTCGGCATCAATCTCCAGCAGCCAGTCCGAGCCATTGGCCTCAAACTCGTTCAGCAGCAGCTGCACCACCTCGTTGCGCTCGCTCAGGTCCGCCTCCACCCGCATCCGCTGGATGAAGGCCCGGCTGGTCACCAGAATGCCGCGCACGATCACCAGCCAATAGGTCGCCATGGCAACCACCACCGGGGCGCTGAAGATGGCCGATGTCACCGGCAGCGCCACCATGATCCCGGCGCCGATCAGCGTGGCGGTCACAATCCCGCACACCGGCATCATCGCGGTAGCAAAGCCGCAGGCGCCCATCGCCACCAGCGAAAGCAGCAGGATCAGCGCCTGCGCATCGGCCGATGCAGCCGGCGTCATCACCACCGCCATCACCGCCCATAACAGGCCAAAGCACAGCACCTCGGCGGTCACCAGCCAGAAATGCCGGGCGGTAGCCTCGCCAGCCTCGCCGCGCCGGCGGGACTGGGCAAACCGCACCATCCAAACCGCCGAAAGCCCGCCCAGCAGCGTGGCCCAGGCGGCCATGAACCCGGCCTCGCGGTGGCCGCCCAGCACATTCGCCAATATCAGCACGTTGAGCATGAACAGCCCGACATTGAACGGCACATAGCGATTGAGCGCCGCCATCTGCGCCGCCCGCACCCGGGCAAAAAACGCCTCCCGCCCCTGGCGGAAACCCAGCGTCTGCACCCAGCCGATCTCGCTGCTGATCACACTCGGCGGGCGGAACATCACCGACATCAACAGCTCCACAGGCGGGGGACCAACAACCCATCCAGCTTCACGGCGCCCGCCATCACCGGTTTAGGCAGCCCCTTCCCACAGCCGCCCGCGTTCCCTAACTGTTCACAATGGATTCGTCGCCGCCTCCCACCGATTCGCCGCCCTGGCTCGCCGGCCTCAATGCGCCGCAGCGGCAAGCCGTGCTCACCACCGAAGGCCCGGTGCTCATTCTCGCAGGCGCCGGCACCGGCAAGACCCGCGCCCTCACCTCCCGGCTGGCGCATATCCTCTACAGCCGGCTGGCCTGGCCCTCGCAGGTGCTGGCGGTCACCTTCACCAACAAGGCCGCGCGCGAGATGCGCCACCGCATGGAGCAGCTGCTCGGCCCAATGAGTGAGGGCCTGCCCTGGCTCGGCACCTTCCATTCGGTGGCGGCAAAAATGCTCCGCCGCCACGCCGGGCTGGTCGGGCTGGAGCCGAGCTTCACCATCCTCGATACCGATGATCAGCTGCGGCTGTTGAAGCAGACCATCGCCGAAGCCGGGCTCGATGATAAACGCTGGCCCGCAAAGGCGCTCGCCAGCCTCATCGACCGCTGGAAAAACCGCGGGCTGAGGCCGGACCAGCTTGGCGCCGCCGATGCAGGCGAATTCGGCGACGGCGCAGCGCCCGCCCTCTACGCCCGCTACCAGCAGCGACTGGCAGCCCTGAACGCTGCCGATTTCGGCGATCTGCTGCTCCACATGCTCACCATTTTCGAACGGCACCCCGATGTGCTGGCGCAGTGGCAGGACCGCTTCAAATACATCATGGTCGATGAATATCAGGACACCAATTCGGCCCAGTACAGCTGGCTGAAGCAGCTTGCCGCCACCCGCCGCAACATCGCGTGCGTGGGCGATGATGATCAGTCCATCTACAGCTGGCGCGGCGCGGAAGTGGCCAATATCCTGCGCTTCGAGGCAGATTTTGCCGGCGCGGTGATGATACGGCTCGAACAGAATTACCGCTCGCAGCCGCAGATCCTCAGCACCGCCAACGCGCTCATCGCGCACAACAGCAGCCGGCTGGGCAAGACCCTCACCACCGACCGTGCCGCTGGCGAGCCGGTGCAGCTGGTCGGCGTATGGGATGCGCCCGAGGAGGCCCGGCAGGTGGGCGACCGGGCGGAGCGGCTGGCCCGCGAAGGTGCGCGCCTTACCGAAATGGCGATATTGGTCCGCGCCCAGCACCAGACGCGGGAGTTTGAAGACCGGTTCATCAGCATCGGCCTGCCCTACCGCATCGTCGGCGGTTTCCGCTTTTATGAACGTGCGGAGGTGCGCGATGCACTGGCCTATCTGCGCCTCATCGCGTCGCCGGGCGATGCGCTGGCGTTCGAGCGGATCATCAACACCCCGCGCCGCGGGCTGGGGGACAAGGCGATGGCATCGCTCCACCATTTCGCCCGCAGCCTCGACCGGCCGCTACCCGAAGCCGCCCGCCAGATCGTGGAGACGGACCTGCTGGGCGGCGCCGCCCGGCGCGGGCTGGCCGAGCTGGTGAAAAACCTCGCCCGCTGGCGGGAGGAAGCCGCGCACATCCCCCACCCCGATCTGGCCCGCATCATCCTCGAGGAATCGGGCTATGTCGCCATGCTGCAGGCAGACCGCTCGCCCGATGCCGCCGGCCGGATCGATAACCTTCAGGAGCTGTTCCGCGCGATGGAGGATTACCCCTCGCTGGTCAGCTTCCTGGAGCACGTCAGCCTGGTCATGGACAATGACGCGTCCGACAATGCCGAGAAGATCACGATCATGACGCTCCACGCCGCCAAGGGGCTGGAGTTCGACCATGTGTTCCTGCCCGGCTGGGAGGAAGGGCTGTTCCCCAACAGCCGCGCGCTCGATGAAAGCGGCAATGCCGGGCTGGAGGAGGAGCGCCGGCTGGCCTATGTCGGCATCACCCGCGCCCGCACCAGCGCCACCATCCTCCACGCCGCCAACCGCCGCATCTACGGCAGCTGGACCGCGTCCATCCCCTCGCGCTTCATCGAGGAGCTTCCCGAAGCAACCACCGAGAGCCACAGCACGCTTTCCGGCGGCGCCAGCCTGTGGCGGGCAGCGCTCGGCGCGCACGATCCGTTCGGGGATGCGCTCGGCAACGCCCAGCGCGCCACCGGGCGCGGCCCCGGCTGGGCAAGGGCAACGCAGAGTGCCGCAAGCGCCAGCAGCAATTTCGGCGGCAGTTCCGGTGGCAGTTCAGCCAGCAGAGCCGCAAGCAGCCGCGGCGCGCTCATCAATATCCGTGCCGAGCCCCATCCTCGCGCCACCCTGCCCCCCGGCATGGCGCCCGGGGCCGAAGTGCATCATGCAAAGTTCGGCCCCGGCACGGTGATCGCGGTGGAAGATGACAAGCTGGAAGTCGAGTTCAGTCACGCCGGGCGGCGGCGGATCGTGGCCGGGTTTGTGGAACTGGTGCGCCCGGCGAGGGGGTGATTTACCGGCAGCGCGCTGCCCGGCTCGGGCACCGCCACACCGGTCAAGGCGCGCCACACACTGCGCACCATGCCTGGCTCTAGGATAAGCCCCGAAGGCAACACGAACAGCAGCGCCTCGAATGCCCCCATCCCCCAGATGTTCAGCGCAAACAGAAAGCCGCCAATTACTACGAATAGATTAACGCGAACGGCTATACTCAATACGAGAAAACCAATCGAAGGAAGCATGCCGAAGCTGTTTTCCAGCCCCATCCAAGCCAGCCCCATCAACAGCAGGGCTGCAAAAGCATAGCAACCCCCCACTACATAGCCAATCATGCTGCGAAGCGCGAACATTGCCCCCTCCTCTTTGCAAAAGGCACTAAGTAACGACGCTTCACTAGCAAATATTATCGTTAATCAGGCGCAGTGATGCAACCATTATGGCGGCGCCGGCCGGGCACACCCTGCGGGCGGCGGTTTCTGCGGCTGCTGGCAGTTGCCGCCACCCCTGCCAGCGCTTATGCGCTGGGCGCGTGATCACCGTCCCCGAGCCGTTCCGGCTGCCCGATTACCGCGCCTTCTGGGCGGCCCGGCTGTTCGCCACCATCGCGGGCATGATGATGGTCATCGTCATCGGCTGGGAGGTCTATGATCTCGCCCGCGCCACCATGCCCCCGCGCGAGGCGGCGCTGCTGCTCGGCCTCATCGGGCTGGTGCAATTCCTGCCGCTGCTGCTGCTAAGCCTGTTCATCGGCGTGATCGCAGACCGGGTGGACCGGCGGATCATCGCCCGCGCCGCCATCCTTCTCGAACTGGCCTGTGCTGCAGCCCTTGCCGCCCTCACCTATCTTGATTCCATAAGCCTGCCGGCGCTGTTCGCCGTGGCCGCGCTGCTCGGCGTCGGCCGCGCCCTCGCCGGCCCTTCGCTGGCAGCGCTCGCGCCCAATCTGGTGCCGCGCCGGCTGCTGCCGTCCGCCATCGCGCTCAATTCCATCGCCTGGCAAACCGGCGCCGTCGCCGGCCCGCCGCTCGGCGCCTTCCTCTATGCGGTGTCCGATACCACGGCTTATGCCACCGCCGCGGTCATGTTCGCGCTTTCGCTGGTGGCGCTGCTGCTCATCGGCCCGGTGGAGCGCCCGGCACCCTCCACCCTCTCCCCCGTCCGCAGCCTCCTCGAAGGGCTGGGCTATGTGCGGCGCAACCGCATCGTGCTCGGCGCCATCAGCCTCGATCTGTTCGCCGTGCTGCTGGGCGGCGCCACCGCCATGCTGCCGGTCTATGCGCGCGATATCCTCCATGTCGGCGTGGAAGGGCTCGGCCCGCTGCGCGCCGCCCCCGCAGCCGGTGCGGCGGTCGCCGCCCTCAGCCTCGCCTTCCGGCCGCTGGCGCGCAATGTCGGCCCGGTCATGTTCGCCGGCGTCGCCCTGTTCGGCATCGCCACCATCGTGTTCGGGCTCAGCCGCTCGATGCCGCTGTCGCTCTCCGCCCTCACCCTGCTCGGCGCGGCAGACATGATCTCGGTCTATGTCCGCTCCTCGCTCATCCAGCTGCACACGCCCGATTCGATGCGCGGCCGGGTATCCTCGGTATCAGGGCTGTTCATCGGCGCATCGAACGAGCTCGGCGAGTTTGAAAGCGGCATGACCGCCGCCTGGCTCGGCCCGGTGGAAGCAGTGGTGGCGGGCGGCATCGGCGCGGTCATCGTCACCGGCCTATGGGCCTGGCGCTTCCCCGAGCTGCGCACCGCAGACCGGTTCGAAGCAACTGACATGAGAAGCTGACCGGGCTATACCAGCCCCCCAAACCGGAAGGAGCCGCCGATGAAAGCCGCGAACATTCTCGAGACGATCGGCAACACCCCGCACATCCGCACGGCCAAGCTGTTTCCGAACGCCGAAGTCTGGATCAAGAGCGAACGCTCCAACCCCGGCGGCTCGATAAAGGACCGGATCGCGCTCGCCATGGTGGAAACCGCCGAAGCGAGCGGCGCGCTGCTGCCCGGCGGCACCATTGTCGAGCCCACCTCGGGCAACACCGGCATCGGGCTGGCCATGGTGGCGGCGGTCAAGGGCTATAAGCTCATCCTCGTCATGCCCGAATCGATGTCGCTCGAACGGCGCCGGCTCATGCTTGCCTATGGCGCCAGCTTCGCCCTCACCCCGCGCGAAAAAGGCATGAACGGCGCCATCGCCCGCGCCGCAGAAATAGTTGCGGAAACACCCGGCGCCTGGAGCCCGCAGCAGTTCGAAAACCCCGCCAACATCGCTGTCCACAGCCGCACTACAGCACAGGAAATCCTCGCCGATTTCGCCGATACACCCTTGGATGCCATGATCACCGGCGTCGGCACCGGCGGCCATATCACCGGCGCCGCCGCCGTATTGAAGGCACATTGGCCCAGGCTGAAGGTCTATGCACAATTAACGCCCGCGGTGGTCAAGGTCCGATAAGCCGATATCGCGCCGTCGTTGCGTTGTCACGCACGCGGGCCGTCGATAACCAAGGTATGACGACTCGATTTTCCCGCAGCGTTCTGTTCGCCGCACTCGCC
>JBBQIP010000071.1:0-12310 GCA_038325045.1 Sphingomonadales bacterium
ATCGCCGCCAGCGCTGGCCTCGCCAGCGCGACGTGGTCACGCGCCGGAACCACCTCCATTTCCAGCACCTGCGCCTCAAAGGCGATAACGGTGCGGGTGCCCAGCACCGGATGCTCGAGCCGTTGGTTGCGCCATTCGGCAGCGCCCAGCCCGGCCAGCGCCAGCACCGCAAAGGCCGCCGGCCACCGCCACCGCTGCACCAGCATCGCCAGCCCAAGGCCGGCAAACAGCGCCGCTGCTGCCCAGCGCTGCCCGGCCCATGGCAGGCCGAACCAGAGCGCAATGCCCAGCCCCAGCGCCACCGGCAGCCAGAGCGGCAATGCCTCGCGCTCGGCATCGATAAACGTGTCCACCCAGCCCGGGCGCTGCATCCGCCCCGGGCTCTGCGTCCCCATTGCCGGTGCGGTTTGAACCGCCATGGGGCTTCTGCTAGTCAGCCTCACCACCAGCGCCCCGCCACCCTTTTCCTCAACCGCTTCGCAGCATTGGACATATGCCCCATGGGCGCAAGCTCCCCCTCCGCTGGCACCGCGCCCCCTTCCGGCGGCGTGGTGACCCGCTTTGCCCCCTCACCCACCGGCTTTCTGCATATTGGCGGGGCTCGCACGGCTTTGTTCAACTGGCTTTTCGCGCGCCACCATGGCGGCGAATTCCGGCTGCGGATCGAGGATACCGACCGCGCCCGCTCCACCGACGAGGCGATTGCCGCGATTCTGGATGGCATGCGCTGGCTCCAGCTCGATTGGGACGGCGAGGTGGTTTACCAATTCAGCCGGGCCGCACGCCACGCCGAGGTGGCGCATGCGCTGCTGGATGCCGGCCATGCCTATCGCTGCTACGCCACGCCCGAGGAGCTGGAGGCAATGCGCGAAACCGCCCGCGCCGAGAAACGCCCGATGCGCTACGATGGCCGCTGGCGGGACCGCACCGACCATCCCGAAGGCCAGCCCCATGTCATCCGGCTGAGGGCGCCGCAAACCGGCGAAGTGACAATCGAGGACAAGGTGCAGGGCCCGGTAACCGTGGCTAATGCCGAGCTTGACGATATGGTGCTGCTGCGCTCCGACGGCACGCCCACCTATATGCTGGCGGTGGTGGTCGATGATCACGACATGGGCGTGACCCATGTCATTCGCGGCGACGACCATCTGAACAACGCCTTCCGCCAGCTGGCAATGATCCGGGCGCTTGGCTGGGCGGAGCCGGTCTATGCCCATATCCCGCTCATCCATGGCAGCGACGGCGCCAAGCTATCAAAGCGCCACGGCGCGCTGGGGGTCGATGCCTACCGCGACCAGCTGGGGCTGCTGCCCGAAGCGCTCGAAAACTACCTGCTGCGGCTCGGCTGGGGGCATGGTGATGATGAATTCATCAGCCGCGAACAGGCGACCGGCTGGTTCGGGCTGGAGGGCGTGGGCCGCTCGCCTTCGCGCTTCGACATGAAGAAGCTTGAATCGGTAAACGGCCAGTATCTGCGCGCTGCCGATGATGCACGGCTTGGCGCCCTGGTGGCGCCGCGTATCGAGTCGGCAATCGGCCGGTCCTTCACCGCCGAGGACCAGCAGATGCTGCAGCGCAGTATGGCGGAGCTGAAGAAGCGGGCCCCTGATCTCAATAGCTTGGCCGGTTCGGCAGTCTTCTATTTTCGCAGCCGCCCAATCCCCATGGACGATGCGGCCCTGCGGCTGCTAGCACAGTCACCGCCGGGGATGCTGGCTGCCGCCCGGGCGGCGCTGGCAGCCATCGACCCATGGTCGGTGGAAGGGCTGGAGGCGGGAGTGAAGGCATTGGCCGAAACAAGGGGCGTGAAACTGGGCGTGCTCGCACAGCCGCTGCGTGCAGCGCTCACCGGTGCTGCCCAGTCTCCGGGGCTATTCGAAGTAATGGCGGCGCTCGGCCGCGACGATTCACTGGGCCGGATCGACGATGCGCTCGGCATCGATCTGGCCAGCGCGCGGGGGGCAAGCCCCGCAAATGAAACCATGAACGCAGAAAGGGCCAGGCCATGAGTGACCATGCCGACATCGCCATCGACGGAAAGTCCGGCGGCTACCCCATTTTATCGGGCTCGGTGGGGCCGAAGGTGGTCGATATCCGCAAGATGTACGCCAATACCGGCCATTTCACCTATGATCCGGGTTTTACCAGCACGGCTGCGTGCGAATCGAAGATCACCTATATCGACGGTGATGAGGGCGTTCTGCTCTACCGTGGCTACCCGATCGACCAGCTCGCGGAAAAATCGAACTTCCTCGAAGTCGCGCACCTGCTTTTGAACGGCGATCTGCCGAACAAAGCGGAGTATGACGAGTTCAGCTATCTGATCACCCGCCACACCATGATCCATGAGCAGCTGGCGCAATTCTACCGTGGTTTCCGCCGCGACGCGCATCCGATGGCGATCATGTGCGGAATCGTGGGCGCGATGGCCGCGTTCTACCATGATTCGACCGACATTCATGATCCGCAGCAGCGGGTCATCGCTTCGCACCGGATCATCGCCAAGATGCCCACTTTGGCTGCGATGGCGTATAAATATTCGATCGGTCAGCCTTTCCTCTATCCCGACAATTCGCTCTCATTTGCAGGAAATTTCCTGCGGATGACCTTCGGCGTGCCGGCAGAGCCCTATGTCATCGATCCGGTGGTCGAGGATGCGATGGAGAAGCTGCTCATCCTGCAGGCAGACCATGAGCAGAACGCCTCGACATCCACCGTGCGGCTTGCCGGATCTTCGGGCGCCAACCCGTTTGCGTGCATCTCGGCCGGCATTGCCTGCCTGTGGGGCCCGGCGCATGGCGGTGCCAATGAGGCGGCGCTCAACATGCTCCGCGAAATCGGCCGTCCGGAGCGGATTCCGGAGTATATTGCGCGCGCCAAGAACAAGGATGATCCGTTCCGGCTGATGGGCTTTGGCCACCGGGTGTACAAGAGCTATGATCCGCGCGCCAAGGTGATGGCCAAGGTTGCCAAGAACGTGCTTGACCGGCTGGGCATTGCCGACCCGATCTTCGATGTGGCGCGCGAGCTTGAGCATATCGCACTTACCGACCAGTATTTCATCGACAAGAAGCTCTACCCGAATGTGGATTTCTATTCGGGCGTGGTGATGTCGGCAATCGGTTTCCCCACATCGATGTTCACGGTGCTGTTTGCCATTTCCCGCTCGGTGGGCTGGATCGCGCAATGGACGGAGATGATGGAAGACCCGGAACAGAGGATCGGCCGCCCGCGCCAGCTTTACACTGGCCCGCAGCAGCGAGACTTTGTACCGCTCGATCGCCGCAGCTGAACCGCGGGAACATGCTGAGGCAAGGCATGGCGCGGCCCATGCTAGCGCTGATGCTGCGGGCGCTGCTGCCTGTTGCGCTCTTTGCCGCGCCGCTGCTGTTGGCACCGGCTGTAGCCGGGCCATTGGCAGAGGTTGGCGACCGGCAGATGCGGCAGGATGTGGCGCTGCTGGCGGCGGCCGGCTTCATCAGGGGCCCGATCGATGCCTGGCCGCTGCCCTGGGCGCAGATCGACGCCGGGCTGATGCGCGCGCGCGATGCGGCGCCGCTGCCACCGCACCTTGCAACAGCGCTTGCCCGGCTTGACCGGCTTGGCGCCTTTGCGGCGCGCAGCCGCACGGTCGAGGCGCGGCTTTCGGCAACCAACCAGGTTTCGGTGGCGCGTGATTTCGGCAACCTCGCGCGCGGCCGGGGAGATGCGCAAGCCCGGGTAGAACTAAACGGGGATGTGTTCTCGGTTTCCCTGGGTGGCGGCTGGCGGTCGGACCAGCCGGGCGGCAGCTTCCATCTGGAGCCTTCGCAGGCCACGGTCAGGCTGGGCAATTGGGCGCTGTACGGGGGCTTTACCGAGCAATGGTTCGGCCCCGGCGTGGACGGCGCGCTGTTGTTCTCCAATAGCGCAAGGCCCCTCCCCAAGGTGGGCATCAAGCGGCTGAACCCGGACCCGATCAATTTTCCCGTGCTGCGCTGGCTTGGCCCGGTCAGCTTCGATATCTTTGGTGGCGTTCTCAATGAAAACCGGGATTTCCGGAACACGCTGGTGGTTGGAACCCGGGTTGGGTTCATGCCGACCCAGGGGCTGGAGATCGGCCTGAACCGCGCCCAGATGCTCTGCGGGCAGGGACGGCCCTGTGGCCTGCGGCAGATAGCCAGCAGCTTTCTGGGCTTCGGCAACCTTGATAACCCGGCGCCCGGCCAGATTGACGCCTTCAATAACCAGGCCGGCAACCAGCTGGCCGGGTTCGACATCAGCTATACGCATAATTTCAAGGGCGTTACCGCAAAACTCTATGCCGAGGCCGAGGCCGAGGATTTCGACAATGTGCTGCTGGAGCAATGGGGCCGGCTGGTTGGCCTGACCGTGAGCGGCGCTGCCGGCAGCAGCGGCGCCAGCTTCACCACTACGGTCGAATATGCCGATACGCTGGCGGTAAGCCTGTTCAACGGCACGCCGCTGGAAGGCCTGACCGGCGGCGAGACCCGCTATCCCGGCTCGTTTTACAACAACAGCCTGTACACCAGCGGCTTCACCTATCGCGGGCGCCCGATCGGCTATTGGACCGCCGGCGACAGCCGCAATCTGGTCTGGCACGGTGCCATAACCGACACCCGCAACCGGCGCTGGTATGCCAGCGCTCGCTCGGTGCACCTCAACATCATCGATCTCGGCAACCCGCCGTCTGCCATCTTCCCCCGGCCGGATGGCACCCCGGGACCGCCGATCAGCAACCCTGTCTCCACCTCGTCGGAGAAATTCGCGATCCTGACTGCGGGGAGCGAAATGCCGATGCAGTTTGGCGATGTGCGGGTGGAAGCGCGCTGGCAATCGGACAGCCCGAGCACGCCCGGCCGGCGCGACTCCCGGCTCGCGCTCGAGGTACAGTTGCGCCAGCGATTCTAGGCTTCAGCCGGCAACCCAGCCCTCGGCCAGTGCCAGCGCGCGCGGATCGTCGATATCGATCCAGCCATGGGCGGAAACATCGACCACCATCGCCTTGCCCTGCGCTGCGAGAATGCGAACACCGTCGGACAGGCCGGGTGCTGGCAGCTTTGCCAGCGCATCGGTAAGCGCCCGGCTCACCTTGAACACGCCCACGTCATAGGCATCATAGCAATGCACCGCCTTGCCGATGGCCGTTATGCGGCCGTCACGGGTCGCAACCCGGGTCACGTCCTCCTCGTCCACCCAGGCGTGACCCAGCCGGCGGTCGATGCCCAATACCAGGCCGTCGGCGGGCATTTCAGCATCTGCCACGGCGCGGTACAGCGATGGTTCGGCCAGATGATCGCCCATCACAAGCAGCGCCGGTCCTTCGGCCAGCAGCGCAGCGGCGGCGCAGACCGAAACGCCGTTGGGCGCTGCCCAGTCCGGATTATGGACCAGTTCGGCGCCGGCAGCGGCGGCTGCGGCGCCCACATCATCGCCCCGATAGCCGGTTATGACCAGCGGCCTGCCGAGGCCGGCCTGCGCCAGCCCTGCAATCACCCGTTCAATGAGTAGCCTGCCGGCCACAGGGGTGAGCGGCTTGCTGGCCGATATGCTGCGCAGGCGAGTGCCCTGCCCGGCCGCCAGAATGATCGGCCGCAGCGCGTTTGGCACAACCGGAACGTTCAGCTTTAGGAGGGGTCGCCAGCGATGAAGGCTTCCAGCTGGATATGCGCTTCATCATCGCTCACCTGCACCGGCGGGTGCTTGCAGAAGGCCGAGGACGGCGACAGGATCGGGCCGGCAAGGCCGCGGTCGAGAGCGACACGCGCACAGCGGATCATGTCGATGGCCACGCCCGCCGAATTGGGGCTGTCCTCCACCGAAAGCCGCATTTCCAGGTTCATGGGCACGCCACCAAACATGCGGCCTTCCATGCGCAGGAAGCACACCTTGTTATCGTTCTGCCACGCCACATAATCGCTGGGGCCGACATGGATGTTCTCATCGTCCAGCCGGTGCTGGGCAACCGACTGCACTGCTTCTGTTTTGGATTCCTTCTTGGAAGCCAGCCGGTCGCGGTTCAGCATGTTCAGGAAGTCGGTGTTGCCGCCAGTGTTCAGCTGGTAGGTCCGGTCCAGCGTCACGCCGCGCTTGGCGAACAGATCGGTCAAGGTGCGGTGCACGATGGTGGCGCCAAGCTGGGCCTTGATGTCATCACCAATGACCGGCAGGCCGGCCACGCGGAAGCGCTCGGCCCAAACCGGGTTGGAAGCGATGAACACCGGAATATTGTTCACGAACGCAAGGCCGGCGCTGATCGCGGCATCGGCATAGAATTCAGTGGCTTCCTGGCTGCCCACCGGCAGGTAGTTGCACATGATCTGGGCGCCGGAGCGCTTCAGCTGCTCGATCACTTCGGCCTTGGTCGGCTCGGCTGCGTCGGAGCGCACGAAGCGGCGGTTCTCGGGGTGCGAATCCATGTGCGGCGACATGCCATCGAGCACCCGGCCCATGCTCACCAGCGCGCCGGTCGGCTCCACATGGTCGCAGAAAATGGCGGTATTGTTCGGCTTGGCGAAAATCGCTTCCGAAACATCGCGGCCCACCTTGCGAACGTCCACATCGAAGGCGGCGGCAATGGTGATATCCTTGGGCCGATAACCGCCAAGGTCCCAGTGCATGAGGCCAAGCTCGTCGTTGGAGCCTCCATTGGCATAATGGAATAGCCCCTGCACCAGCGATGAGGCACAATTCCCAACCCCCACAAGGGCGACCGGAATCATTGTCATTTCAAACTGTTCCTTTCAGGCCTACATACATCGCCCCAGGCCGGGGGGGGATTTTGAATGTGTCGGTTATACTACAGCCGGTCGCGCGGCAAGGATGCAGTTGCCAGAAATCCATAGCTTGTTGCCGCAAAATTAGCCGCTGCTCGTGCATCGCCTGCCCGTGCATATGCTCCCAGCCGCTTGTAGAAGCGCCACTGCGCCACGCCCGTGGTAAGAATGGAATAGACGGCAAGCGCCACAAACCCCTCAAACCACAGCCCCAGCAGCGCAAAGCCCAGCCAGGTCCATAGAAAGGTATTGCGCCGGCCGGCCACCAGCCGCACCCGTCGCTCGAACGGCCCGGCATCGTCCAGTTGCGCACCGGTCAACCGCCGGTAGAATTCACCCTGCACCGCCTCCACCAGCGCCGGCAGGATGATGAGCGCTGCCACCGCCCAGGCAAGGCCGGACCCCTGCACGGCCGCAAACCAGCTGGCCGCTGCCAGATACCAGCCATATTCCACTATCTTGTCGATAACATGCTCAAGATCGCCCCAGCGCGAATATTCGATTCGGGTGCGCGCCAGCTTGCCGTCCACGCCGTCCAGCGGCCCACACAGCAAGGCGAGGCCCAGCCCCCACCACAGGGCACCGGTGGCCAGCGCATAGCCGGCGCCTATCCCGATGAACGCAGTAAACAATGTGACCATGTTCGGGGTGACCGGTGTGGGCGCCAGCAGCTTGACCAACGGATTTTCAATCCACGGATGGATGAACCGCGCCGGCCAATCGAGACAGCCTTTCTGGGCGGAGGCCACCACGGCCTCGCTGGCGCGGGCGGCCTGCTCGGAATCTTCCGGCCTGGCCCAGAGCAGCGGCACGCTGCGCCGGCGCGCGGGCGCATAGCGCGCAATTGCCGCCATCGGCACCCGTTCCACGGCCGCATCGGCAGCTGCCATCCTGATCAAGGTGGAGCCAAGCTCCCAATCGCCGAGATTTGCCGCCACATCGGCCACCATGGCCGCCGGCAGGCGCATCAGCCCGGCGGCAAAGCTGGTGGAATCGAGCCGTTCCACCCCGGAGCGGTCGCTGCCCGCCATGCCGCTGCTGCTGCCATCGCTTTCCAGCAGCGATGGCCCCGGCGTGGCCAGCAATTCTGCCAGGCACCGCTCGTCTATCACCAGCCCCGGCGCGATAACCACCGCTTCGCCCGCAAACCCCTTCAGACGGGCAGCAAGACCCTGCGCGGTCAGTATCTCCACATCATCGGGCAGGGGTGTGAGCGGCGCCGGATCGACCAGCAGCAAGGGCGCACATCCGGCGCGTCGCAGCAACCTCGCCTGCCGTTCAAGCACACTCAGGCCGCCGACCACGAGGCCGCTCGATGCCGCCTCGGGGGCCAGAAGAACGCCGCAGCGGATCATCACGCGAAAGCCTCATAGGGGCTGCGACCGGCATCGCCAAGCGCCCGCAATCGCAACGCCAGGGCAGCAGCCATGCGGACTGCGCTTGCCAAGCCGAAGCCATCCTGCCAGCCAAGGACCGTGCACGAAACCCGGACCGACAGCGCCCGCCCCGACGCGATCGAGGATCCCAGCAATCTCTGGTTGATCCATCCGATTTCGTGGCGGCTGCTGCCGGTGGCGCTCAAGCTGAACATCCACCCCAATACAGTATCCCTGACCGGCCTTGCCTGCGGCGCGCTGGCCGGCTGGTGCTATTGGCACTGGCGGGAGCCGGGCCTGGTGCTGGCCGGCTTTGCGCTGATGTTTGCGTGGCACGTGTTTGATGGTCTGGACGGCAAGCTGGCCCGGGCTTCGGGCAAGGCGACCGCATTCGGCCGGGTGATCGATGGCGTTTGCGATTATCTCGCCTTCATCCTGGTGCTGGTGCCGATTGCACTCAGCCTTGCCGATTGGCAGTCGGCGCTGGTCCTCGCGCTGGCCTCCGGCGCCGCCCATGCCCTGCAATCGGTGTGGTACGAGACCGAGCGCGATGCCTGGAAGCGGCGTGCCACGGGCGTTTTTGTAACCGCACCCAGGCCGCCGATGCCTGCAATCGCAGCCCCCTACACGCTGGCGGAAACTCTGATTACGCGCGGGCAGGTGCGGATGGACAAGGCGCTGGCCGACCAGCCGGCGCTGCTGCCGGCGTATCTGGAGGCAACCGCGCCAATCCTCCGGCGGCTGTCGATACTGTCTGCAAACAATCGAACGCTGGTAATTGCGCTTGCCTGTCTGGCCGGAAACCCCAAGCTATATTGGTATTGGGAGCTTATCGGGCTGAGTCTGGTCGCATTCGGGATGGCGCTCTGGCTGCGGCGGTGCGAAATGTCTGTGGTCGATACCGGCGAATCCGGTGTCTCCGGCGCCGGGGCGGCGCTGGTTAACAAGGGGGCGCAAGAAGGCTGATGGCCGAAGACACCCAAATTGCGGCAAAGCCGCTCTGGCCGCTGGTTCTGGCGGGGCTGGCCAGCCTGGGGTGGCTGCTGCTGGCCTTTGCCGCTATGTCGCCTCTCTTCGGGATGAACTTGCCCCCTGCTTTCACCCAGTCTGCTCTGGCGGCGGGTGTTGCCTTGAATGTGGGGGCGCCGCTGGCAGTTTTCTGGCTGGTCGCGATGCGGCTGCGGGAAAATTTTGGCGTTCGCCGCGATCAGGCAACCTTGCTTGTGGAACAAACCCGGCTTTCCGAGATCCGGCTGGATGAGGGCAGCGAGGCACTGGTTCGGCTGGAAAGCCGGCTGAACGATTTTACCGGGCAATTGACCGCCATGGCCCGCCCGGTCGAGCGCCAGCATCAGGCGCTGGTGGCCAGCATCGCCGGGCTTGAGACCGCTGCCCAGACCCTGATGGATGCCAGCCAGCGCAGCGAATCGGCGGCTGTGCGGATAGGCGCCGAAACCCCTGCCGCAACCACCGCTGCCGAACGGCTGACGGCGCTGCTCGATGCCAGCCGCGAAGCGCTTGCAGGGCAGATTCAGGAAGCCGATGCGCTGCTCGCCGCGCTGAATGGACGGATGGCCGATGCCCGGCAGGAAGCCGGCGCCGCGGCTGGCGAGGCAGAGGCCCGAATCGCTGCCATCACGGCAGTGGTCAGCACTGCCCAGGCCGCCATGCAGCAGCCGCTCGACGCGCTGAACGAGGGTGTGGACAACGCCCTCAACCGCACCACCGAGGCGCTCAACAGCACCCGCAGCGGCGTGCATGCCCAGACCAATGCCCTGCTCGCCAGCGTGGACCAGGCGCGGACCACGCTCGATCATATCAGCGGCGAAGCAGCACGGATTTTCGCCGAGCGGCTGGCCGGTCTCGATTCCACGCTGGGGGAGCTTCAGGAGAAGCTCGACATGCAGGCGAACAGTGCCACCGCGATGGTGGGCAAGCTGGTCGAGGATTTCGAGCGGTTCGACGCGCAACTGGCGTCCAGCACCGCGCAGACCGGTTCCAGCATCGAGGCGGTTACAGCGCACATCCGCGGCGCCAGCGAGGCGCTGGACGCGATGGCCACGCCGGTGGAGACCCGCAACCAGTCGCTTGTCGATCTGGCCGGGCAGGTTGCGGCGCTCGATGCCAATGCGGCCAGCTTGTTTGGCGCCTTTGATAGCCGGGTGCCGGCTATTGTTCCGGGGCTCGAGGATCTCGGCCAGCGGCTGGCCCGGCTGCACGAGGAGGCAACTGCACTCGGCACCCCTATCGAGGCAGGTGCCGATACGATCGCCAGCGCTCAGAGCCGGCTCGAATCGGCCGGCACCGCGCTCGAAGGGGCAGTGACCGCGCTCGGCGACCGGCTGTCCGGCGCCGAGGCCAGCCTTGCCGCCATCACCCGCACCACCGAGGATGAAGCACTGGCCGCCGCCAGCCAGCTGGTGGACAGCTTTGCCCGGATTCGCGAAATCGCCAACCAGTCTGCCGGCACCATGCGCGACACGCTGGCGGTGATCATCTCCGATGCCGAAGCGGCACTCGACAAGGCCGGCAGCGACCGGGCCGAGGCAGCCTTTGGCGCACCGATCCGCACTGCCCTCACCGAGCTTGGCAGCGTGCAGGAGCGCGCCGCCAGCGCCGCCCAGGCCGCCGCAGAGCGAGTGACCCAGCGGCTGATGACGCTCACCCAGACGGTTGCCCATGTGGAAACCCATTTCGACAAGCGCCAGACCGAAATCGATATCCGCAACCGCTCCGATATCGCGCGGCGCGCCAGCACGCTGATCAGCGGGCTGAACGAGGCGGCGATCGACCTTACCCGGCTGCTGGCGCTCGATATCGAGGACCAGAGCTATGACGAGTGGCTGGCTGGCGACCGCAGCCGGTTCGTGCGCCACCTCGCGCGCAGCCTTGATGGTGATACCGGCAAGGCCATCGCCCGGCATCTGGCGCATGACCCTGCGTTCCGGGTCGATGCCACCCGCTATGTCGAGGATTTCGAATCGCTGATCGGCCATGTGACCGCCGACCCCAAGGGCCGCGCGCTCGCCTCCACGCTGCTCGCCTCCGACCCCGGCAAGCTGTACCTCGCGCTCACCCAGGGCAGCGCAAGCTGATCCCTATTTCCCTCCGCCGGGGTAGGAGCGTTTCTGCCCCCAGCCCGGCACATCATCCACCGTTATCCAGCCAAAGATGTAATTGGCTGCAAACAGCGCAAACAGCGCCGCAGAGATTAACGTGGTGAGCAACAGCTTGCGGCCAAGCTGCGGGTTGGTCGGAGCCGAATCGGCCTCTCCAGGCACCGGTTCGCGGCCCTCTTCGCGGGTGGTGCGCACACCGAAGGGCAGCACCGCGAACAGCGTGAGCATCCAGAACAGCAGATAAATGGCTACGACCGATACCGGCTTCACCGTAGCCGCCCTCAGCCCAGCTTCACGATCTGCACTTCGGTAACCGGCTTCTTGCCGGTCCATTCGCGCGCCACCTTGCGCACAGCGACGCGGATATCGTCTTCCAGCTTGCCCTGCCCATTGGCATCCTGCTTGCCATTGGCGCCCGGCTTGCCACCACCGCCCGGTTTGCGGCCGCGCGGACGGCTGGCGCCGTTGCCGCCGCCAACGGCACGGGCCGCAGCGTCTGCACATTCGGCCAGAAAGGCCTCCTTGTCGATCTCGACGGGAACCCCCTGCGCCAAAACCGAAGGCGCAGCTGCGAGCCGGCCCTCGCTATCGAGCACCACGGCCACTGCCATGATGCCGTTCATGAGCAGCCGCCGCCGCTCGATGATGGTGGCGCCGTCTGCGGGCAGGATTACATCGCCGTCCAGCAGCAGGCGCCCGGCCTTTTCATGGCTCAAAAGCTTGGGGCCATTCGGCGCCAGGCGGATCGCGCTGCCGTTGATCGGCACCATCGCCTTCTTCACCCCGCATTCCCTGGCCAGCCGGGCATGCTCTTCCATGTGCCGGCGCTCGCCGTGCACGGGAATGGCGATTTCCGGGCGGATCCATTCGTACATGGCCTCAAGCTCCGGCCGACCGGGGTGGCCCGAGACATGGACATGCGCCTGCCGCTCGGTCACCACCTCGATACCGCGGGTGGCGAGTGCGTTCTGCACCCGGCCGATGGCCAGTTCGTTGCCGGGAATCTGCTTGGAGGAATAGACCACCAGATCGCCCGGCT
>JBBQIP010000072.1:0-12143 GCA_038325045.1 Sphingomonadales bacterium
GGGCAGGGCCGCAGGCCCTGCACCCATGATTTCACACGTCTCCACCGACAAGGTCGGTGCTCGCGCGCACGAAACATCGATTATGGGTGCAGGGCCGCCGGCCCTGCCCGCCGGAGGCCCCTTCGCTTACATCGAAGGCGCAGGCGCTTCCGCAGGCATTTCGGCGGGGGCTTCCGCAGCCATCGGGGCTTCGGCAGGCGCTTCGGCGGCCATCGGCTCGGCCGGCGCGGCGCTCACGGCAGCGGCGGCGTTCTTGGCTTCAAGGTCGGCGGTGGCCTGGGCATTGTTCTTGCCGCAGGCGGCGAGGCCGAGGCTCAGGCCAGCGATGGTGAAAATGGTTACAGCGCGCATCGGGTTTCCCTTCCTGTTGAGGCCTTTTGACTAGCGCAAAAAACCGCCGTCCGCACCCCCTTCAGCGGGGTTCGAACACGCGGCGCAGCACCGCATCATAGATGCGCGCCAGATCGTCGATATCGGCCAGGCTGGCGTGTTCGTCCACCTTGTGCATGGAAGGGCCGGGCAGGCCGAACTCCACCACCGGGCACAGCCGGCGGATGAACCGCGCGTCCGAAGTGCCACCCGATGTGGATAGTTCGGGGGCAAGCCCGGTCACTTCGGTCACCGCTTCGGCCACCAAAGTGGAGAACGCGCCGGGCTCGGTCAAAAACGCCTCGCCGGAAATTTTCACCACCACATCGGCGCCGGGCGCATGCGCGGCCACGGTTTGGCGCACCCATTCGGCAAGTGCTGCGCCCGTGTGCTCATCGTTGAAACGGATGTTGAGCCGCGCACTGGCGGCGGCGGGAATGAGGTTGGTGGCGGGGTTGCCCACCTCCAGATCGGTCACTTCCAGGTTGGAGGGCTGGAACCAGTCATTCCCGCTATCGAGCACCCGCGCCTGCAGCGCCGCAAGTGCCGCCACCAGCAGCGGAATCGGGTTCTTCGCCCGGTCCGGATAGGCCACATGGCCCTGCGCGCCGTTCACCCGTATCCAGGCATTCAGGCTGCCGCGCCGGCCTATCTTCATCATGTCGCCCAGCCGCTGCCGGCTGGTCGGTTCGCCCACCAGGCACAGGTCGGGCACCAGCTGGTTCGCCTCCAGCCAGTCCAGCACCGGCGCGGTGCCAAAGGTCGCCGGCCCCTCTTCATCCCCGGTGATGAGAAAGCTCAGCCGGCCTGCAGCCCCGCGCTCCACATGGGCACGCGCCGCCACCAGCATGGCGGCGATGGCGCCTTTCATGTCGGCCGCGCCGCGCCCCACCAGCAGGCCGTCTGCCACCGTGCCCGCAAACGGGTCCACGCTCCAGGCCGCGCGGTCGCCCACCGGCACCACATCGGTGTGGCCGGCAAAGGCAAAGTGCGGCCCGCCCTCGCCGTGCACCGCAAACAGGTTTTCCACCGGCCCGTCTGGCGGCTCGCCCAGCGGCAGCCGGTGGATGGTGAAGCCCAGCCCGGCCAGTTCGGCTGCCAGCACATCCATGGCGCCGGCATCAGCAGGCGTCACGCTGGGGCAGCGGATCAACGCCTGCGCCAACGCGCCCGCGCTGGCCGGTTCAGCCATTGCCAAGCCGGTTCAGATAGCCCTGCACCCGCTCCGCATTCACGCCCAGATCGCCCTGCCCGACGCGGGACTTGGAGCGCACATCGACCTGCGTGCCGCCCTCCACCGGGGTCAGCCGCACCACCACATCATCGTGGAAGCCCCACCATGGCACGGTCGCGGTGGCCTCTATCCGCCCGGAGGGGGCGTCGGTGGCAATAATCTGCCAGTCCATCGCGCGCGCGGCAGCTTCGGCCGCCACAAACGCCTGCGCCATCGGCACCGCCAGCGTTACCGGGCGCACCAGCGGATAGGCCGCCTTCTGCTGCGCCGCCACCGCCGGGTCATAGCTCACCGGGTTGCTGCCCGGCCCGCGCATGGCCGGTGTAATCGCCACAAAGGCCGGCGGGTTGTCGGTATCGGTGGCTATGTCGTGGATCGGCGGCTTGTCGCGCGCCTGGATCACGATTCCGCCGGGCACCACGGCCGCCACCAGCGCTGCCACAAACCCCGCCATCACCAGCCGGCTGCGGTGGCCGCGCACCACCGCCACCAGCAGCACCAGTGTCACGATGCCGGCAACCAGCGCCGATAGCGCAAAGCCCGCCAGCCCCAGCTGCCAGCCCACCGCGCCCGAGGCCATGGCCGGCCCGGCCACCAGCACGATCAGCGCCGCGACCAGGCCGATAATCGCGGCAACTGCCGGCCAGCGTGCGGGCTTCATGCGGGCACTCCCCCTTCGATCAGATAGCGCGCAATCGGCCAGGTTTCGGCCTGCGCTTCCTCGGCCCATTCGCGCATCCACGGGTGGGCAAGCATGGCATCGAGCCACGCCCGGCCCGTGGCGCTCACCGGCAGGCCGTAATGGTGGAAGCGCCACACCACCGGCGCAAACATGATATCGGCCGCGCCAAAATGGCCAAACAGATAAGGCTCGTCCAGCTCGGCGCCAAACCGCCCGCGCGCCTCGGTCCATAGCGCATCGATCCGCGCGGCATCGGCCAGCACTTCAGGCCCTGGCTTGAAATGCGGGAAGCGCAGCTTCAGGTTCATCGGGCAGCCTTTGCGGATGCCGCTAAAGCCCGAATGCATCTCGGCGCACATCGAATAGGCGAGCTTGCGCGCATGCAGGTCGCGCGGCCAGAACCGGTCATGCCCGCCCTTGTCCGCCAGCCAGAGCATGATCGCCAGGCTGTCCCACACCGGCTCGCCGCCGTCCCACAGCACCGGCACCATGCCCGAAGGCAGCTCGCCCTTGGATCGGCCCGAATCCCAATCCGGCGTATCGAGCGGAATGACTTCGGTGCTGAACGGCAGGCCGGACAATTTGGCCGCCAGCCAGCCGCGCAGCGACCAGCTGGAATAAGCGCGATTGGCGATGATGAGCTTCATGGGCCTTCTCCCGCAGCCACCACGGCCGCGCGCAGTTCGGCTATTCCAAAGCCGGTTTCAGCCGATGTGGCAAGAATTTCGGGATAGGCAGCGCCGTGCCCGCGCGCCGCAGCCGCAGTCTCCGCCATCACCGCCGCCAGAGCGGTCGGCTTTATCTTGTCGGCCTTGGTGAGCACGATCCGGTAGCTCATCGCCGCCTTGTCGAGCAGCCCCATCACTTCCAGATCAACCGGCTTCAACCCGTGCCGCGCATCGATCAACAGCAGCACCCGCTTCAACACCGCCCGGCCGCGCAGATAATCGAACACCAGCGCCTGCCAGCGCGCCACCACGTCCTTGGGCGCCTTGGCAAAGCCATAGCCCGGCATATCGACCAGCCGGAACACCATAGGCTCGCCCACCTCGAAGATGTTCAGCTCCTGCGTGCGCCCCGGCGTAGTGGAGGCGCGCGCCAGCCCATGGCGCCCGGTCAAGGCATTCAACAGCGAGGATTTGCCCACATTGGAGCGGCCGGCAAAGGCGATCTCGGGAACGCTGGGCTTGGGCAGAAACTCCAGCGCCGGAGCGGAAAGCTTGAACTCGATTGGCCCGGCAAAACGCCGCCGCGCATCCTCGATCACGCGCGGATGCGGCGAGCGCTGCACTGGCGCGTCCTGCACGGACTCGCTCTGGGGTGTTTCCTCGCTCACCGGCCGCGCGGGCGCGGTTTGGCGGTGCGGTTGCTGCCACGCGGGGCAGCCTTGGCCGTAACCACCTTCGCTGCGCTCACCCCCTCGGGCGGCGTCGCCGGCATCGGGAACTTGCGCAGCATATAGGCCTGCTGGGCAATGGAAACGAGGTTGTTCACCGTCCAGTACAGCTGCAGCCCGGCCGCAAACGGCGCCATGATGAACATGAACATCCAGGGCATGATCGCGAACACCTGCTTCTGCACCGGGTCGAGCGGGGTCGGGTTCAGCTTCTGCTGCAGCCACATGGTAATGCCGAGCAGCAGCGGCAACACGCCCAGCGCAATGATCGAAGGCGGCTGCCACGGGATAAGCCCGAACAGGTTCAAAGGCGTAAGCGGGTCGGGCGCCGACAAATCCTTGATCCACAGCGCAAATGGCTGGTGGCGCATCTCGGTTGAAACCAGCAGCGTCTTGTAGAGCGCGTAGAAGATCGGGATCTGCAGCACCAGCGGCAGGCAGCCGGCGAGCGGGTTCACCTTCTCGTCCTTGTACAGCGTCATCATCTCCTGCTGCAGGCGCGGCTTGTCGTCCTTGTACTTCTCCTGCAGCGCCTTCATCCGCGGCGCCACCACCCGCATCTTGGCCATGCTTTCAAACTGCTTGTTGGCAATCGGGAACAGCGCGAGGCGCACGATGATGGTCAGGCCTATGATGGCCACACCAAAATTGCCGGTAAATTTGAACAGCCAGTTGAGCAGATAGAAAATCGGCTGGGCAATCACCTCGAACCAGCCCCAGCTCACCGCCTTGTCCAGCCTTGGAATGCCGAATTCGTCGCGGTAGCGGTCAAGCAGCGTCACTTCCTTGGCGCCTGCAAACAGCCGCTGGGTGGTGGCACCAATGCTGCCGGCCGGCACCGCCAGCGGGCTGTCCAGATAATCCACCTGATAGAGATTGCCCGGCGCCGCCGTAAACCGCGCCTCCAGCGCCCGCTTCTGGTCGGGCACCAGCGCTGCCAGCCAATATTTCTCGGTCATCCCCAGCCAGCCGCCGGTGGAGGTGAAGCGCTGCGGGCCATCTTCACGCAGCGATTCGAAATCCAGTCCGCTGTCCTTCAACGTGCCGCCCAGCACACCCAGCGGCCCCACATGCATGTTGAAGCTGTTCTTCTCCTTGCCCTCGCCAAACCGCGAGACCAGCCCCCAGGGCTGCACCGCCACGCCCGCACCGCTGGCATTCACCACCCGCTGCTGCACGGTGAACAGAAAATCCCGGTCCACCGAAACGATCTGCTGGAAGGTAAGCCCGCCAGCGCCGGTCCAGCTCAGCGTTACCGGCTGGGTGGGGGTCAGCTTGCTGGCCGAGGCTTCCCAGCGCGCATTCGCCGGCGGCGCGCCGGCCCCGCTCCAGCCAAACTGGGCAAACAGCGCATCCTCCACCCCGCTCGGGCTGAACAGCCGCTCCGCCGGCGCGCCGGGCTCGATGCTGGTGCGGTATCCGGTAAGCAGCAGATCATCGAACCGCGCGCCGACAAGGTTGATCGAGCCCTTCAATCGCGGTGTCTCGATAGCCAGCCGGGGCGAACGCGCCAGCACCGCCGCCCGCGCCGAAACCGGCTGCACCGCCGTGGTTGCCGCCACGGGAGCGGGCGCAACGCCGGCCGGGCCAACAGGCGCAACTGAAGCTGCCGGCGCAGCCTTTTCGGCCTCCACCACTGCGGGCGGCGGCGGGGCCGGCAGAAAGCGCTCGCTCACCAGCGTCCAGCCCACCAGCACCAGTGCCGATAACAGCACGGCGAGCAGCATGTTGCGATTTTCCTGGGTCACGCGGTTTCCGGCTCTTTCAGGTAAGTGGGTGCCCCAAGCAGGGCTGTAAGGCCGGGGCTATAGCCGCCCCACCTTCCGGAGTCACGGCACCGGATCATAGCCCGAGCCGCCCCATGGATGACAGCGGCCTATCCGCCGCACCGCCAGCCAGCCGCCCTTCAGCACGCCGTGCCTCTCGATAGCGCCAATCGCATAGGCCGAACAGCTGGGGCTGAACCGGCAACTGGGCGGCAGCACCCGCGATGGCCCCCATTGCCAAAGCCGAATCGGCCAAAGGAGCAACCGCTTCATGCCCGCATCCGCGCCAGCGCCTGCGCCAGATCGGCCACCAGCGCCGCAAAGGGCCGCGCCAGCCCGGCCTCCCGGCCAATCAGCACATGGTCCGCCCCTGCCACCCCGGCGCCGGGCAGCACCGCGCGCACCACCTCGCGCAGCCGCCGCTTCAAGCGGTTGCGCACCACCGCATTGCCGATCTTCTTGGTTACCGTATAGCCGGCCCGCGACAGACCATCACCGTCTCCGCGCGCATGTATGAGCAGGATGAATCCGGGCGTAACAAAGCGCCGGCCGCGATTGGCAGCCACAAAATCGGCGCGTTTGCGAATGACAGCCGGCGGCTGGCCAGCCGGCAAGGTCTGGCTCAGGCGGAGAGCTTCTTGCGGCCGCGGGCGCGGCGGTTGTGAATCACCTTGCGGCCACCCACGGTTGCCATGCGGGCGCGGAAGCCGTGGCGACGGGCGCGAACAAGCTTCGAAGGTTGGTAGGTGCGCTTCATGACAGGTCCAGACGAAAATCGGTTGATGTCGAAAGAAGGGGGGCCATAGCCAGCGGCTGCGCCCAAGTCAAGAAAGGCAGCAGCCCTTTACGTAGCGAAAACTTGGTCGCAAGGGAGCAGGCATGGCCACCTCCCCGCTCGCCCTTCCCTTCCCGCCGCTGCCTGAAATGCCGGGCATCCGCTCGGCCATGGTCAACGCCGGCTACAAGCGCTGGTCGCGCACCGACCTGTGGCTGGTGGCCTTCCCCGCCGGCACCAGCGTCGCCGGCCTCACCACCCGCTCCGCCTGCCCCTCGCCGGAAGTGGAGCTGACCCGCGCGCGCCTTGCCGGCGGCACGGCGCGCGCGCTCATCGTCAATGCCGGCAACAGCAATGCCTTCACCGGCGCTGCCGGCATGGCCGCCGCCCGCGCACAGGGGGAAGCCGCGGCGGCCTCGCTGGGTGTGCCGGTGGAAACCGTTTTCCAGGCCTCCACCGGGGTCATCGGCGTGCCGCTGCCCCAGGACAAGGCGGTGGCCGGCGTCCACGCCGCCATGGCAGCGCTCGGTGAGCCGGATTTTCACGCCGCCACCACCACCATCGGCACCACCGATACCTTCGCCAAGGCCGCCCGCACCCAGGCGGTGGTGGGGGATCATACGGTCGAGCTCATCGGCATCATCAAGGGCTCGGGCATGATCGCGCCCGATATGGCGACCATGCTGGGCTTTCTGTTTACCGATGCAAACGTCGCCCCGGGCTTCCTGCAGGCAGCGCTCGCGGCTGCCAATCGCAGCAGCTTCTCGGCGATCACCGTGGATAGCGACACCTCGACCTCGGACACCGTGCTGGCGTTCGCCACCGGCACCAGCGGCGCGCCCCGAATCGAGGATTTCAAATCCCCCGGCGCCGATGCCTTTGCCGCCGCCCTCACCGATCTGTGCGAGCAGCTGGCCAGGCTTGTGGTCCGCGACGGGGAAGGCGCCACCAAGATCATCGAAGTGCGGGTGGCAGGCGCTGTCGATGATGCGTCTGCGCACCGGGTTGCCATGAGCATCGCCAATTCCCCACTGGTAAAAACCGCCATCGCCGGCGGCGACGCCAATTGGGGCCGGGTGGTCATGGCAGTCGGCAAAGCCGGCGAGCCCGCCGACCGGGACCGGCTGGCCATCCGCTTCGGTACCACGCTGGTGGCCGAAAATGGCGCCGTGGTGCCGGGCTATGACGAAGCCCCGGTCACCGCGCACCTCGCGGGTGAAGAGGTGCAACTGGCAGTCGATCTCGGCCTCGGCACCGGCCGGGCACGGGTGTGGACCTGCGATCTCACCCACGGCTACATCAGCATCAACGCCGATTACCGCAGCTGAACGGCCTCCGGCCGCCGGAGGCTCTTACCCCAACTCGGTCTCAAGCCAGGACTTCAGCTGCCCCTTGGGCGCAGCGCCAACCTTGGTTGCCACCGGCGATCCGTCCTTGAACAGGATCATGGTCGGGATACCGCGCACATTATAGCGGGTCGGCGCATCGGGGTTATCGTCGATGTTCAGCTTCACGATTTCCACGCCGTCCATCTCGCTGCCGAGCTCTTCCAATATGGGCCCGAGCATCCGGCAGGGGCCGCACCATTCCGCCCAGAAGTCCACCAGCACCGGCTTGCCGGCGCCGATCACATCGGTGTGGAAAGAGGCATCGGTAACTTCGCGCGTGGCCATGGTCTGTCCCTCAAGGTTTTACCCGGCAGCAGGCCGGGTCAATCATCCGGCAAGATAAGCGCCGCACCGCCAGTCTGCAACGGCACCGGCGGCAGAAGCTTTGGCGCATGTTCGGCCAGCAAGGCAGGCGGCAGCGCAATCAGCTTCGGCCCGGCGGTAAACAGCAGCGCGCCGTGCACTGCGCGGCCGGGGAAAATCCGCTCAAGTGCCACTGCATAGGCCGCCATCTGCACCAGATGGGCCGCGTCGAGCGCCTCCACGCCGCCTGGCACGCGGCGGCTGGTCTTGAAGTCCACAAAGTCCACCCGGTCGGCGCGCACCAGCAGCCGGTCGATGGTGCCGGCGATCACCGTTTCACCCAGCGCCGCCGCCACCGGCGCCTCGGCAAGCGATCCCGGCCCGAACAGCGCCGCATGCGCCGGGTCCTCCAGCACCGCCAGCACCTCATCCACCAGCGCCGCCGGCTCGCAATCGGGCAGCAGCAGCTTCGCAAACCCCATGCCCACCCGCCGCCGGTCCGCCGCCGGCAGCCCCGGCAACCGCTCGAACAGCTTGTGCAGCGCCTGCCCGCGCTGCGCCGCCTTCAGCATCGCCGGGCTGGCCGCCGGGGGCCGCCCGGCTTCGGAGGCGAGCGCGGATGGGCTGAGCGGGCGCGACGGCCGCGCCTCCACCGGCGCCGGGCCGCGCAGCCGGTCCGGCAGCTGCAGCACCGATTGTTCGGGGGCCACCTCCAAAGCCTGTTCCGCCACCGGGGTTCCGGTCGTCCAAATGTGGTGCGGCCCGTGGTGCGCGTCCTCGGTCCAGTCCGCTTCCAGCGCCGCCATCGCCCGCGAAACCGCTACATACCAGCTGTCGCCGGGCAGATTCACCTCGCCGTGCTTGTCTCGCTTGGCCACCCCGGTCACGTACAGCAGGTCCTCGGCGCGGGTCAGCGCCACATAGAGCAGCCGCCAATATTCCCGGGCTTCCTCGCGCTCGGCCTCGTCCAGCGCCGCGCCCAGCGGGCCGGTGCGCGGCGCCGCCGGGCCGGGGTCGATCGGCAGCAGATCGCCCCCGTTCAGGCTCATCATCAAGCCGGTAGGCTGGCCGGATTTCTGCTTGCGCCCGGCATCGGCCAATATCACCACCGGCGCCTGCAGCCCCTTGGCGCCGTGCACGGTCATCAGCCGCACCTCATTAAGCGGTGCCTCGGGGTCGCGCTTGAGCTCAATGTCCTCGGCATCCAGCCAGGCCAGAAAGCCCTGCAGCGAAACCGGCTGCCCGGCCTCGAACGCCAGCGCCTGCTCCAGCAACCGGTCGATGGCATCGCGCGCCTCCGCCCCCAGCCGCGCCAGCAGCTTGCTGCGGCCCCCCAACGGCCCGGACAGCACGCTTTCCAGAAATTCGTAAGGCGCCGAAAGATCGGCCAGCCGCAGCACCTGTTCCAGCCATTCGCGCGGCGCCGCCAGCGCCGGATCAGCGCTGGCCTTCAGCGTCGCCCAAAGCCGCTTTTCCCGGCCATGCGCCAGCTTGAACAGCGCCTCATGGTTCAGCCCGATGAACGGGGATACCAATAGCGCCGCCAGCGTCAGATCATCATCCGGCTGCACCGCAAAGCGAATGAGCGCGGTCAGATCGGTCACCGCCAGCGGTTCGGACAGCTTCATCCGGTCCACACCCGCCACCGCCACGCCGCAGCTGTGCAGCGCCGCCACCAGCGCTGCCGAATAGCCGGCGCGGCTGCGCACCAGCACCAAAATATCCTCCGCCCGCACCGGCCGCCCGCGCGCCGGCAGCCACAGCGGAGCGTGCGGGTCCAGCCAGCGCCTGATCATCCGGGCGAGCATGTAAACATGGTCCAGCTCGGTCTGGCCGGGGCGCTTGCCCTCCTTGCTTTCCTCTTCCTCTTCCTCGGCCTCATCGTCAGCCTCGGCGTCGGCATCGGCGTCGGATCTCGGCAGGGTGGGCGGCAGCAGCCGCACCGCGCCGGCGGCATCAAGGCGGTGCGGCAAATGGGGCTGGTAGCCGCGCGGGTCCAGCCCCAGCCCTTCGGGAAGGGCGGCCGCCACCGCGTCCACCACATCGAGCACCGCCTTCACCGAGCGGAAGTTGGTATCGAGCGCAATCTCCTGCAACGGCTCGCCACTATCGCTGGCCAGCTGCGCAAAATGCGTCTGCCGTTCATCGAAGATGCGCGGGTCCGAGCCCTGGAAGCGGTAGATCGCCTGTTTGTAATCGCCCACCACAAACAGCCGGCGCGGCGCCTCGTTGGCGCCCTTGCCGGCAAAATATTCCTCGGTCAGCGCGCCGATTATCGCCCATTGCGCGGCATTGGTATCCTGCGCCTCGTCCACCAGCACATGCGAAATCCGCTGGTCCAGCTTGTAGCGCACCCATTCGGCCGCCCCCTCGCCCGCCAGCAGCCGGCAGGCAGCGGCAATCATGTCGTCATAATCAATCACCCCGGCGCGCGCCTTGGCGCCCGCCCAGTCCAGCGCCAGCCGCCGCGCCACCCGCAAGTGCAGCGCCGCCGCCGCCACGGCCAAGTGCAGCCGCTGCCGGTCCATTATCTCCAGCACTTGCCCCGCGATGCCGTTGAAAGGCCCTGTCAGCCCAGCCGCCTCCCCGCTCTTGCTCAGCGCCCAAAGGCCATCATAGGCCGTTCCGTCGGTCTTCAGAAACGCCTTCGTCAGCAGCGCCGCCTCGCCCGGCGCTTCCGCCCAGGCAAACATCCGCCCGGCAAATTCCAGCTGCCGCTTGCCGCCCAGCGCTTGCAGCCTGTCTGCCAGCGCCCGTACCGCGCCCGCATCAATCCCCGCCATCCCCTCCGCAAGATCGGCAGCGCCGTCGCGGTCGGATGCCAGCCCGAAGCCGCGCCGCAGCAGCGGCACCAGCCCGGCGTCGGCGGGCAGCCCGGCCAGCGCTTCGGAATGGCGGGCCGATGCGCTCATCAGCCGGCTCAGCTTCTGCTCGCCGCCCGCCACAACGAGTGCGGCAACATCATCCAGAAACGGCTGGTCCGCGCGCGCCGTCGCTTCCTCCAGCACATGGTGCAGCCGCTCCCGGCGCAGCGCCGCCGCCGCCCGGTCCTCCAGCGTCCGGAACCCCGGCGCAACGCCTGCTTCCACCGGAAACGACGCGAGCAGCGATTGCGCCAGCGCATGGATGGTCTGCACCGCCAGCCCCTGCGGCGCATCGAGCAGCCGCGCAAACAGCCGCCGCGCCCGCGTCTGCCCGGCCAGGTCGGCGGCCTCCCCCAGCGCCTCCAGGTCTGCCACCAGCGCTGCCTCGCCCGCCCGCGCCCATAGCGCCAGCCGGCTTGTCACCCGGTCCTGCATCTCGGCCGCCGCCTGTTTGGTGAAGGTGATGCACAAGATCTGCGCCGGCTCCACGCCCGCCAGCAGCAGCCGCAGCACGCGCGCCGCCAGCACCTGTGTCTTGCCAGTGCCGGCAGAGGCGGAAACCCAGGCATGGTCCAGCGGTGCGGTGGCGCGGCGCTGCGCCGGCAGCAGGGCCAGCGGTTTCGGGCTGCCGCTCATGCGCCGCCCTCCCCAGTTTTTTGGCCCCCGTCCTTTTTGCTCCAGCCATTCTGGCTGTCGCGCCATTCCAGCAGCCGCGCCAGATGCTGGTAATCGCCGTACGCCAGCCGCGGGTGCAGCCAGGGCAGAAACGGCGCATCGGAGAGCAGCAGCTCGCTGGTTACCTCCTCCACCGCCGCAATCGCGCCGGCAATTGCCGCCGCCGGATCGGGCGCCTGCTTGCCTAGCGCCGGTCTCACTTCGCCAGCTTTGTTACCGCCGGTCAGCTTCCAATATTCGAGCGCCTGCGCCGGCGCCGCCGCCAGCCCGAAGCAGCCCGCCTCCGCAATCGCCGCCAGCAGCGGTAGCTGGTTCACGATTGCACCCTTCACACTGGCAATAGTGGGTGGACTGCCGGTTTTATAATCGATCACCGCCAGCCCGCCGCCGGTGTTGCGGTCGATCCGATCAGCTGTGCCGTTCAATTTTATGCCGTTGGCCAGCCCTATCTCGCCGCGCGCCTCGGCTGCAACCGGCGTCCAGCCATCGGCCAGCCGCGCAATCATCTCGTCTCCGGCCCATAGCAGCGCCCGGCGCGCCCGCGGCGCCCATAGCGCGCGCAGCAGCGGAAACCCGCCGGTTTCGCGCAGCAGCATCGCATCGGTCAGCCGGGCAAGCCCGGCCGGGTCAAAGCCGCCGGCCTCGATCGATTGCTGCACCCACAGCTCCAGCACCGTGTGCAGCAGCGTGC
>JBBQIP010000073.1:0-12128 GCA_038325045.1 Sphingomonadales bacterium
AGCTTTCCGGCACGCTGAACGCGAACAAGGTCCGGGCGGAAGCGGTGGTGCTGGGCACAATTGTCGAGGACATTGCGCTCCAGGGGCGGTTTTCCGGCTCGCGGCTGATCTTTCAGCAATTCTCGGGCCGGGTGGGCACCAATGGCAAGATCACCGGCAGCGGCGGTATCGACCTGTCGGCCGAGCGCAGCTTTCCGCTCGATGTGCGGATGCAGGTGCAGGATGCCCAGTTGCTGAACCGCGATGATCTGAGTGGCTCCGCCACCGGCACCATCAGGATCGCCACCGATGAATTTGGCGGCGTGGTATCGGGTTCGCTCGACATCGACCGTGCCGAGATAAGGCTGGGCCGGCCCGGCGTTTCGGATGTGCCGGTGCTGGCGGTCACGGAGAAAAATGTCCGCGCGCTCGGCCGGCCACAGTTTGTGTATGCCGCGCCAACCCGCTGGCTGTTGAACCTCGATCTGAAAGGCGACCGGCGGCTGTTCGTGCGGGGCCTTGGCATCACATCGGAATGGCGGGCCGATGTGAAGCTGCGCGGCGGCGCCACCGCGCCGCAGATTTTCGGGCGGATAGAGCTGGTGCGCGGCGATTATGATTTCGCCGGGCGCCGCTTTGCGCTCACCAAGGGCGATATCCGCTTTACCGGCGGCTATCCGCCTGACCCGATCATGGACGTGACCGCGGAGAGCACCAACAACGGCTTCACCGCCCTGCTCGCCGTCAGCGGCACCGCGCAAAGGCCGCTCATCCGCTTCTCCTCGCTGCCGGCGCTGCCCGAGGATGAAGTGCTGAGCCGGCTGCTGTTCGGCACCTCGGTCACCAGCCTTTCCGCGCCCGAAGCGGTGCAGCTGGCGGGGGCGCTGGCCTCGCTGCGCGGTGGCGGCGGCGGGCTGAACCCGATCAACGCCGTCCGCCGCGGGCTGGGCATTGACCGGCTGCGGATCTTGCCGGCCGACCAGCTGACCGGGCGCGGCACCGCAGTGGCCGCCGGGCAATATATCGGCCGCGATGTCTATGTGGAGCTGGCCACCGATGCCCAGGGCTATAGCGCCACCAATATCGAGGTTTCCCTCACCCGCTCGCTGTCCATCCTCTCGCAAGTGGCAACGCTCGGCGGCACCGGCGCCAGCCTGAAATGGAAGCGGGACTATTAAGGTACAGGCTATTGTAGCAGTCGCTACATTTGGCTATCGTTCTCCCGCAGCCGCGTTGGAAACCGCGCCGAGGAGTGCCCCCATGTCTACCGTCGCACGCGCCGCTCCACCCTTGTCCCCGCGCCAGCTGGCCATCGTTGCCGCATCTGGCGCGGTGCTATGGCTGGCTGCGGCGCTGCTGCTGCGCTGGATCAATGCCCAGGATGGATTTTCCGGGGGCGGCCGCCTGCTCATCTATGCAGTGCTGGTGCCCGGCACCCTGCCCTTTGTGTATCTGCTGCGCTGGCTGGGCCGGCTGGAGCCGGCGCAGCTGCTGCCCGGCGTCGCCATCACCACCACCACCGCGCTGCTGCTGGATGGTATTGCCACCGCATGGTTCCCGGCGCTCTACGGCGCGAGCCCCCAGCAGGTGCTGGATGCCGCCGCCGCCATCCTGTGGGGAGCGGGCGTGGGCATGGTGCTGGCCGCTGTCATGGCCCGCAACCCCTGAAACGCTAATCGCCGAGCCCGGCCTTGGCGAGGTCTGCAAGCCCGAGCGCCTTCAGCAGCACGGCGCCTTCGATAAGCAGCAGCAGCCGCGCCGAATCATGCGCGCTGGCAGGCTCCCCGGGTGCTGCGGGTGTAAGCTGTGCAGCCCCCCAACCATGGAAATGCCGGCCGATCGCAGCCCCGGCGGCACGGCAGGCGGCATCGCCGGCAGCGGCCCGCGAGGCGATTTCCAGCCAAAGCCGCATATAGGGCCAGTGCGCCTCCCCGAGCAGCGCAGTGCCGAGCCGCTGTGCCACCGCCTCCACATGGGCGGGCGGGGCGGCGTCTGGCGCTGGCAGAAGTGCTTGCAGCCGCGCCGCCACCACCGCCAGCGCGGCTTCGATCAGCTCCGCCTTGTCCTTGAAGTAATAGAGCAGCATCCGGTCGCTGGTGCCGGTGGCGCGGGCCAGCGGGCGCAGGCTGGTGCCGCCCAGACCGTGCGCGAGCAGATGATCGGCGATTTGCTCCAGCAGCACCGCCCGCCTGCTGGCAAAGTCAGGCGGGGCGGCGGCGGAACTCATGCCGGCAGCACGGCTCCGGCGCGGGCATTATCTATCAGCGCCCGGGCGCGGGCGTCTGCCACATCGGCTGTCGGCAGCCCGCACGCCTCGGCTTCCGCAAACAGCGAGGCCAGCCTTGGGCCAATGGCGGAAATGGCGGCGGCAACCGTTTCCGGCCCCCCGTCGCGCCGGTATTCATGCACCACATTGATGATGCCGCCGGCGTTGATGACATAATCGGGCGCATAAAGAATGCCCCTGGCGGCAAGCCGCGCGCCTTCTGCCGGGGTGGCGAGCTGGTTGTTGGCGGCACCCGCCACAATCGCCACATCGAGCGCATCGATAGTGGCGGCATTGAGCACGCCGCCGAGCGCATTGGGGCTGAACACATCGGCGGCAACCGTGGCGATCTCCGCTGCCGGCACCGCGTGGCCGCCCAGCTTTGCTGCCAGCGCCCGCGCGCGGTCAGGCGCCTGATCAGCCAGCGTGAGCCGGGCGCCCGCCGCCGCCAGCCGCTCCGCCAGTGCGCTGCCCACGCTGCCGCAGCCCTGCAGCGCCACATGCACGCCCTTGAGGCCAGCCCGGCCCAGCCGGTGCGCAACAGCCGCCTCGATGCCGCCGAAAACCCCAAGTGCCGTTGCCGGGCCGGGGTTGCCACCCACGGCGCCCGCGCCGGCGGGCAGCCCGGCCACATGGGCGGTGCGGCGTGCCACCACCAGCATGTCGTGCTCGGTCATCCCCACATCTTCCGCCGTTACATAGCGGCCGCCGAGCGCCTCCACAGCGTCACCCAGCGCCTCCAGCAGCGCATCGGTTTTCTGCGTGTCTGCGCGCCGCCACAGCACGGCCTTGCCGCCGCCCATCGGCAGCCCGGCCATGGCGTTCTTGTAGCTCATGCCGCGCGCCAGCCGCAGCGCATCGCCGGTCGCATCGGCCAGCTGCGGATAGGCCGCATAGCGCGTGCCGCCGGCAGCCGGGCCAAGCGCGGTCGAGTGCACAGCGATGATGAGGTGCAGCCCGCTCGCCCGGTGGTGCACGAAATGAACCGCCTCATGGGCATCGAAATCAGGGTGATCAAAAGCCATGCCGGCCTATGACCACAGGAGGCGAGGCGGAGGCAAGGCGGGCTGCCGCCTTGCACCGCCGGGCCGGCTGGCCTAAGGGGCCATTCTTCCTGTGGCGGTCGTAGCTCAATTGGTTAGAGCGCCGGTTTGTGGTACCGGAGGTTGCGGGTTCAATCCCCGTCGATCGCCCCATTTTTGGCCGCCCCATTTTCTGCCCGGATTCAAGAACCGCCCTGCGGTTTGAGCCGGAAGGCCGCACAGCCGATCGGCTGGCCACCAAGGCTCACCACCAGCGCGGTCCCGTCCGCATCCAGCCTGGGCTCACCAGCGGCGCGCAGGCGCGGGGGCGCAATGTCGGCAAACAGGTCGCCGCGCCCATCGGCCTCCACCACCAGTGGCGGCAGCGGGTCTGCCAGCGCCGGCCCGGCATCGGCAAAGCCGGCGCCGGAACAGCGGCTGTTCGCATGGAACTGCACCAGGTAGCGGCCTTCGGGCAGCCCCTTCACCGCCATCACCAGACGGTCGCCCTGCATTTCCTCGATCAGCCGCGCCTCGCCCAGCACGCTGCCATTGGTCGCCTGAACGCTGGAGGTGAGCATGAGGATAGGCGGCGCCCCGCCCATGCGGCCGAGCGATTCGCCCTCGGCCACGCGGCTGCAGGCGCCGGTCATCAGCAGCAACGCCAGCCCCAGTTTCCGCATCAACGCGCGCTCCTGCCCAAGCCATTCCTTCAGTTGATCCCGTAATGCAGCACCAGCCGGTCGAGCGCCAGCTTGAGCACCAGCTTGCCGGCGCGGCTTGGCCAGCCGAGCGAGCGTTCGGCGGTCTCCAGCCCATCGCCCAGGCACACTACCCGCCACAGCACATCGCTCAGCCCCGGCCCGGCGGCGGCAACGGCGGCATCGAAGCGCTGCCGGGCATCGATCTGCGCTGTGGAAGGATCGAGCCCGTGCGGGCCGGAGCGGCCGCCGGGCGCCGGGTCCCACCGCATGGTCACCCGCGGCGCCTGGCCGGCGCGCATGAACTCCATGCGCAGCCGCTCGCCCGCCTCGAACTGGGCGGGCGTAATCATCTCGCGCCGAACCAGCCAGGCGAGCGGCGATTCGGCGAGATTGACGGTCACGTTCCTGCGGTCGATGGCATCGGCAGGGGCAAGGCTGCGGGTGCCGAGCAGGCGGTTGAGGGCCAGCGGCTCGATATCGGCGGTTTGCGGCTGCGGTGATCGGCGTGACGACATTTTGCGATTCCCATCTGTTTTGGTGGCGAATCACACTTGCCATCAAGGAACATCTGTAGGACAGCTATAACCGTTGCGGTTAATTATGAGGTTAGACATGTTGACGAGATTGCGAACTGTCCGGAAAGCGCACGGGCTCACGCTGCAGGATGTGGCAGACCGGTGCGAGCCGCCAACCACGGCACAGACCATCGGGCGGCTGGAAACCGGCACGCGCACCGTCTCGATCGACTGGCTTAACCGGATAGCCAGCGCGCTGAACGTAGAACCATCCGAACTGGTTACCCTGTCGGACCGGACCGACCTGCCGGTTCTGGCGCTCATCGGCAGCGACGGCGCGCAGGCACCGGCACGGCCGATGACCATAAGCCCACCCGCCGCCGAGGCCGAGCAGATGGCGCTGCTGGTGGAAACCGCGCAGGGCGATTACCGCAGCGGCGACCAGCTCTGGGCCAGCCGTGTGGAACCCGAGGACTTCGCCCGCGCGCTCAACCGCGACGTGCTGGTGCCGCGGCCTGTGGGGCGATTCGCCTTCGGCCGGCTGATCGGCACCGAGAACGGCCGGGTGCAGCTGCTCCCCCTCACCCCCGGCGCCCGCCAACTGGTTCTCGACCCGCCGTGGCTGGCCGTGGTGCGCCAACTAGTTCGGGGGCTATAACGTAGGCAGCAGACATGCCTCCGGCGGCAATCGTAGTGCCTCCGGGTTACGCAGCGCTTTGAATTCCAGCGCATTGCCGGCGGGGTCGAACAGGAAGAAGGTGCCTTGTTCGCCGTTCTGGCCGGCCCAGCGGGTGTGCGGGGGCATTTCGAACGCGATGCCGGCGGCTTCGATCCGGCTGGCCAGCGCTTCCCATTCTGCCCATGGCAGCACCAGTCCGAAGTGGGGCACCGGCACGGCATCGCCGTCTACGGGGCTGCGGCTGATGGTGCCGGCGGGCGCCAGATGCACGACAAGCTGGTGGCCGAACATGTTGAAATCCACCCAGCGATCGGCCGAGCGGCCTTCGGCGCAGCCGAACACGCCGCCGTAAAAGGCGCGGGCGGCGGCCAGATCGTCGACGGCGATTGCGAGGTGAAACGGGGTCATATGGTCTCCAGTTTTTCAACAAGGCGGCGCGAGGCGAGTGCGATTGCGCCGCCCGGCGTGCCTGTTAGCGGGTGATTATCGGCAAATGGCAACTCCGGCCGCAGGTTGAAGCGGCCGATGGGCGCCGGAGCGCCGGGCAGGCCCAGCGGAAATCCGGGGATGTGCGAGGGGTGCAAGACAAAAGCGATAGCCGCCATAAGCCGGGCGGTGATGGCGAGGCTTTCGGTAGCGATGGCGCAACGGTCCTCGGGGCTGGACCGCGCTTCCAGCTCGCGCCCCGCCTTGTCGAACCAGCCGCGCGCCTCGGCCGCCAGCCGCACCGTCTCACGGTAGAGGGGGTCATAGCGTTTGGCGTCCGGGCTGGGGCCGGCGGGCGCTTGCGCCGGCGAGGGCTCTGGCGGACCGGCAATTTCGGCCTCGGCAGGCAGCGCGGCCTCGACCGGCAGGGCATCCTCGGCGGCGAGCGCGGTCTCGGCGACCGGCTCAGGCTCTGCAGGCGCCACAGCCTCCGCAGGCGAAGCCTCGGCTTCCGGGGCAGGTTTCCGGGCCGGGCCGGGGTCGCGGAACATGGTGCCCTTGAAACTGGTCCGGCCATTACCAGATTTGGTCATGCGGCCTTTGCCTTTCGGAAGGGCTGCACGCCCCGGCCGGATTGGCGGGGCCAGTCGATTCGCTTTGAAAGGAATTGAACCATGCGTGCGTTTGACATTTCCCCACTGCTCCGGTCGTCGATCGGCTTTGAAAACCTCAACCGGCTGGTGGAATTCGCCAGCCGCGTGGACGGCGCCGACAGCGCCTACCCGCCCTATAATATCGAAAAACTGGGCGATGGCGAGTATCGCATCCAGATGGCCGTCGCCGGTTTCAACCGCAGCGAACTGGACCTGATCGTGCAGGAAAACACCCTGATCGTGAGCGGCCAGGCCAGCACCGAAACCGAGAACGGCGACCGCCAGTATCTGCACCGCGGCATTGCCAAGCGCGCCTTCGAGCGCCGCTTCCAGCTTGCCGATACCATCAAGGTGACCGGCGCTGCCTATGCCGATGGCCTGCTCGACATCACGCTGGTGCGCGAAATTCCTGAGCACAAGAAGCCGCGCCGGGTGGAAATTGACGGCGAAGCAAACGGCCATGCCGCCCCGATTGTGGAAAGCAGAATCGCCGCCGAATAATCCCGGCCGAGCATTAACTGCCTGAAGGGCACGCCGGCGCCAGCTCAGGCGCCGGCGGTCTTTACCCGCACCAGCTTGAAGCGTCGCAGCTGTTCACCAGGATCCGGCCAATCAGGGTCCAGCGCCGCAGCCCGGCCATAATCCTCATAGGCATCGCGCAGCCGGCCCATATCTTCATAGGCGAGCGCGCGGCTGTAATGGGCCACCGCCGGGTTGACGGGGCCAAGCTCGATGCCCTTGGTCAGCGTCGCCACCGCTTCTGCATGCCGGTCCAGCCGAACCAGCGCGATGCCCTTGTTCACAAACGCCTCGGCGGTGCGCGGGGCGATGCGGATGGCTTCATCATAGTCGGCCATTGCGCGCGCGTTATCGCGGCTGCGCATGTGCAATATGCCCCGGTTGACCAGCGTTGCCGCCCGGTCGCTCACCGCCAGCGCCTCCTCTTCCAGCGCGGTGTTGCACAGCCGCAGCCCATCGCGGACCGCAGACCGGCTCAAGGCGGCCTCGAAACATGCGCGGGCGCGGGTAGCACCCACGAGCGAGGCTTTAGCCGGCAGATGGGCCGCCAGCAGCGGCAGAACCAGAAGGAAAAGCGGCCTTTTCATGCGCGATAGTCTAGCAGCCGCAGGCCCGGCTGCAAACTCTGCTCAGGCGATGATATCGGGGATCAGCAGGTCTTCGAGCGCGCTGATTTCATCGCGCAGGCGGAGCTTGCGCTTCTTGAAACGCTGGAGCTGGATCATGTCGGGGCTGGGCAACAGCCGCAGCGCCTCGATGGCGGTGTCGAGATCCCGGTGGTCGCGCTTCAAAATCTCGATTCGGGCCCGTGTCTCGGCTTCGTCCAAGCCTGCCTCCCATGGCGCTCGCCCGCAAACCCCTAGCCGTCGCGAGCGGCACACGCAACGCCGGATCGGATGATGATCGGGCTTTGCGAAATCCGGATTTCATGTTTGACTGCATGGCTCTGGCTAGGGGGAACCCGACAACCTCGGTTCACACTACGCCCGAGATCACGCCCCAGCATGGGAGATACTGATGCCCAATGCCCATACCGAACAGCTCACCGCTCGCCATGCACGGCTCGAAGCCACGCTGAACGAGGAACGCCGGCGACCCTTGCCGGACAGCAGCCGCCTTACCCGCCTGAAGCGTGAAAAACTGAAATTGAAGGAAGAAATCAGCCGCAGCTGAGCGCGGCTGCGGCGCCTATTCGTCCCGGCTGATCTTCTCGTCGCGTTCGTGGCGCTCCTGCGCCTCGATCGTCATGGTGGCGATAGGCCGGGCCTCCAGCCGCTGCAGCGAGATCGGCTCGCCGGTCACTTCGCAATAGCCATAGTCGCCGGTTTCGATCCGGCGCAGCGCCGCGTCGATCTTGGAAATGACCTTGCGCTGGCGGTCGCGGGTGCGCAGCTCGATGCTCCAGTCGGTCTCGGAGGAGGCACGGTCGTTGATATCCGGCTCGCGCAGCGGCTCGGCCTTCAGCGTTTCCAGCGTCACCGAGGATTCGCGCAGGATCGCCTCTTTCCACTCGATCAGCTTGCGGCGGAAATAGGCCAGCTGGCGCGGGCTCATGAACGGCTCGTCTGCCGCGGGTCGGTAGTCATGCGGCAAATGGCTTGCCACATGGTCCGCCTCGGGGGTTTTGCCGACCGGTTTCAACTCTTCGCTACCTTCGTCCGAGTATCGTGCCATCGCTGCCTGATCCATCCCGCAACTCCCTCCGCAGAGCGTCCCCCCCGGAACGCAGCGCCGTCCTGCCCCAGACCCGGACAGGCACTCCGGCGCGGCTCATAGCGGCGCCTTGGCCGGGGGGCAAGCAAAGCCGGGTAAAATGCGGGGTTGCGGCAGTTGGCAGCAGCTGGAAGCTCAGCTCCCGGCGAGCCTGTCTAGCCGGGTTTGCAAGGCCGCCATCTCGGCCCGCACCTGTGCAAGCTCGGCGGCTTTTGCGGGCGAATCGGCATCGTCCGGTTCCGGGCTGTTGTGCGTGGCATGGTCCGCAGCCGCACCCGCGCCTTCGGTGCCTGCACGCGCCTTCGCACCGGTGAGCATGGTAGTTGCAGCCTCGAACAGCGCCATGTTCTGCCGTGCAATATGCTCGAACGGCTTCAGGGCGGCATCGCGGAACTTGCTCTGGTTTTCGGTAAAGGCGGACATCGAGGCTTCGAGATAGTGCGGCACGACCGATTGCATGGAATTGCCATACATTGAAATGAGTTGCCGCAGAAAATTGACCGGAAGCATGGTCTGCCCGCCGGCTTCCTCGTCCATCACGATCTGGGTGAGGACCGAGCGCGTGATATCTTCACCCGAGCGCGCATCGAACACCTGGAAGTGCCGGCCCTCACGGGTCATCACTGCGATATGATCGAGCGTGATGTAGCTTGAGGTTTCGGTATTGTAGAGCCGCCGGTTGGCGTACTTCTTGATGATCACGGGCTTTGAAGCGTCGGTCTTTGAATCGTCGGCTTGCGATGCCGCGGACTGGGGAGCAGATTTGGCCATTGAAAATCCTGAAAGAAAAATACCCCCCGCCTTAGCACAGGGCGATGTTGCACCGCAACGCGAGCGCAGCAGTGGCGAATCAGCGCCCCCCGCGCCGTCGTTCCGGGCGCGCGGGCCGCATCCGCTGCCGGAGTTTCTGGCTATCGTGACCCGGGTTTGCGGCGCCGACCGGGCGATGCTGGCAGAGGTGCTTGCCGGCCTTGCCCGCTACCAGGCGCTGCCGCCGCCCACACCCGCTCCGCCCGCTGCCGCGCCGGTTCTGGCACGCGCCGGCGAAGCGACGCTTGTGGACCATGGCAGCGGGACCGGCCTGCCGCTGGTGATCGTGCCATCGCTCATCAACCCGCCCACCGTACTCGATCTTTCGCCCGAGACATCGCTGCTCGCGGCGCTGGCGCGCGCCGGTTTCCGGCCCATGCTGGTGAACTGGGGCGCGCCGGAGCCGCTGGGCCTGGCAGCCCTGGTGGAGACAAGGCTGCTGCCGCTGATGCGGGCGGTGGCCACGCCTTCCGCACCGGTGGCGCTGGCCGGCTATTGCCTGGGCGGCACGCTCGCGGTGGCGGCGGCGGCGCGCGCGGGCGGCCTTGTGCGCCGGCTCGCGCTGCTGGCCACGCCCTGGCATTTTTCCGGCTATGGCGATGCGCGGCGCGAAGCGCTGGCCGGCTGGTGGCACCACGCTGAGACACTGGCGCGGCCGCTGGGCGGGGTGCCGATGGACCTGCTGCAACCGGCCTTCTGGCGGCTGGACGAGGCCGGGCTGGTGGCCAAATACCGGCGGCTGGCGACAGCCGAACCCAGCGCGGTGGAAGCCTTTGCGCAGCTGGAGGACTGGTCCAACACCGGGCCGCCGCTGGCAATGCCGGCGGCTATTGAGCTGCTCGGCGCGCTTTATGGGGAGAACCAGTCCGGAAGCGGGCGTTGGTTGGTGGAGGGCGAGCCGGTGGACGCAGGCCGTTTGGCGATGCCGGTGCTCGATGTGGTGGCGCGCGCCGACAGGATCGTGCCCGAGGCGAGCGCGCTGACCAGCGATGGCCCCGGCCACAGGCTTGATGTAGCTTCGGGCCATGTTGGGATGATCGTGGGGCGGCATGCGCCAGAGCGACTTTGGGCGCCGCTGGGTGCCTGGCTGGCGACAGCGGATTGAGGGCGTGGCCGTCGCCGGCCAAGGCAGTCGCCAAACTGGCAAATCACCCGTGGTCAAATTAAGGTCGAGCGATGAAATTCGAAAAAAGCCCCAATGTCGCTTTGCTTATCGATGCCGATAACAGCTCGTCGAGGCAGATTGATCAGGTTCTCAGCATTCTGGCGGAACTCGGCAACGTGAATATTCGCAGGGCTTATGGCAACTGGAGCAAGGCGTCGCTTAAGGGCTGGGAAAATGTCGCGCGCAGCAATGTTATCGAATCGGTTCAGCAGTTCGACGTGACCAAGAACAAAAATGCCACCGACATGCGAATGGCCATTGATGCGATGGACCTGCTCTACAGCGGGCGGGTGGACAGCTTCGGCCTGATGTCTTCCGACAGCGATTTTGCGCCGCTGGTGATGCGGCTGCGGCAGAATAACCTGCCGGTCTACGGCTTCGGCATGAGCAAGACCCCGTCTTCATTCCAGGATGCCTGCACACGCTTTATCGATCTTGAAGGCCTCGCAGCACCGGGCGTGGGCAGTGACGCTGGTGCTGGCAAGCCTTCAGGGAAGAAGATTACGCGGGCCGTTGTGAAGACCATTCTGGAAGCTATTACTGCCTCGAAGCGCGACGACCGTGGCTTTGCCAGTCTGAGCGAAGTCGGCAAACGGGTGAACAGCCTTTCGTCCTTCGATGCTCGTAGCTTTGGCTTTTCGCGGCTCTCCGACATGATGGCCGCGATCGATGTGCTTGAGCTGGAGCGCCGCGAAGGCAATGCGGTGTTCGTGAAGCAGCTGCGGTAGCAACCCGCCGGCCAACCGCCTATCAGGAACGCGACGAAGCGACTCGAACCTTTGGGAGACCATGAATGACCGGCATCGTAATCACGGCCGCACGGCGCACGCCGGTTGGCAGCTTTCTGGGCGCGCTTGGCAGCGTGCCGGCGCATGCGCTGGGCAAGGTGGCGCTGCAGGCCGCGATGGCCGATGCCGGCATCGAGGCGGGCGAGGTGGATGAGGTGATTCTGGGCCAGGTGCTTACTGCCGGCCAGGGGCAGAACCCGGCGCGGCAGGCCGCCATGGCTGCCGGCATAGCCAAGGAAACCCCGGCGTGGGGCGTGAACCAGGTGTGCGGATCGGGCCTACGCGCGGTCGGGCTTGCGGCACAGGCGATCATGGCCGGCGATGCCAAGGTGGTGCTGGCCGGCGGGCAGGAAAGCATGAGCCTTTCGCAGCACGCCCAGTCGCTGCGCGGCGGCACCAAGATGGGCGCGCTCGAGCTTGTGGATACCATGATCAAGGATGGGCTGTGGGATGCCTTCAACGGCTATCACATGGGCATGACAGCTGAGAATCTGGCCGAGCAATATCAGATCAGCCGTAGCGATCAGGATGCGTTCGCCGCTGCCTCCCAGAACAAGGCGAGTGCAGCGCGCGCCGAAGGCCGCTTCAAGGGCGAGATCGCGCCCGTCACCATCGCCGGCCGCAAGGGCGACACGGTGGTCGATACCGATGAATATATCCGCGACGGGGTGACGGCCGAAAGCATCGGCGGGCTGAAGCCGGCGTTCAAGAAGGACGGCTCGGTAACCGCCGCCAACGCCTCGGGGCTGAACGACGGCGCGGCCGTGCTGGTGGTGATGAGCGAGGCGGAGGCCACCCGCCGCGGTGCCACGGTGCTGGCGCGGATTGCCAGCTTCGCTTCCTGCGGCGTGGACCCTTCGGTAATGGGCATCGGCCCGGTGCCGGCATC
>JBBQIP010000074.1:0-11872 GCA_038325045.1 Sphingomonadales bacterium
CCTTTTTATTCTTTGTGGTTTTTTGTGGTGGGGGGGGCTGGGGGGGGGGTTGGGTGGGGGGGGTGGGGGCCGGGGCCCCCCCGCTGCCGGAGGCCCCTGCTCTCAATCCGCGCTGCCCGGCTCTTCCTGCGGTGCTTCAGCGTCCGGAGCGGCGGTGTCGGCGGCCTCATCGGCGGGCACCAGCGCCACGGATACCACATGCTCGTTCTTCGCCACGTCGAACAGGGTGACGCCGAGCGTGGCGCGGCCACGGATGCCGATTTCGCCGACGCGGATGCGGATGGCCTTGGCCTGGTCGGTAACCAGCATCAGCTGGTCGTCGTCGTGCGCGGTGAAGCTGGCCACCACGGCGCCGTTGCGGTCTGATTCGCCGATGGTGCGCACGCCCTGGCCGCCGCGCCCGGACTGGCGGTATTCATAGGCGGACGAGCGTTTGCCGAAGCCGTTTGCGGTTACGGTGAGGATGAATTCCTCGGCTGCGGCAAAGCCGGCGGCGCGGGTTTCGGAGAGCACCCGTTCGCCGGGATCGGGCTTCCACGCGGCGGCCTTCAGATAATCCTCGCGCTCCTGCGGGCTGGCATCAAAGGCCTTGAGGATCGACATGCCGATCACTTCGTCACCCTTGGCCAGCGTCATGCCGCGCACGCCGGTGGAGGTGCGGGACACGAACTCGCGCACATCATCAACGGCGAAGCGGATGGCCTTGCCGCTGCGGGCGGTGAGCAGCACATCGTCTGCCACGTCGCACAGCGCCACGCCGATCAGCCGGTCGGCGTCGCCATCTTCAAAGCGTATGGCGAGCTTGCCGGCGGTGGGCACGTTGGTGAAGGCGTCCATCGCGTTCCTTCGCACGCTGCCCTTTGCGGTGGCGAACATCACGTGCAGCCGGCTCCATTCCGTCTCATCCTCGGGCAGGGGAAGCACGGTGGTGATCTTCTCGTCGGTCGCCAGCGGGAGCAGGTTGGCTAGCGGCCGGCCGCGCGCCTGCGGGCTGCCGAGCGGCAGTTTCCAGACCTTCTGGCGGTACACCTTGCCGGCGCTCGAAAAGAACAGGACCGGGTTGTGGGTGGAGGTGACCATGAGGTTGGTCACCACATCCTCCTCCTTGGTCGCCATGGCCGAGCGGCCCTTGCCGCCGCGCTTCTGGGCCCGATATTCGGACAAAGGCACGCGCTTGATCCAGCCGTCCATGGTCACCGTCACCGCCATGTCCTCGCGGTCGATCAGGTCTTCATCGTCGATATCATCGCCGGCAGCGCTTATTTCGGCGCGGCGCTTCATCGGGAACTGGTCCGGCACTTCGCGCAGCTCTGCCTTCAACACGGCATAAAGTTTCTGCCGGTCGCCCAATATCTCAAGCAGGGCCGCAATAACCACCGCCAGCTCTTTCAGTTCGCTGGCTATTTCCTCACGGCCCAGTGCTGTCAGCCGGGCGAGGCGCAGCTCCAGAATGGCGCGCACCTGGGCATCTGAAAGGCGGATAGTGGCACTGGTCAGGCTGCGGTCATCGGCTTCCACCAGCGCCAGATAGGGGCTGATCTCGGCCGCATCCCAATCCCGCGCCAGCAGCGCCTCACGGGCTTCGGCGGGCGTGGGGGCGCCGCGGATGATGGCGACCACCTGGTCCAGATTGGCCACTGCGATTACCAGCCCGATAAGCAGGTGCGCGCGGTCGCGGGATTTCGCCAGCTCGTGCTTGGAGCGGCGGATGATCACTTCCTCGCGGAACTCGACGAACGCCTTGATGATGTCGCTGAGGCCCATCAGCTCCGGCCGGCCGCCACGGATGGCGAGCATGTTCAGGCTGAAGCTCTGCTGGGCGGGCGTGTGCCGCCAAAGCTGGTTCAAAACCACTTCCGGGTTGGCGTCGCGCTTCAGCTCCATGACGATCCGCACGCCTTCGCGGTTGCTCTCGTCGCGCAGGTCCGAAATGCCTTCGATCCGCTTGTCCTTCACCGCTTCCGCAATCTTCTCCACCAGCGCATTCTTGCCCTGCTGGAACGGGATTTCGGTGAGCACCAGGCTGCGCTTTTCGCCGCGGCCTTCCTCCAGCATGTGCCGGGAGCGCATCATCAACCCGCCGCGCCCGGTGAGATAGGCCTGGCGCACGCCGTGGGTGCCCAGAATGAAACCCCCGGTGGGGAAATCGGGTGCCGGCAGATGCGCCATAAGCCCGTCGATATCGATGAGCGGATTCTCGATCCATGCCAGCACCGCGTCGATCACTTCCCCCAGATTGTGCGGCGGAATGTTGGTCGCCATGCCGACTGCAATGCCGCCGGCGCCATTGACCAGCAGATTGGGGAAGCGCGCCGGCAGCACGGCGGGCTCATGCTCCGAGCCATCGTAGTTGGCGATGAAATCGACCGTATCCTTGTCGATATCGGCGAGCAACGCTTCGGCGGGCTTGGCCAGCCGCGCTTCGGTGTAGCGCATGGCGGCCGGTGCATCGGGGTCCATCGAGCCGAAATTGCCCTGACCGTCGATGAGCGGCAGCCGCATCGACCAGTCCTGCGTCATCCGCGCCAGTGCATCATAAATCGCGCTATCGCCGTGCGGGTGATATTTACCCATCACATCGCCGACGATACGCGCCGATTTCCGGTAAGGTTTGCCGGGCACAAAGCCGTTTTCAAAGCTGCCCCACAGGATACGGCGGTGGACCGGCTTCAGCCCGTCCCGCACATCCGGCAGCGCCCGCGCGACGATGACCGACATGGCATAATCGAGGAACGACGTGCGCATCTCGGCGACAATCGAGATGGGCTGCACGTCGGGGCCGGCAGCGGGGGGCAGTGTCTCTGATTCCATTGGGATTTTTCTATGCCTTACGCATCATGCCGCAGATATGACATGACTAGGCGATGGGCTGTGAAAAGGCCAGCCTTTTGGGCCGGCCGCGCGGCTGCTATTCGGCAGCCACCGCAAGCCCCGGAACCCCGCCCGGAACCGCTATAAAGCCCTTCCGCCGCGCAATCCGCGCCTCGATTTCGGGGCGGAAGTGGCGGATCAGGCCCTGGATCGGCCAGGCGGCGGCATCGCCCAGCGCGCAGATGGTGTGGCCCTCGATCTCGGTGGTCACTTCGAGCAGCATGTCGATTTCGTGTGGCTCGGCATCGCCGGTCACCAGCCGCTCCATCACCCGCCACATCCAGCCGGTGCCTTCGCGGCAGGGCGTGCACTGGCCGCAGCTCTCATGCTTGTAGAAATAGCTGAGCCGGGCGATGGCGCGCACGATATCGGTGGATTTGTCCATCACGATCACCGCCGCCGTGCCCAGCCCCGATTTCAGGTCGCGCAGGCCATCGAAATCCATGAACGCATCGGCAATCTCGGCAGCGGGCACCAGCGGCACCGAGGAGCCGCCGGGAATGACCGCCAGCAGATTATCGAAACCGCCGCGAATGCCGCCGCAGTGCGTTTCCACCAGCTCGCGGAACGGCAGGCCCATGGCTTCTTCCACCACGCAGGGGCGGTTCACATGGCCGGAGATCTGGAACAGCTTGGTGCCTTCGTTCTTCGGGCGGCCGATGCCGGCAAACCACTCCGCACCGCGCCGCAGGATGGTGGGCACCACGGCGATCGATTCCACATTGTTGACCGTGGTGGGGTTGCCATAAAGCCCCACACCGGCGGGGAAGGGGGGCTTCAACCGGGGCTGGCCCTTCTTGCCCTCCAGGCTTTCGAGCATTGCGGTTTCCTCGCCGCAGATATAGGCGCCCGCACCCCGGTGCACCACGACATCGAAATCATAGCCCGAGCCGCTGGCGTTCTTGCCGATCAGACCGGCCTTGTACGCTTCCGCCACAGCGGCAAACAGGGTTTCAGCCTCGCGCACATATTCGCCGCGAATATAGATATAGGCGGCTGACGCATGCATCGCGAAGCCGGCGATCAGCGCGCCTTCGATCAGCTTGTGCGGATCGTGGCGGATGATCTCGCGGTCCTTGCAGCTGCCGGGCTCGCTCTCATCGGCGTTGATGACGAGGTAGGACGGCCGGTCTGGGTTCGGGGTCTTGGGCATGAAGCTCCACTTCATGCCGGTGGGGAAGCCGGCGCCGCCGCGCCCGCGCAGGCCCGAGGCCTTGATCTGGTTGATGATAGCGTCTGCACCCGGCGCCAGCAGCGCCTTGGTGTCTTCCCAGTCCCCACGCTTGCGGGCGGCCGCAAGCGCCCATGGCTGGAAGCCATAGAGGTTGGTGAAGATACGGTCCTTATCGGCGAGCATGGCGGGGCCTTATTGCTGGGATCGCTGGTCCGCCCGCGCGGCGAACCTGTCTAGCACCATGCCGGCGAGCAGGCTGCACGCGCTGATGATGACCAGAACCGGCGAACTGCTGCGCCCGCTGAGGAGCAGGAACAGCGAAACAGTGCCGGTACCAATTGCCACCACCAGCGTGGCCATGGCGAGCCGGCGCAGTGTCGCGGCGCTCATGATACCGTCTCCAGCAGCGTGGTGGGTCCGCCCTGCGGGCAGCTTGCTTGCCGGCCGATCTGGCTGCCGGCCTTTGGCGTTTCGCCGCGCTCCAGAGCCTCCAGAACCGCCAGCGTGCGCGCATAATCCAGGTCTTCGTAATTATCGTCGTTCACCTGCACCATCGGCGCGTTGGCACAGGCGCCGAGGCACTCCACCTCGGAAAGCGTGAACAGCCCGTCATGGGTTACCGCGCCCTTTTTCAGCCCCTTGTCGGTGCAGGCGCGCATCACCTCGTCCGATCCGCCGAGCTGGCAGGGCGTGGTGCCGCACACCTGCACATGGAAGCGGCCCACGGGCTTCAGATTATACATGGTGTAGAAGCTCGCCACTTCATAGGCGCGCATATAGGGCATGCCGAGCTGCTTCGCGACGAACTCGATGACCGGCACCGGCAGCCAGGCGCTGCCGGTGGCGGCCGCCATCTGCCCCTGCGCCAGCCAGAGCAGCGGCATCACCGCGCTGGCCTGCCGGCCGGCGGGGTAGCGGGCGATGATCCGCAGCGCCTCGGCGGCGTTCGCTTCGGTCCAGCTGAAATCGGAAAAGTCAGTCACCGGATGAACTCCACGCGCGAGCACAGGTCGCCCTCGAAGCTGTAAACGCTCATCACCTCGAAAGGCTCGCCGGCGGCAGTGCGCCATACTTTTTCGTGCAAAACGGCATAAGGACCCAACTCGTACCCGGTGATGATCTCGGCCCGGTTCTCCGGATATTGCGCGAACATCGCCTTCAACCCGGCGCGCACGCCTTCGCGGCCGTCGCGCAGCACAGCGCCCCGGTAGCCGGCTTCCACCGCATCATCTGTCATCAGCGCCACATAGGCATCGGCATCATGCGCGTTGTAATGCGCGATCATCGCCTCTGCGATAGCGAGCCTGCTCACCGGTCAACCTCGCCAAACACGATATCGAGGCTGCCCAATATCGCCGGTGCATCGGCAAGCATATGGCCCTTGCAGAGGAAATCCATGGCTTGCAGATGCGCCATGCCGGTGGCGCGCACATGGCAGCGCCACGGCTTGTTGGTGCCGTCTGCCACCAGATAAATGCCGAATTCGCCCTTGGGGCTTTCGGTCGCCACATAAGCATCGCCGGCCGGCACGTGCAGGCCCTCGGTATAGAGTTTGAAATGGTGGATGAGCGCCTCCATCGAGCGCTTCATCTCGGCGCGCGACGGCGGGGCCACCTTGCGATCGAGCGTGATATGGGCGCCTTCGGGCATTTCGGTGGCGCATTGGCGGATGATGCGAAGGCTCTGCCGCATCTCCTCCATCCGTACCATGAAGCGGGCATAACAATCGCCGTCGTTACTTGTTATCACGTCGAAATCGACCAGATGATAGGCATCATAGGGCTGCGCCTTGCGAAGATCCCACGGGATGCCGCTGGCGCGCAGGCAGGGGCCGGTGAAGCCCCAGGCAATCGCATCCTCGGCCGAAATGCGCCCGATATCGGCGTTGCGCTGCTTGAAGATACGGTTGTCAGCCACCAGGCCCTGCATTTCGCCGAGCACCTTGGGAAAGCCGTCGCACCAGGCAAGAATATCGGCCAGCAGCCCGTCCGGCAGATCCTGGTGCACACCGCCGGGGCGGAACCATGCAGCGTGGAAGCGCGCGCCCGACACCCGTTCATAAAAGCCGAGCAGCTTCTCCCGCTCCTCGAACAGCCAGAGGATGGGGGTCATGGCGCCCACGTCCATCGCATGGGTGGTCACGTTCAATATGTGGTTCAATATGCGGGTGATTTCCGCAAACATGGTGCGGATATACTTGGCCCGCAGCGGCACTTCGATGCCCGCCAGCTTGTCACTGGCCAGCACATAGCTGTGCTCCATGCACATGGGCGACACATAATCGAGCCGGTCCATATAGGGCAGGGCTTGCAGGTAGGTCTTGTATTCGATCAGCTTTTCGGTGCCGCGGTGGAGCAGCCCGATGTGCGGGTCGCACCGCTCGATGATCTCGCCGTCAAGCTCCATCACCAGCCGCAGCACACCGTGCGCGGCCGGATGCTGCGGGCCGAAGTTGATCATGTAATTCTCGATGGCGTTGCCGGGCTTTGCCGACAGCACATCGGTCTGGTCTTCGCGGGTCCAGGCCACGCCGGCGCGTTCAAGCACGTTTCGGCTCCTTGAACTCGGGTTCCGCGCTGGCCTTTTCATCGCCGGGCAGGATGTAATCGGTGCCCTCCCAGGGCGACAGGAAATCGAAGCTGCGGAAATCCTGCGCCAGCTTCACCGGCTCATAGACCACCCGCTTATGCTCCTCGGAATAGCGAAGCTCGACATGGCCGGTGAGCGGGAAATCCTTGCGGAACGGGTGCCCCTCAAAGCCGTAATCGGTGAGGATGCGCCGCAGATCGGGGTTGCCGTCGAACAGCACGCCGTAACAATCCCAGGTTTCGCGCTCATACCAGCCGGCGACCGGCCACAGCCCGGTAAGCGACGGCACCGGCGAACGGTGATCGGTGGCGAGCTTTACCTTGAGCCGCAAATTCCGGGTCATCGACAGCAGCTGGTACACGATCTCGAACCGCTCCGGCCGGTCCGGATAATCCACGCCGCAAATGTCGATCAGCTGGTTCAATTGCAGCGTGCGGTCGGTACGCAGCGTCTCCATCACTTCGACCAGCCGCACCCTGTCCACAAGTGCTGCCACTTCGCCGGCGTGGTATTCAGTAGCCAGCAGCGCATCGCCCAGAATATCGGCCAGATAGCCCTCGATGCCCTCCACGCCGACATGTACAGGCCAGCTATGGAGGCCAATCACCGGTGGCACCAGCGCCGGCCCCTTGGGGGAGCGGCTGCTCATCGTTCGAAGCTGCCGATACGGCGCATTTTGCGCTGCAACGCCAGCACGCCGTAGAGCAGCGCCTCGGCTGTGGGCGGGCAGCCGGGCACGTAAATATCCACCGGCACGATCCGGTCGCACCCGCGAACCACCGAATAGCTGTAGTGATAATAGCCGCCGCCATTGGCGCAGCTGCCCATGGAGATGACGTAGCGCGGCTCCGACATCTGATCGTACACCCGGCGCAGCGCCGGCGCCATCTTGTTGCAGAGCGTGCCCGCCACGATCATCACGTCCGACTGGCGCGGGGAGGCCCGCGGGGCGACGCCGAACCGCTCCAGATCATAGCGCGGCATGCTGGTGTGCATCATCTCCACCGCGCAACAGGCGAGACCAAAGGTCATCCACCACATCGAGCCGGTGCGCGCCCAGTGGAACAGGTCCTCGGTCGAGGTGACGAGAAAGCCCTTGTCCGCCACTTCGGTCGAAAGATCGCCGAGAAACTGGTCGCGGTTGCCTTCGCCGAGCGCCAGCGCGCCGGCTTTGGAAATGGGGGCTGCCCCAGAGGCCGTCGGTGTCATTCCCACTCCAGCGCTCCGAGCTTCCAGGCATAGACCAGCCCGATCGCCAGCTCGCCCAGAAATTCGATCATTGCCCACCAGGCTGCCTCGCCGCCCCAGTGCAGGCTCACCGCCCAGGGAAACAGGAATGCCGCCTCAAGGTCGAACACGATGAACAGGATGGCGACCAGATAGAAGCGCACGTCGAACCGGCCACGGCTATCGGAAAACGCCGGAAAGCCGCTCTCATATTCGCTCAGCTTCACAGCATCGGGCTTGTTGGTGCCGATAAGGCCCGAAACCAGGATGGGCGCACCAACAAAGGCGAAGGCAAACACGATGCCTACCACCAGGAACAACAGGATCGGCAGATAGTCCGCCGCGATTTCCGACATGGCCTTTGGGGCCTTTCTCGCACAATTTCTCGGTCAGCGCGCGGTCTAGCCCGGTGCGGATTTGGGGGCAAGGTGGCGTGGCGCCCTGTCATCGGTCGCTTGGCAACCCGACCCGATGGCGGCGCTTCGGCGGGAGGGGGGTTCGCAGCACCCGCTTTTGGCTGTATTGGAGGGCGCGCGTGGGGGACTGCGCCATCAATGTCTCAGGAGACCATAATGCGCACTGTTATTACTCTGGCCGCTGTTGCCAGCCTTGGCCTGCTCGCCGCCTGCGGTGAAAAGGCAGCTGAAGGTACCGATGCAACCACCGAAGCCGCCGGCGATTCGATGGAAGCTGCTGGCGATTCGATGGAAGCTGCCGGTGATTCGATGGTTGCTGCCGGCGAATCCGCTGGGGATGCGGCTGAAGCGACGGCTGATTCCATGGCTGCCGGTGCCAGCGATGCTGCCGCCGAAACCAAGGCTGCCGGTGCTGATGCCATGGCTGCCGGTGCCGATGCGATGGCTGCCGGTGCTGCCAAGGTGGATGCGGCTGCCGACAAGATGAAAGCCGCAGCGCAGTAAACGCATCGGCGCCAGTCTGGCGCCAGGATGCTGCGAGAAATAAGGGTCGGCCAGCAATGGCCGGCCCTTTTTTCCGATTTCAGCCAGGGGTGCGGACGAACATCCAGCGGTCGGGTTCGGAATGGGCGCTGGAAAAGCGGTGGCCCAAAATGTCCTTATCCTTGAGCAGGGCCGGGTCTTCGGAGCCGGCCTGGAGGAGCGCCCGGGCGGCAACGCCCCGTGCCCGCTTGGCGACATAGCTGTTGAAGCGCAGCCGGCCCGCCTTTTCGTCGCGGAAATCGATGGTGAGCACCGGTGCTTGCAGGGCGCGGGCCGGAATCGCGGTGGTATATTCGGTGCTGGCCAGGTTGATGATGAGCGCCCGGTCCTGCCCGGCAAGATCGGCATCCAGCGCCTTTGCCAGACGGTCCCCCCAGGTGGCGTAGAGGGTGCGTGCGGGTGCTAGGCCAAATGACAGGCCCATCTCCAGCCGATAGGGCTGGATGAGATCGAGCGGTCGCAGCAGGCCGTACAGCCCGGACAGGATCCGCAGGTGCGCCTGCGCAAAGTCCAGCGCTTTGGCATCGAGCGTTGCCGCATCGAGCCCGGAATAGACATCGCCGGCGAAGGTGAACAATGCCGGGCGGGCATTTTCCGGGGTGAACGGGGTTTGAAAGGCAGCGAAGCGCGCGGCGTTGAGTTCGGCCAGCGGCGCCGACACGTGCATGAGCGCGGCGATATCATCGGCGCTGAGTCTGGCAGCAGCAGTGGCGAGCTTTGCCGACGTTTCCAGAAAGCGCGGCTGGTTGGGCACATGGGGCGGCAGCGGCGAGGCGAGATCGAGCGATTTTGCGGGCGAGAGCAGGATAAGCATGGATTTCGTCTAGCCGGCTGCTGGCGCTGGTTCAAATGCTGTTAAGCCGGCAGACTTAATGTGGCTCTTGGACAGCGCCGAGGATGGCGCTATGACGCAGCCGGTTAATGGCGCTCAGGGCAAGAATTGCCGGGCTGCCGGAATGGGAGGACGAAATATGGTGATGCGGTTGATTTCGCGCGTGGCGCTGGCGGTGGCTCTTGCTGGCGGTCTGGTGGCAACGCCGGCTGTGGCCCAGCGGGGCAAGAAGGAAGAAAAGGCGCCCGCCCAGAAGGCCCTGAAGCTTTCCAAGCCGGTGCAGGCAATCGCTGCGGCTACACAGAAGCTGCAGCAGGCTGGCGACAATGCCGGCGCCCTTGCCAAGCTGGCCGAGGCAGCCGACCTGCCCAAGCAGGATGATGATGCCGAAGTGATTGCCAAGCTGAAGCTGCAGTCTGCAGTGGCAATGAAAGACAATGCGATTATCGAGGAATCGCTGGTGGCGCTTACCGGGCTGAACATTCTGCCGCCGGAAGATCAGCTTCGCTACACCGGGATCATCGGCTCGCTTGCCCAGCAGCGCGGCGATTTCGTGAAAGCCTCGCTCTACTACGACAAATATGTCGCCATGAACCCGGCTGACGCAGGCATGATGGTGAATGCGGCCGAAGTTTATAACAAGGTCGGTGACCGGGACAAAGCCGTGACCATGCTGACGAGCGCGATCGCCGCGCAGAAGGCAGCCGGCCAGCCGGTCGAGGAAGCGTGGTTCCGCCGGCGTGTCCAGATTGCGGTGGACAGCAAGAACACCGCTGCAACCATGCCGGCGCTGCTCGATTGGGTGAGCGCCTATCCGACGCCCAACAACTGGCGTGATGCCGTGCTTCTGACTCGCGACGGTTTCGGCAAGATCGACGACCAGACGCTGCTCGATTACGGGCGCTTCCAGTCGGTAACCAAGTCGCTTGCCGGCGAGCGTGACTATATCGAATATGCCGATACGGCGCTCAATCGCGGCTTCCCGGGGGAGGCCAAGGCTGCAATCGATAGCGGTATCGCGTCCAAGATGCTCGACCCTGCCAATGCCCTGGTCAAGGAAATGAAAGCCAGTGCCGACAGCAAGGTGGTAGCCGACAAGGCGGGGCTTGCAGCGGCCGAGAAGGAAATCAAGGGCAACGCACGTATCGCGCTTGCAACCGGCGATGCCTATTATGGCTATGGCAATTTTGCCAAGGCTGTCGAACTGTACAAACAGTCGATGACCGGCACGAATGTCGATCTGTCGATTTCCAACCTCCGGCTCGGTGCGGCGCTGGCGATGACTGGCGACAAAACGGCTGCCGTGGAGGCTTTCAAGGCCGTGAAGGGCGGCGCCCGCGAGGCGCTTGCCCAATATTGGATGGCGTACCTCAGCGCCTGAAGCGTGATACCGCCGGCGGCAATGCTGCCGCCGGTGGTCCCGCTTTCCTTTTCGAGGCCTGCCGCCTAAGAAGCGCCGACCCGCCCCTCCAGGAAAAGCGAGTCTGCCTTCCCCATGGACATCCGTATCGGCCTCACTTTCGATGATGTGTTGCTGGTTCCGGCCGCTTCCAGCGTGCTGCCGAGCCAGACCGATACCTCGACCCTGATAACGCCGGGCATCCGGCTAAACATCCCGATCCTTTCATCGGCCATGGACACGGTGACCGAGGCCGATATGGCGATCGTGATGGCACAGGCCGGCGGTATCGGCACGCTGCACCGCAACCTGACCGTGGAAGAGCAGGCGCTTGCGGTGCGGCAGGTAAAGCGCTTCGAAAGCGGCATGGTGGTGAACCCGGTGACGATGACACCGGACCAGACGCTGGGCGACGCGCGGGTGCTGATGGCGCGGCACCGGATTTCGGGCTTTCCCGTGGTTGATGGCAGTGGCCGGCTGGTGGGCATAGTGACCAACCGCGACATGCGCTTTGCCGAAGACGCAAACCAGCCGATTGCCGAGCTGATGACCCATGAGGGGCTGGTTACCGTGCGCCCGGGCGTGAACGAGCAGGAAGCCCGGCGGCTGCTGCACAGCAACCGGATCGAAAAGCTGCTGGTTGTCGATAACGACGGCCATTGCATCGGGCTGATCACGGTGAAGGACATCGAGCGCGCCGTCACCTACCCCCATGCCACTAAGGACAGCGCCGGGCGGCTGCGGGTGGCGGCCGCGACCACGGTTGGCGACATGGGCTTCGAGCGCAGCGAGGCGCTGCTCGATGCCGAGTGCGACCTCAT
>JBBQIP010000075.1:0-11681 GCA_038325045.1 Sphingomonadales bacterium
AGCCCGTCGCCCGCTTCCCCATCGCGCAGCGCCACCGCCAGCGATGCCGCGTCCCCGCCGGTCACCACCACGCCGAAGCGGCGGGCAAAGCCATAGGGAAGCCGGGTCATGCTCATTGCGGCGCAGCAGGGGCAGGGGCAGCCGGGCCGGCAGCAGGCGGCGCCGCGCGCAGATAATCCCGCACCAGCGCATCCAGCGCCGAATCCCCCCCCGGCTGGCCGCGCCCGGCGCGCGCCGCCATTTCGGACGCGCGCAAATACTCATAGCGTTCGCCGGTCAGCCGCCCGGCATCGGCGGCGGTCTTCACAATCGTCGGGCGAATGAACACCATCAAATTGGTTTTGGTGCGGTTGCTGCTGCGCGAACGGAAAAAATTGCCCAGCAGTGGAATATCCCCCAGCAGCGGCACCTTCTCCAGCGTGCGCCGCTCCTGGTCGTCAATCAGCCCGCCCAGCGCGATAATCTGCCCGTCCTCCACCGCAACCGTGGTGGTAATCTCGCGCTTGTTGATAATCAGGTCGGTCGAAACCGGGCTCACCGGCCCGGCAATCGAGCTCACCTCCTGGCGCAGCACCATGGTTATCGATCCGCCGGCATTTATCTGCGGCCGCACGTCCAGCTGGATGCCCACATTCTGCCGCTGGATGGTGCGAAACGCATTGTCAAAATTCTGCGAAAGCGCCTCGCCGGTGGCAATCGGAATATCCTGCCCCACCAAAATCCGCGCCTGCTGGTTGTCGAGCGTCATCACCGAAGGCGTGGAAAGCACGTTCGAGGCCGTATCGGATTTCACCGCATTGACGATGAACCCGAACACCGCATCCGAGCCAATGTTGCCGCCCAGCCCGAATGTGCCGCCAGTGGCCGAAATCAACGATTGCAGCGCCGCATCGCGCAAGCCGGCCGAAGTCGGGTTCTCCGGCCCAAGCCGCCGGTCCGCCGCCACTGCGCCGGCAATGGTCAGCAGGCTGGGGCCGGTATTGCTATAGTTGGTGGCAGAAAACGGCAGGGTGGCGCTGCCGCCAGTGCCGCTCAGCAGCAGCTGCACACCCAGCTGCTGCGCGGCAAGGTCGGAAATCTCCATGATCACCGCTTCCACCAGCACCTGCTCGCGCTGCACATCCAGCTGGCGGATCACCTCCCCCAGCTGGCGCTGCACTTCGGCAGGCGCTGCAATCACAATGGCATTGGCCCCTTCAAAGCGCGCAATCACCGCCCGGCCGGCGCCAATGGTGGCCCCCGGCACCGGCCCGGCAGATTGCGTTGTCGCCAGCCCCGCTCCCCCCCCGACAAGCGAAGGCGGCAGGCTGGCAGGCGCGCTCCCGTCGCCATTGCCCGAAGGCCGCATCGATGTCCCCGGCAGCAGCCCCGGCGCCGGTGTAATGGCGCCGCCACCGCTGCTCACCGGCTGGCCGATAAGCTGCTGCAGCACCGGCAGCAGCATCTGCGCGTCCGCATGCTTCAAAAACAGCACCCGCACATCGCTGCCATTGGCGGCGCGGCCATCCAGCTCGGCCACCGTGCGCGCCAGCTCGGCCACCAGCGAAGGGTCACCGCGCAGCGCCACACTGTTCGAGCTGTCTATCGGCACAATCCCAACCGAGCTTGTGGCATCGGCCCCGCGCGCGCCACTGGTCAGGTCGCGCAGCGCGGCTGCAATCTCGCGGGCGCCGGCGTTCTTCAGCTCCACCACCCTTGTGGTCAGCCGCGCCTGGTCGATCTGGCGCAGCATGGTCCGCACCCGGCGCAGATTATCGGCATAATCGGCAATGATGATGCTGTTGCCGCTGCGGTTGGCGGTCAGCTGGCCTTCGCGGCTCACCAGCGGGCGCAGCGATTCCACCGCACTCGCCGCATCTATTGCCTCCAGCCGTATCGCCTCGGTCACAAAGCTGTTGGTGCCGCCAAGGCCGGGGCCAAAACCGGGCTGGCTGGAGGCACCGTCCGCCGGCGCCACCCGCAGCACACCGCCACCAGCCGGGCTCACCACCAGCCCATTGGCGCGCAGCGTGCTCAAAAACAGCTCGAAATAGGCCTCGCGGTCCAGCGCCCGCTCGCTCACCACATTCACCTTGCCCTGCACCCGGGGGTCGATGATGAAGCTGCGGCCCGTGGCGCGCGCCACATCCTGAATATACGCGCGCACATCCGCATCGCGCAGGTTCACCGTCTGCTGCGCCGCCACCGGTGCCGCCACCGCCACCGATCCCAGCAGCGCTGCCACCAGCAACTTTTTCAGCGCCCCGCCGCTCACATCCGCACCCCACCCGCACTCTGGCCACCCGCACCAAGCGTCACATTCACAGCCTGCCCGCCGCGCTCCAGCCCCAGCCGCACCCCGCCCGCGTCCAGCCGGCGCACCAGCGCCGCCGGGTCGCCCAGCGTGGTCATCAGCGCCGTTATCCCGGTGCCGTCCACGCTCACCAGCACATCGCCCGGCTGCAGCCCGGCAGCGGCAAAGGCCATACCGCTGCCACGCGGCGTCAGCACCAGCCCGGTTATCACCGTGCCCTCCATGCGCGGCATCACCTGCAAATCGGCCGCCAGCCTGGGCGCCATGGAAACCACCTCGCGCCCAGCCGCAGGCGGCGGCACCAGCGTGGCCGGCAAGGCAGTAGCAGCGCCACCCCCAGCCGGAGCCGATTGGTCGAGGAAAAGCTGTTCCCGCGTGCCGCCATTATCAATCGTCACCACGTCGAACCCCACCGCCACCAGTCTCACCCCCGGCAAAATCTCCTCGCCCACCGCAAAGCTCAGCTGCATCTCGTCGGGCAGCGCGATTATGGCGCTCCCCCGCCCGCTGGCCTGGTCCACCCGCGTCCCCATCAACACCAGGTCGAGGCTGGATAGCGCCGCAGCCCCCGCAACGCCGGCACTGCGAAAAAACGGATCAAAACCCGCCCCCGCCCCCGCCTGCGCCTGCACTGGGGCCGCCGCCGCCGGCTGCCAGCCCCCCACCGGCCCCATCGGCGTAACCACCGCCCAGCCCAGCCGCGCCACGGCTAAAGCCAGCAACGCCAGCAACGCCCATTCAGCCACGCCAAGCGCCTCCACGCCGCGCCACACCCCGGCCGCACCGCCGCGCGATAGGCTGCTGCCCGATCTTTGGCCGCTCATTCTCAGCCGGCCTCGCATCGCCACCTGTCCCATGCCCCCCTGCGCGGTCCCATCGACCCTAAGCTCCAGAACCGCCTGCCCTAGACGCCTCGGATAACACATTTGTTACACTCACCATGGCCAATCAGACCAGTTGAGGCAACGGCAGCCAACCGCCCAGCCCCCCGGCGGTGTCTCGGTTTGACTTTCCGACCTGCAGCACAAAGCGGATGCGTATGCTCGGCCAACCGAATGTCTCAGATTGGGTGGGGATTAGTCATTCGAATTGAGTCCACGCTTTGGCCGCTTTGCAACCCTCATGTCGGTCATTGCGGCCCTTCTGCCGATCGCCTGAAAGCAGACAAGTTTGCCAATCGGTCTGGGTGACCGCGTTTGGGACATTGCGGCCATTTCCTAACGGCATGTGGAATGACCTGTTTTACCAGAATCCGACGCTAAGATGGTTGGGTCGTGAATGGTGGCTATTCAAAGTTCGTTTCCCGAAACCCGACATTCAGGAAGCGACCCCATTGCCGACGTTTAGCGAGGATGTAGGCCGTTAGAAATGCGGCCGTTCGCAAAGTACATGGGTCCCGCTAATCGGCTCGAACCTACATACATCAGCTTTGGCCGACCGCGATCCATCGACCAAGGGCGGCCAAGATCAAAAGTCCGACAAAATCGAAAGCAAGAATTGCCCGGACCCTCATCGATGGCACCCAATCTCGACTAAGGTAATCGGCGTGCCTGAAATCGACTTTCGTCCATATGATAAGGGCGCTGGCCGTTCCGAACAGAAACATTTTGGCCCAGAAAAATGGGTTGTCGAGGTAAAGGTCGGTCGGCTTGGCAAGCCAGAACAGCATTGCGAGGCCGCTAAGCGTCAAGAGACCTGCAGCCGTCGCTGACAACTTGTCATATCGGCGAACTCGCAGAACATCGTTGCGGTCAAGCACTGCCTTCCAAACAAGACGGTTCTTCGAAAAACTTGCAAAAAGGCACAATATGAAAAAGCTGAAATGCAGCCATTGAATCATTCCACGCCTCCGGAGTCTGGTCGCAAGATTAAATGATCTCCGAGCATTTTGCCACACCTTCGGCCGCTAGCCGCCCTCCGGCTAACCACCCCATATCGGCCATTGGCTGTGTCCCGGCGCAATCCCAATAGTGGAACGGCAGCTTCTGGCGGAACCAGACTTTCAATTTGACGGGTGTGAACGACCGAAACTGGGTCGTTAAATGACATTCACCAAAGCAAAGCCCAATGCCCGCTCCGGCCCGGAGTAGAAACTCCAACAGCCCCACCACCCCTCGCTTGACAATCCATACTGCAACTGCGAATGGGCGGGCGGCTTCACATCGGGCCGGTTGCATTCGTGCGCCAGCCCGCCACCAGCACCGGGTGCGTGATCGGGCCAGCGGAACGCGCAACCAGCGCCGCCGCCCAGGCTCCAGACCCGGATGATCGTTGGCTGCCGGACCGTCCGGCAGCGCGAGACCGAAGCCAGCCCCAGGGCAACCCCCATCACGCGGGTCGTCATCCCCCGCAGGCTTATGTGCTTGGCACATGGGCCGACCGGCGACTGTCTCCATATCCGGAGCGGCCGGAAGCCATGAGTATATCAAAAATGATCACCCAATTTTCCGATTTCAACCTTGCCGCCCCCTTGAACGAGGCACTCGCCAGCAAGGGCTACACCACCCCCACCCCCATTCAGGTGATGGCAATCCCCCCGGTCATGGAGGGGCATGATCTGTGCGGCATCGCCCAGACCGGCACCGGCAAGACCGCAGCCTTCGCGCTCCCCATCCTCCACAAGCTGGCCGAAACCCCCCGCGTGCGGCTGAAGATGACCACCCGCGTGCTGGTGCTCGCCCCCACCCGCGAGCTCGCCTCGCAAATCGCCACCAGCTTCACCGCCTATGGCAAGAACCTCCGCCTCTCGGTCGCCACCATCTTCGGCGGCGTGCCCATCCCGCGGCAGGAGCGCGCGCTGTTCCCCGGCGTTGATGTCGCCGTCGCCACACCCGGCCGGCTGCTCGATCTCGTAAACCGGGGCAGCCTCGATCTGTCGAAGGTCGATATTCTGGTGCTCGATGAAGCCGATCAGATGCTCGATCTCGGCTTCATCCACGATCTGAAGCGCATCGTCGGCCTGCTGCCACGCGCCCGGCAAACGCTGTTCTTCTCCGCCACCATGCCCAAGGCCATCGAGGAGCTCGCCGCCCGCTACCTGAAAGACCCGGTCAAGGTCGCGGTCAAACCCGCCGCCACCACTGCCGAACGGGTGGAACAGGCCGTCATCCACGTAAACCAGGCCGAAAAGCCCGCCCTCCTCCAGCTGGTGCTCTCCAGCCCCGGCGTGGAACGCGCGCTGGTCTTCGCCCGCACCAAACACGGGTCGGACCGTATCGTCCGCCAGCTCGGCAACGCCGGCATCAAGGCGGAAGCCATTCACGGCAACAAGAGCCAGCCGCAGCGCGAACGCGCACTGGCAGCGTTTCGCGCCGGCGCGGTGCGGGTGCTGGTGGCAACCGACATCGCCGCGCGCGGGCTCGATATCCCGGGCGTCAGCCATGTCGTAAACTACGAGCTGCCCAATGTGCCCGAACAATATGTCCACCGCATCGGCCGCACCGCACGCGCCGGCAAGGATGGCCAGGCAATTGCCTTTTGCGCCGAAGATGAACGCCCGCTGCTCCGCGATATCGAACGCGACACCCGCCAGAAGATCCCCGTGCTGGCACTGCCGGACAACTTCCGCGCCGCTGCCGTCAAAGCCAAGGAAGTGGAGCGTAACGCGCCGCCCGCACCCCGCGAAGCAGAACGCGAAGCCCGCCACGAACAGCGCGGCCCCCGCGGCCCCCGCGCCGCCCACCCCGGCGCCCGCGTCCGCGCCCCCGGTGCCCCCGGCGGGTCAGGTAGCGGCCGCCCCGGCGCCTCAGGCAAAGGCAGCGGCGGCCAGAGTGCCGGCCGCCCGGCTGGCGGCAACGGCGGCGGCAACCGCCGCGCCGGCGGCGGCGTCCGGGGCCGTTGATCTAGCAGGAACAGCCTCCGGCGGCCGGGGCCTTAGGCCCCGGACCCCATTTCATGGGTTCGCACCTGAACGCTGGTTGCTGGTCCCATAACCAATATTCGGGGTCCGGGGCCTAAGGCCCCGGCCGCCGGAGGCACGTTAAATCGCTGCTCTGTCCTACACGGCCGGTTTCGGCCATGGTGCACCGGTGTCCGCCAATCCCGCCCTTCCGGTCCAGATCAGGGTGTCACCTTCAGCCCCAACACGGCTTTTGTGTCACCTTTGTCACCTTTGGTCAGGCAGCGACGGCCTTCACGATTTTGCCCGGCGCGCGCGGCGGTTCGCCCTTGGGCAGCGCGTCGATCAGGTCCATGCCCTCGGTCACTTCGCCCCACACGGTGTATTGGCCGTTCAAAAAGCCGGCATCGGCAAAGCAGATGAAAAACTGGCTGTTGGCGCTGTTCGGCGCGCTGGTGCGGGCCATGGAGCAGGTGCCGCGAACATGTGGCGTCGAGGAGAACTCGGCCTTGATGTCGGGCTTGTCGCTGCCGCCGGTGCCGGTGCCCTTGGGGCAGCCGCCCTGCGCCATGAAGCCGGGGATCACCCGGTGAAACACCACGCCGTTGTAAAAGCCTTCATTGGCCAGCGTGCCGATACGCTCCACATGGCCCGGCGCCAGGTCGGGGCGAAGCTTTATGGTCACGTCGCCGCTTTCAAGGGTGAGGGTAAGGGTCTGGAAAGTTTCGCTCATCATGGTTCTCCTGTGGGAAAAGAAAAGGCTTCCAGCCGGGCGCGCAGCGGCGCCGGCACGGGTGCGGGGCCGGTATCGCCCCGGTGCACAAGCACCGATTCGCAGAGCGCGATGCACTTGTCATGCTGAAACATGCCCATCAGCGCCCGAAAACTGGTGCGGCCGATGTTTATAACGCCGTAGCCCATGGCCAGCGTGCCGGGATATTCGCCCTCGCCCAGAAAATCGATGCCGACATGCGCCACCAGATAGCTGGGGCGCGGCCCCTGCTGCGCCCCGTCGATCATCACCCAGTTGAAGCGCACCCGGGTTTCCTCGAACAGCTGCGATATCGCCACATTATTCAGGTGCCGGTTGGGGTCCATGTCGCCGTAGCGGGTGTCCAGCAAGGTCGTCCAGGGGTAGCGGGCCAGGGCCAGGCGGGTGGGGTCATGCATCATTTTCATTCGCCCGGGCGGCGGCGCAACACCAGATAAAAAGCGCCGCTGCCTCCATGCCTCGGGCTGGCAGGCCGAACCGCGGCCACCAGCGGCAGCTGGTTCAGCCAGGCCGGAAATTCCGCCCGGATCCGCCCCGGCCGGTCAGGCCGCCCCCGCCCGGTGATCACCAGCATCAGCCGCACACCGTCAGCCGCCGCCAGCGCAATCGCCGCCATCAGCAGCCGGTGCGCACTTTCAAGGCCATGGCCATGCAGATCGATCGTCCGCTCAGGCCGCATCCGCCCCTTCGCCAGCTGCCGGTCCCAGCGGCCATCGAGCGTGGCAACCATCGGCGGCAACTGCGGTTTCTGCCGCAGCGGCAGAGCCGGTGCCGGAACCTGCGGTTTCGTTTCGGCCCTGCCGGCGGGAGCGGGCGCGGCCGCCGGCAGCGAAATAGCTGCTCGGCCGGGCAGCGGCTTCACCGTGGCGGCCACCCGCTCCCACAAAGCCCGGTCGGCAGCGGTCATCCGGCGGTTCACGGCTGGCCCAGCAGCCGGTCGATTGCAGCGATGGGCAGCAGCAGCACCACATCGGCCGGGCTGGCCAGCGCACCGGCAGCAGCGGCGCCCAGCTTGCCGGGGCCTTTGAAAAGGTCGATCCGCCCCGCCCCGCGAATCGCCCCGCCCGTGTCCTGCGCCACCTGCAGCAGCGGCGGCTGGCCGGGCAGGGTGATGATGAGCGGCGCGCCCAGCGGCGTGAACGCCGGGTCGGCAGCGGCCGAAACCATCGGGGTGAGCGGCACCCCCATGGCACCCGGCGGCCCTTGTTCGGGCGTCAGCCCGGTCAGCTCGCGGAAGAATATCTGGGAAGGGTTGGCAGCGCGCACAGCTGGGGCATCGGCAGGATGAGCGCGCAACCAGCCAAGGATGCTCTCCATGGAAACGCCGCCGGCGGGCAGCGCGCCACGGTCGCGCAGCACACGCCCTATGGCCACATAATCGCGGCCGTTCTGGCTGTCATAGCCGATCCGCATCACGCTGCCATCGGGCAGCCGCAGCCGCCCGGAGCCCTGGATTTCCAGAAAAAAAGCCTCATTGGCATCGGCGGCAAACGCCAGCTCCAGCCCGCGCCCGGCGAGTGCGCCGGCCGCAATCGCCGCCCGGTCTGGATAAGGGCTGAGCTTTTGCCCGGCGAGCTGGCCGCGCAGCGTGCGGCCCTTCCACTCCGGCCGGAAGGCGCCAAGGTCCGCTTCCACCAGATCGGCCGGACGGCGATAGAAGGGCGCCTGATACCCCGGCGCCCGGGTGCGGCTGGCGGCAATCTCGGGCTCGAAATAGCCAGTGGCAAAGCCCTTGCCGCCGGCGAGAGCAAGGCCGCCAAGCTGGCCTCCGAACACGTCCGCCGGCCTAGCGCCCGGCGCTGCGGCGGCAGCACAGGCCGCGGCCCAATCCTCCGGCCGGGCCAGCCCCGAGCGGTCGCTGCGCTTCAACAGCGCCGGGCAGGAAGCGCGGAACGCCGCCAGCGCAGCCCCGGCATTGGCAGGCAGAGCCGGACGCACCCGGGCCATGGCGAGAGAAGTTGCGGGGGCGGGTTCAGCAGCAGGCGGCTGTATAGCGACAGCCTGAGGGGCTGGCGGGGTGGTAGCGCAGGCGGCCAGCAGCAGAAATACCGGGAGCAGCAGCCGGCCGGACATCAGCCGGGTCCGCCGCTCAGGCTTCGGCGTCGGTCGCGATCAGCAGCCAAGCCGGATCGGGGGAGCCGATATGCCGGCTGAAGGTCCAGATATCGGCGGTTCCGGCGGTATCGTCGTTGGCCTTGCTGCCCAGCTGGGCCACAAAGCGCACGGTGACTTCGGCCATCTGGCCGGTCATTGCAGCAGCGGTGATGGTGGCGGAATCGATGCTCGCGATCCGGTTGTGCAGTCGCTTGCCTTCGCGGGCCTCGATGGCTTCGGCGAATTGTTCCTGCACCTCGTCGGAGACAAGGCCCTCCATTTCGCGGGCGTTGCCGGACCAGAAGGCTTCCAGGATCATCCGATAGGCCGCCGTCGCGTTGGCCACGAACCGGTCAGGCTCGAATTGCGGATCGGCATTGATGATGTTTTCGAGGGCGGGCGCGAGCGCTGCATCGGTGCCGGCGGGCAGCACGGCTACAGGGCGCGGGCTGGCATCTTCGGTGCGGGGAGGGGCTGCTATGATTTCGGGCGAACCCGGGCGAAAGCTGTCCCGCGGCACCGGCTCATGGCCCGTCCGCTTGCCCAGCACGCTCACCAGCCGCAGGCCGATGAAGGCCGCCAGCATCGCCAGCAGCACGATTTCCACCCAGTTGCTCCCTTCGGCCATTGTTCACTACTCTCCGTTATTGCCCTGCATAGCAGCTTGGCCGGGCCAAGGTCCACCGCTGTTACGGCAACTGTGACAATGCGGTTGTCAATATCGTTGCATAGGGCGCGGCCTCTAGCCCGGCGGCACCAGCCCCAGCGCCTGCAACAGGGCCGCCTGCAGCACCATCACTACCAGCCAATAGCCGAGATCGCGCACGATCTGGCCGGCACCCGCCCCCCGGTAGAGCTGGCTGACCAGCAGGGTGGGCAGCACGAAACCGGCCCAGATCACCACCGCAGAGGCAATCGCCATCACCCACGGCCCGGCTTGGTCCCGGGGGGCGAGGATGAGCGCACCCGCCAGAATGGCGGCCAGCCAGAACAGCGCAAGGCTGGTGGCGATCACCAGCGATGGCCGGCCCAGCGCCAGCGGCGGCGCGGCCGGCAGCTTGTGCCAGAGCACCGCTACCACCAGCCCCAGCGCGGTGGCGGCCAGAATCGGCCAGAGGTTGAGCCAGATATAGATCATCGCCCTCTCCCGCTGCCGTTCAGGCCGGCTTTCAGCCGCTGGTGCGGACGGCGGGGCTTGAACCCGCACTCCCATGAAAGAGAAGCAGATTTTAAGTCTGCTGCGTCTACCAGTTTCGCCACGTCCGCCTCGACGGCACGTCTAGCCGCTTTTGCGGCCAAGGAAAATCAGCGGGCGGAAAAACCGGACCAGCGATTCGCGGTGTATCATTTCAAAGCAGCGAATCGGGGTGGTGCCGATGAGCAATCAATCTTCGGTGTTCAGCCGCTCGCGCAGTTCCTTGCCCGGCTTGAAATAGGGGACGCGCTTGGCATCCACCTTCACAGCAGCACCAGTGCGCGGGTTGCGGCCGGTGCGGGCATCGCGGCCACGGGTGGAAAAGGCGCCAAAGCCGCGCAACTCCACCCGACGACCTTCGGCAAGTGCCTTAGTAATTTCGTCAAAAACCGTAGCGACAAGGGCCTCCACGTCGCGGACGGTGAGGTGAGGGTTGTCGCCGGCAATTTTTGCCACCAATTCCGATCGAATCACTGATTCACCCCAACTTTGCCCCGCCCCGCCCGGATACCCCGGCTCGCATCAAGCTTACGCCAAGATTGCCGAATGGCAAACGAAACCATGTGAATACGCATCTTAACAGCAGAATATTCTATTGCTCTGGCTGCGTACGTCAAGCCGGCCTCGCCTTCCGGGCGGGAAGGGCGAAGGCTCAACCCTTGTCTGTTTCGTCGCGTGCCTTGTTGAAGGCGGCGCCGAGGATGTTGCCAAGCGTGGCACCCGAATCGGAGGTGCCGTATTGAGCCACGGCTTCCTTTTCCTCGGTGATCTGCAGCGCCTTGATGCTGAGCATGGGCTTGCGGCCCTTTTCAAAGCCGATGACCATGGCATCGAGCTTCTGGCCCGGCTGGAAACGCTCGGCGCGCTGCTCGTCACGGTCACGGCTGAGGTCGCCACGCTTGATGAAGGCGGTGGCGCCGTCTTCACCCATCTGCACTTCAAGGCCACCGTCGCGGGCAACCACCACGGTCACGGTCACGATATCGCTCTTCTTCAGGTCCGAACCCTCACCGGTCTCGGTGCGCGGGCTGCTGGCCTGGTCGAGCTGCTTGATGCCGAGGCTGATGCGTTCCTTCTCGATATCGGTTTCCAGCACCACGGCCTTCACCCGCTCGCCCTTGTGGTGGCGCGCAAGGGCCTGCTCGCCCGACATGCCCCAGGCGATGTCGGACATGTGCACCATGCCGTCCACTTCGCCTTCCAGCCCGATGAACAGGCCGAATTCGGTGGCGTTCTTCACTTCGCCCTCGATCACGGTGCCGACCGGATATTGCTCGGCGAACACTTCCCACGGGTTGCGCTGGGCCTGCTTGAGGCCGAGCGAAATGCGTCGCTTCTCTTCGTCCACCTCGAGCACCATCACCTCGACCTCCTGGCTGGTCGAGACGATCTTGCCGGGGTGCACATTCTTCTTCACCCACGACATTTCGGAGACATGGACCAGGCCTTCGATGCCCGGCTCCAGTTCGACGAACGCGCCATATTCGGT
>JBBQIP010000076.1:0-11645 GCA_038325045.1 Sphingomonadales bacterium
TTCTCGCTGTTCAGTGATGTATTCGATGTGGTCGCTCCGACCGTGGGCGGCAACAGCGGGCTTGGCTTGGGTATGGGCAATGGCGGCCAGGCCGTGGGCGCGACGCTGCTGCTGGGCAACACGCCGGACGACGGGTCAGCCGGCTTTGGCTCGATCGATGTGCGCACGTTTGGGTTGCAGATCGGCACTGAAGGCGGCTCTGCCGATGGGGGCGGCTCCGGCGGCGTCGCGCTGTCTGGCTCGGCGGATGTCAATTTCGGTTTCAGCGATGTGAGCATTCGTAATACCGGCGATGGCAACCCGGGCTTTCTGCTCGATATCGGTGCGCTTGGGGGAGCTTCGGCAGATGGCATCGGCGGCAGCGGTACCGGCGGTATCTCGTCCATGTCCGGAAACGGCATTTTTTCATCGCCCGGCATTTCCATTGCGGCGGATGGCGATGGTGGCAGCGGTGCCACTGGCGGGAATGGCACTGGATTCGCATCCCGAATTTTCTGGTTCGGCGCCGACCTAAATACCGTAAGTGGAATTTCGGTTTCCGCGGCTGGGCGCGGTGGCGACGGGGACAATGGAAGCGGCGGAAACGGGCAGGGCGGCGCGACTTCATTCCTCCTGAGCGGAACCGATATCGCGCTCGCTTCTCCGATTACGCTCGACGGGTCTGCTACCGGGGGTCTGAGCGCCAACGGTAACGGCGGCGCGGCCACCGGCGGTGAAGCGCTGTTTGGAATCGACCGGCCCGGGCTGGCCGTCTCGGTGGATAATACGCTCTTGTTGCAGGTCACGGCCACTGGCGGCGCAGGCGGCGGGGCGGACGGCGCTGGCGGGGCAGCAATAGGCGGCGTCGCCAGCGTGGGCGGTACCGGCGGCGATCTTTCCCTTGAATCGCTCGTTTTGAATGCAACCGCGCAGGGCGGCGCGGGCGGCGGCAGCGGCGGCGCCAGCGGCGCCAGCAGCGGCGGGCAGGCGCTGATCGCCCAAAGCGGCGGCAGCTTGTTTGCGACCAGCGCCGAGCTTATTGCGCCCGGGTTGCGCGGCGCAGGTGTGGCGCTGGCCCCGACCCGGGGCGGCCAGGCGATCGTGACGGCGAATGGCGCCGATATCACGCTGGGCAGCCTGTCTTTCGATCTTGATGGTGACTTGCCCTCGTTGCCCACAATATTTGGCGACGGCTCCGGTTTGGGCGGCGATGGCGGCAGCATCACCGTGCAAAGCGACCTGTCGCTCGACCAGGCGGGCAATCTGTTCCTCGACATGAACAATGGCACCATCGACATCCAGGGCGACCTTAAACTTGGTGCTGACGCGATCATTGCCAGCCGTACCGGGGCGGCGTTGGCGCAGCCGGGGCTTGTGACCGTTGCCGGCAGCACGACCATCACCGCCGATAGCATCGATCTGGGCATGGATATCTTCAGCAGCGGGCTGGTGGAGATCAGCAGTCCCGGCTCGGTATCGCTGGCCGGTGTGGCGAGCGACCAGGAAGATGTGCTGATCGACGGCGATGAAGTGACCACCGGCGATGTGAGCGCGCGCGGAACCGTGGCGGTAATATCGGCCGGCGAACTGGTGATGGGCAATGTGGTTGCGACCGGAAACCCGGAAGCGGAAGTTCCCGGCCGGATCGTGCTGGCTGCAGGCGGTTCGCTGATCACCGGGGCGCTGGAAGCGCCGACGCTGATCGACCTGACCATTGGCGGCGACTTTATTGCGAGCGATATCGATACCGACGCTGCGCTATCGATTGCTGCTGGTGGCGATATCAGCACCGGCAATATTGCGGCGCGCGGGCCGAGCCTGTTTCTGGAAAGCGGCGGGTTTGTATCGACGGGCGATGTGCAGAGCGGCGGCACGCTGACCATCGACGCACAGGAAGGCATCGACAGCGGCTTCCTCGGAGCGGCGGGCAATGTGCTCGCGGTGACGCAAGACGATTTCAGCCAGCTCCTGCTGGGCGGTGTTTCGGTTGATGACGGAGTGGCAGTGCTGCTCGCGGGTGGCGGCATCGATATTGGCTCGATCAATGTGTCCGGCGATGTGGCCATCGGCGGCAGGGACACGATTATCGGCTTTACCGGCACGCTTGAGGAACTGGCGCTATCCTCGCCGTTCACCAACTCCGGCGACATCGATATTGGCGACGCATCGGCCCAGAACCTGTCCGCTGCGGCGGGTGGCGATTTCCGTGGTAACAGCCAGATTAGTACGGGCGGATTGTTTGTTTTTGCAGGTGGCACTGCATCATTCAACGGCGTGAACGCCGGCGGCATTTTCGTCGGATCGAGCGATATCAGCATCAATGGCTCGTTCGGCGGCTTTGGCTCGATCATCGACCTGGACATCAATGGCGGGACAGGGCGGATCCAGATTGGCGGGGAAGATGCGGGCGCCGGTGGGTATGTGCTCGACGCGGACGAACTGTCGCAAATGCAGGCGGCCGATATTACCGTTTCCCAGTTCACCCAGGGCCAGGGCGTGCCGATCGATGTCGAGAGCTTCACCCTGATTGGCAGTGAAGGCAGCAATCCCAATCTCACCGGCTCCAGCTTCACGCTGCGCACGCCGGGGCTTATCCGCGTAAACGGCCCGGTAACCGTGGAGGATGCTGGCATCGGGGACAGCCTGAACCTGATAGCCGACCAGATAGAGGTGGTGAGTAACTCCACTGGCCAGCTGGCGCTTTTCGATACCGATGGGCTGCCCGGCGGCATTCTCAACCTGACAGCGCGCAACATCTTTGTGGCGGAGCGCACGCTCATTGACGACCTGCTGCTCGATATAAACTTTGCCGGCCGGCTGGCGCGGTTGAACGACGGGCCGACCGACACCGGCGATGCGCGCCATCAGCTGGTCGCCAATGCCATCAACGTGACCAGCGATGGCTCCTTCCTGCTGCAGAACAGCAGCCTTGATGCGATCAAGGCGGGTTTTGATGCGGGGCCGGGCGGGCTGACGATAACGCAGCGGAACGCGCAGGGGCCGCAGCTGGATGTGGTGATAAGCGGCCAGACCCGCGATTCCAGCGGCGGGCCACCGCTTACGAACGACTTCACGCTTGATACGGTCACCTTCGTGGTGCCGCAGGGCGCGCCGGGTCTCACCCCGCTTTCGCAGGTGAATGGCTGCATTGTGGCCGGGGGTTGCTCGGCCACGCCGACACCGACACCGACGCCGACGCCGACACCAACACCGACGCCTACGCCTACGCCGACGCCGACGCCGACGCCTACGCCTACGCCGACACCGACGCCGACGCCGACTCCGAGGCCACCGATCGAGATCGTGTCGCCGCTGACAGAGTCGGTTCCCAATGATGTTGACCAGCTGTCCGATGAGGAACGCGAGCGGCTGCGCAGGCTGCTGGCAGGCGAAGGAACAGTGGATTCGCCAGCGGTCCGCCAGCGGCAGCTGGTTGGAACGGACAATGTGCTCAACCAGCCGGTGCTCGAAGACCCGGTAACCGGCACCGGAAACAGCAGCCAGTTCCTGGGGCTTGGCAGCGGCGATGTCGGAGGCCAGTTCGGCACCGGCCGCGAGGCCGGCCCGCCGGGTACCGGTACGCTGCCCGGCTCGAACAATCTGGGCACACCCACATCTGGCCAGGGCCAGTTTGGCACTGGCCGCGAGGCAGAGCCTGGAGGTGCCACAAGGCTGCCGGGCGAGCCGGGAGCCGGTGCGCCGGGCGGCGGGCAGGGGCTGCTCGGCAGTGGCAATGCGCCGGAGGGCGCCGGCAATGCTGGCACGGGTGTTGGCACTGGCAACGCCGCGGATGTCGAAACCGACCAGACACAAAGCGGGCCGATCGGTGTTGGCCGGGGAGACGAACGGTGACCGCGCGCAGGCCCCTCTTCAAAGCACTTGCCGCTGGCGTTGCGGCGCTGCTGGGCGCGCTTCCCGCGCCATCGCTGGCCGCGACATCCAGCCTGAAACTGGTGGACAGTTTCAGGGTCGGCAATTCGGGCGTGCTGTGCACGGCCCAGTCGCAGTCGGTCGATCCCCTGTATGGCTCGATGTTCGACCGGGGCTATGCGCTGGTCTGCCTTGATGCGGCGAACCAGGTGGGCCAGCTGTGGGCGCTGCGCTCGGGTGCAGGGGCCGCTGCACCTGCCGTGCTTGCTGCGCGCGGCGGCGGCAGTTGCGGTGCAGCGCAGGCGGGCACCGTTGAAGGAATGGCAGTGCGCCGGGCCGAATGCCCAGCACCTGTGGGCGGTGTGCCCCGGCTGGTTCTGAGCGCTGAACGTGGCGGCGTTTTGTATATTGCCGAAGGGCTGATGGCGTATGAATCGGCGTTGAAGCTGGGCCTTGCCTCGCTGCTGCTCGACCGGTCGGTGGACGGCGCCGTGGTGGCCTCCACACTGGGCAGTGCCGACCCTACCGCGCTGGCGCGGGTGCAGGCAGGCGTGCTGGACCAGGAGGCAGCCTTGGCCGAGGGCTATCTTCGCAACAATGCAGGAGCCTTTGCCGAAGCAGCGGTGTTTTTTGAATCGCTGGTCGAGCGGAGCCGGTCGGAGTCCAGCGGCTTTGCCCGCACGGCCGAATATCTGGCCAACCAGGGCCTGCAGCAATCCAATCTGGGCAACCGGGCGGAGGCGCTTGCGCTGTTCGACCGGGCTGCGCGGGCGCCGGACGCGGTGGACCCGGTGCAGCAGCGCCGGCTTCGAAACTTCCGGGCTATCGACGCGCTGAACAACGGGCTTTCGGACGATGCGCTTGCGGTGCTGGCAACCCCGGTTTCGGCGCCGAGCCAGGGCGGGCTTTCTCCCGCCGCGCTGGCCGAGGGCAATATCGAGCGACCGGTAGCGCAGCGGCTGAACACCGATGGTGGCCGGCTTTCGCAGCTGGCCGGCGGCGATTCGCGGTTGAGCGAGCTGGAGCGGCTGGAAGTGCTCGATGCGCAGGCGCTCTATCTGCGCGGCGTGGCAGAGCGGATCGCGGGCCGCCGCGCCCGGGCCAAGGCCGAGCTGCAGGGCGCCATTACCGCCATCAATGCAATTCGCGGCGGGCGGGTGCGCAGCCTCTCATGGCTGAACGCTGCCAGCTATACCGAGCTTGGCGTGATTGCCGAGGCTGAAGGTGACGGCGCCGGCGCGCGGTCCCAATTGGCCGAGGCGATCCGGCTGTTGAGCATTGAATATCCGGGTTCGGCCTCGCTGCTGGCAGCGCAGGCGCGGGCGGCGGCGTTGACGGCCCGGCAAGGGGATAGCGCTGGTGCGCGCGCTGCCTATGCGGCCGTTATCAAGGCGGCGCCGAGCACGCCGGGAGGTGACCAGGCGATCAGGCCGCTGATCGGGCCGTATTTTGCGCTGCTTGCCGAAGGCGGCACCGCGGCAGACGCGACAGCGCTGTTCGAGGCCTCGCAGACGCTGGTGCGCCCGGGCGTGGCGCAAACCCAGGCGGTGCTGGCGCGCGAGCTATCCGGCGGCAGCGACGAGGCAGCCGCGCTGTTCCGCGAATCGACACGGGTGAGCCGGGAGATTGTGCGCACCGAGACCGGCATCGGCCGGCTTTCCGCACAGGCGGAACTGACCGCTGATGAAGCGGAGGCGTTGCAATTGCTGCGGGTCGAACGCGAGACGCTGGGGCAGCAGCAGACCCGGCTGCTCGCCGGGCTGGCGGCCTTTCCGCGCTACCGCGTGATTGCCGATGATACGCTCACACTGGCGGACCTGCAGGCGAAACTGAAAACCGGCGAGGCCTATTACAAGCTGACCCTGGTGGGCGCGCGTGCCTATGGCCTGCTGGTGATGCCCGGTGCGACCAGGGTGGTGCCGCTGCCAGCGACCACGCCCGAGCTGGAGGCGATGGTGGCGCGACTGCGCGATTCGATCGTGCGGATAGAAAATGGCCAGACCGCCACCTATCCCTTTGATGCGAACACCTCGCGCCGCCTGTATGAAGTGCTGTTTGGTGGCGTGGCGAGCGAGATTGGCGCAACCCGGCACCTCATCTTCGAGCCCGACGGGCCGCTGCTGCAGCTGCCGCCAAACCTGCTCATTGCCGATGACAAGGGGCTGCCGGCCTATCTGGCCCGGGTCGCGGACGTGAGTGCCGATGCTTATGACATGCGCGGCATCAGCTGGCTGGGCCGGGGACGGATGGTTACCACCGCGGTTTCTCCACGTGCCTTTGTGGAGCTGCGCGGCATCGCTGCCTCGCGCGCCGACCTGCCCTATCTGGGGCTCGGCAACAATGCGCTGCCCCCGGCCAGCATGTCGCCGCTTGGGCGCGATGCCTGTGACTGGCCGCTGGCGGCGTGGCGCAACCCGATTGCCGCCACCGAGCTGAACACCGCCGCCGGCCGGCTGGGCGCAGGCACTTCGATCGTGACCGGAGCGGCTTTCAGCGATGCGGCGCTGGCCGAGCGAACCGACCTCAACCGCTACCGGATATTGCATTTTGCCACCCACGGGCTGGTGACGGCACCGGCGCCGCAATGCAGTGCCCAGCCGGCGCTGCTCACCTCGTTCGGCACGGCGGGCTCTGACGGGCTGCTCAGCTTCAAGGAGATCTTCGACCTGCGGCTGGATGCCGAGACGGTGATCCTTTCCGCCTGCGACACGGCCGGCATGGCGACGATCAATGCCACCCGCGCTGCGGGCGTGGCGACCGGCGGCAACTTCGCGCTCGATGGCCTGGTGCGGGCCTTTGTGGGTGCCGGATCGCGCACCGTTATCGCCAGCCACTGGCCTGTGCCGGATGATTTCGGTGCCACCCAGAAGCTGATTGGCGGGCTGTTCACCACCGGAACTGCCGGCGAGGGCGTGGGCGAGGCGATGCGCGAAGCCGCGATCACGCTGATGGACGCAGCCGATACCTCCCACCCCTATTATTGGGCGGCATTCGCCATTGTGGGCGACGGAGACCGGCCGCTGCGGTAACGCCGGGGTTGCAAAGGGGCCTCCGGCGGGCACTCTCTGTGCCTCCGGCGGGCAATCTTTGTGCCTCCGGCGGGCAGGGCCGGCGGCCCTGCACCCATATGAATATTCATCCCATCGCAAGCCCGGTCCTCGCCGGTAAGGGCGGCAATATAGTTTGGGTGCAGGGCCGCCGGCCCTGCCCGCCGGCGGCAATTTCCTCCCGCCACTCAGGGCAAGGCAGCACGGCGCCGCGCGGCGAGCACGGCCATGGCGTGCTGTAGGTAGTGCAGCACCTGGCCGTGGAGGGCGGGTGCCGAGACGGCGACGCCCTGGATGCCGGGATCGGGCTTGTTGAAGGCCAGCGGCGCGCCGTGGCGATCGGTAACCGTGCCGCCGCTTTCGGTGACGATGAGGGCGGCGGCTGCGACATCCCATTCGTTGACGGTGCGGCCTTCGAGCCAGGCATCGGCCTCGCCGGCGGCGACCTTGCCCATGCGGAGCGCGAGGCTGTTGGGTTTCTCCACCAGGCTGCCGCCCGGCCATGGCGCCGGCCAGAAGCTGGCATTGAGATTGGCGGCATCGATGGGGAGCCTGATGCCTTGCGGCGCCGGATCCATGTGCAGCCGGCGGCCGTTCAGCTGCGCACCGCGCCCGCGCTCGGCCACGAACATCTGGTTTCGGGCGGGCGCGTTGAGCACCGCGACCAGTGGCTGGCCGTTTTCGGTGAGTGCCACGCTGACTGCCCAGCCGGTGCGGCCGCGCACGAAATCCCGTGTACCGTCGATGGAATCGACGATCCAGACCCGCTGGCGGCTTAGCCGGGCGGCGGTGTCGGCGGTTTCTTCCGACAGCCAGCCATCATCGGGCCGGGCTTCGGCAATGCGGGCGCGCAGCCAGGCATCCACATCGAGATCGGCCTGGCTGACCGGGTTGCCGGCGGATTTCTCCCACCAGTCTTCCGGCCCCTTGAAATGGCGCAAGGCGAGCGCGCCGGCGGTGCGCGCCAGCTGGACCGCGAGTGCCAGATCGGTGCCGGCCATCAGGCGCCGGCGATGGTCATGCCCTCCACCCGGATGGTGGGCGCATTGCTGGCGTGGCGGAAGGAAAGGTCGTTGGCCGGCGTGAGGGCCAGGAACATGTCGAGCAGGTTGCCGGCCACCGTGATCTCCGCCACCGGGCGGGTGATCTCGCCGTTTTCGATGAGGAAGCCGCTGGCGCCGCGCGAATAATCGCCGGTGAGGCCGTTTACGCCCATGCCGATAAGCTCGGTGACCAGCACGCCGAGCTTGATATCGGCGATAAGCTCTGCCGGGCTGGCGGTGCCGGCGGCCATGTGCAGGTTGCTGGGGCCGGCGCCCGGCGGCCCGCCGGCGCCGCGGCTGGCATGGCCGGTGGGGGCAAGGCCAAGCTGGTTGGCGCTGGCGGTATCGAGCAGCCAGCCGGTCAGCACGCCGTCTTCGATCAGCGCGGTCCGGGCAACTGCCAAGCCTTCGCCATCGAAGCTGCGCGAGCGGAGCCCGCGTGTGCGCAGCGGATCATCGATGATGTTGATGCCCTTGGCAAAAATCTGCTGGCCCAGTCTGTCTTTGAGAAAGCTGGTGCCGCGCGAGATGCTGCTGCCGGTGATGGCGCCGACGAAATGGCCGAGGAGCGAGGCCGAAACGCGAGGATCGAACACTACCGGCAGGCTGGCGCTCGCCATTTTTTCAGGCCGCAGGCGGCTGACTGCACGGGCACCGGCGCGGGCGCCGATTGCATCTGCTGTCTCCAGATCGGCCAGATGCCGGGCGGCGTGCCACGCATAGTCGCGCTGCATGCCCGAACCTTCACCGGCGATCACGCTGGCGGACAGGCTGAAGCTGGACGAGCTGCGGCCGGCGGCAAAGCCGTGGCTGGTGGCAAGGGCGGTGACCGCGCGGCCGGCAGCCGCACCCCCGCCTTCGCTGTTGGTGACCCCGGAGACGGCGCGGGCGGCGGCTTCCGCCTCCATTGCCATCGCCTTCAGGGCCTCGGGCGCCAGCTCGGTCCGGTCCTCGATATCGAGGTTGGCGGGCGGGGTGGCAAGCAGCCGGTCGGCGGGTGCGAGGCCGGCATAGCGGTCTTCGGGCGCCAGCCGGGCCATGGCAACGGCGCGTTCGGCAGCTTCTCTCAAGGCTGCCGGCGACAGGTCCGAAGTGACGACATTGGCCGAGCGCTGGCCGATGAACACGCGCAGGCCAAGTTCTTCGCCTTCGGAGCGGCCGACATCTTCAAGCGCGCCGAGCCGGACCGAGATGGAGGTGCTGGCATCGCCGGCATAGAGCGCGTCTGCGCCGTCTGCGCCGGCCGCCTTGGCATGGGCGAGGATGGTATCGAGCCTATCAAGGGCATCTGGGATCGTGAGCATGGCAATTCTCTAGGCCGTGGCTTGCGGCCGGTCCAGTCAGGCGGCGCCGGTTACCGCGCATGCGGCGAACAACAGCAGGCCGGCCGCGCGGTTGGCGCGAAACAAGGCGAGCGCGCGTTCGGGCGACCGGTCACGGAGCGAGGCCGCCTGCCAGCCCAGATGCACGGCCAGTGGCAGCAGGGCGGCGAGCACCAGCGGATCGGGCCGGACCATCCAGAGCGCGCCCGCGAACAGCGCAAGGGCGGCTGCATAGAACAGCGCCACCCCGGCGCGGGCATGGCTGCCGAGCGCGCGGGCGGACGAGCGGATGCCGGCCATCGCATCATCCTCGATATCCTGCAGCGCGTAGATGGTATCATAGCCCAGTGTCCAGGCGATGCCGCCGGCATAGAGCAGCGCCATTGCCGGCGTGGGTGCCGTGACCGCCACAAAGCCCACCAGCGCCCCCCAGTTGAAGGTGAGGCCGAGCCAGGCCTGCGGCCACCAGGTGATCCGCTTCATGAACGGATAGGCCGCGACCAGCGCCAGGCTGGCTATGGCCACGCCCTGCGCCAGCGGCCGCAGTTGCAGCACGACAACCAGGCCGAGCAGCGACAACAGGCAGGCGAACACCAGCGCCGCCCGGCGCGAGATGGCGCCGCTGGCGATGGGGCGGCTGCGGGTGCGGGCCACCTGCGCATCCAAATCGCGGTCGATGATATCGTTCCACACGCAGCCGCCAGCGCGCATGACCAGCGAGCCGAGGCCGAACCAGAGGATGAGCGGCCAGTCCACCGCCAGCCCGCCGGCCAGCGCCACCCCGGCGGCGCAGGGCCAGAACAGCAGCCAGGCGCCGGCCGGACGGTCCAGCCGGGCAAGGCGCGCATAGGGTTGCAGGCGGGGCGGCAGCGCGCCGATCCAGTTGGCGGGTTCGGCATCGGGCGTAGACGCCGGTTCCGGGGGGCGGGGTGCTGTGCTAGCCACGGCTTGCATGAGCGAAACTGCGCCCGATCTGTCAACCACGCCGAGGCTGTTCGTGCCCGGCCCGCTGGCGGCTGGCATGACGATTATCGTGGGCGGCACGCAGGCGCATTATCTGGGGCAGGTGATGCGCCGGCGGCCGGGCGACATGGTGCGGCTGTTCGATGGGGTGAGCGGGGAGTTTGCCGGGCGGGTGGTGAGCCAGGACAAGCGCGCCCTGGTGCTGACGCTGGAAATGCAGACGCTGGCGCAGGAGCCGCTGCCCGACCTGTGGCTGTGCTTTGCGCCGTTGAAGCGCGCGCCGATGGAATGGCTGGTGGAAAAGGCCTGTGAGCTGGGGGTGGGCCGGCTGCAGCCGGTGATTACGCGGCGCACGGTGGTGGACCGGATGAACACCGGCCGCCTGCAGGCGCTGCTGGTGGAGGCGGCCGAACAATGCGGGCGAACCGCGCTTCCGGAGCTTGCCGAGCCGGTGGCGCTGACTGCGCTGCTGGCCGGCTGGCAGGGCGAGCGCAGGCTGGTGTTTGCCGATGAAGCGGCGACCGCTACTGCGCCGCCGCTGGCCGCTGTGGTGGCGCCCGGCCCGGCTGCCTTGCTGATCGGCCCGGAGGGGGGCTTTCTGCCCGAGGAGGCAGCCGCAATCCGCGCGATTCCGCAGGCGGTGGCGGTGAGCCTGGGGCCGCGCATATTGCGGGCGGAAACGGCGGGCATCTCGGCGCTGGCGGTGTGGCAGGCGCTTTCAATTGCGCGGCCACCCTTGCGCGGCTAAGCGCCAAAGCCATGAGCAACCAGCAGAGCCTTGCCGGCGACGATGTGCCGATCGAAAGCCGCGACCAGATGGTGGCGGTGTTTGAACGCGGCAACAAGCCGGTTGCCGATTGGCGGATAGGCACCGAGCATGAGAAGTTCGTCTATCGGCTGAGCGACCACGCTGCGCCCTCCTATGACGAGCCGGGCGGGATCCGTGACCTGCTGAAGGGCATGGAGCGGTTTGGCTGGGAGCCGGTTGAGGAAGGCGGCCATGTGATTGCGCTTAAAGGCCCGGACGGGGCGATCAGCCTGGAGCCGGCCGGCCAGTTCGAGCTTTCGGGCGCGCCGCTGGAGAGCATCCACCAGACCTGCGCCGAATCGAACCGCCACCTCGCCCAGTGCCGCGAAGTGGGCGATGCACTGGGCATCGGCTTTCTGGGGCTGGGTTTCTGGCCGGACAAGACGCGCGCTGCGCTGCCGGTGATGCCCAAGGGGCGCTACGAGATCATGCTGCGGCACATGCCGCGCGTGGGCAGCCTGGGCCTCGACATGATGCTGCGGACCTGCACCATCCAGACCAACCTCGATTATGCGAGCGAGGCGGACATGGTGTTGAAGTTCCGGGTATCGATGGCGCTGCAGCCGCTGGCGACTGCGCTGTTTGAGCCGCACCTTGATACTGGGCCTGATTA
>JBBQIP010000077.1:0-11500 GCA_038325045.1 Sphingomonadales bacterium
GGCAGCACCAGATCCTGCGTGGTGGCAGCGGCAATGCCAATGTAGCAGCTGCCAAACAGCGCCACGGGAATATAGCAGAACAAAAACAGCGCCAGATCGGCAGTGTTGAACATGATGAGCAGGAAAGGCGTCGGCACCAGCACCGCCAGCGCCGCCACCGGAATCCGCCCGGCCGGGTTGGTCCGCCGCACCCGGTCCGACAGCCAGCCGCCCAGCACCACGCCCAGCAACCCCCCGGTGGCACCCCAGCCGCCAATGATAACCGCCACCGCTTCGATGGTGCCATACCAGGGCACCGGGCCGCCGCTCGCCGCCAGCGGCTGGATAAAGGTTCGGATCGTATAGGGCGCCACCCAGAAGCTGAGCGAATAGCCCACGAACGAAATCGAGCCAAAGCCCACCAGCGCCAGCACAAAGGCGGGCGTGCCCCAGATCAGCGCAAACGTCGGCCGGTCATTCAGTGCCAGGCTCTGCGCCCAGCTCGCCACCGCATAGCCGCCCAGCCCGAGCGCTGCCCATTGCGGCAGATCCTTCGGGCCGGTGATGGCGGTGAGCGCCGCCGCCAGCCCGGCAAACAGCGCGGCAAAAGCCAGGTTGCGCGCCACCACCTTCGGCCCGCCCCGCGCCAGATGGAACAGGGTTAGCGGCGGGATCACGCTGGTAACATCGCTCCACAGCCGCTTGCCCACATCTGGCACCTTCGGCGGCTCGGGCAGGCCATCGGCGCGGCCACGCAGCGGCTCCTTGAGCGTGGAAACCCAGAGCGCCAGCAACATGCCCGGAATACCGACCGCCAGAAACGCCGCCTGCCAGCCCACCAGCCCCAGCGGCCCCGCCACCGGATAGGCAGCCTTCCAGGCCTTCATCACCACCGCCCCGATAAGCAGCGCCACGCCGCCGCCGATGTACAGGCCGGAGGAATAGAGCGCGAGCGCAGTGGCTCGTTTTTCCTTGGGAAACCAGTCCGAAATCATCGAGAATGCCGATGGGCTGGCCGATGCCTCGCCGATGCCAACCCCCACCCGCGCGGCTGCCAGCTGCGCAAAGCTGCCGGCCAGCCCGGAAAGGGCGGTCATCCCGGACCAGACGAACAGCCCCAGGCTGAGCAGCCTTACCCGCACCCAGTTATCCGCCAGCCGCCCCAGCGGAATGCCGAACAGCGCATAAAAAACCGCAAAGGCCGTGCCGTAGAGAAAGCCCAGCTGGGCATCATCCAGCCCGAGATCGGCCTTTATGTCCTCGGCCAGAATGGCGATGATCTGCCGGTCGATGAAGTTGATGGCATACACCAGCACCAGCACGAACAGCACATAGCGCGCATAGGCGCCGCCAACCGGGGGCATGTCAGCCGGCGTTGCCGCTGGACCTGCCACTGGGCTGTCTGCCACCGTTTCGCCTGCCTCTGCCATCATGACTCCCCGCATGGCCGGGGCAGGGCTCCCGGTCTTGTCGCGCCTCTTTCGGCACGCATCTTATAGTGCTTCAGGTAGCAGCCTGCCCGGTTCGTGCAAGCAGGGGCCAGCGCACAGGCGCCTCAACCGGCGGCGAGCGCCGTCACTTCAATTGCCGGCTGGCCGCCCTGGCTTGCGCTCACGCCCACCGCAGTGGTCACGCTGGCCAGCAACAGCACGAGCAGCGCCTTGCGGTACCGTTTGGTCATGCCCCGGCCCCAGGCGATCATGCGCCAGGAGACATTGCGGACGTTGGCCTCATACGGATTCATGGCATTTCCCCGCAGCACCGCTGCCAGCAGCGACGCCGAACACAACACACAACCGAACCGGGGACTTCACCAACCATCAGAGGTAACCATGAGAAACCGCCTGAAAACGCCTACCCCCCCGAGTCGACCCCCTGTGGATAACATTGTGATAACCGATTCTCCAGCCTCGACTTTTCCGGCATCTGACATTTGCAAAGTTTTACGTTTCCAACCAATCAACCTCCGCTGCGGCGCCTTACCCCCTTTCGGTTGCCCGGCTGCCTTCCTATCTGCAAACCAACAACCCTTTGGAGCGCCTGATGACCCAGCCCGATGCCTTTGCCACCGCTACCATTGCCGGCGGCTGTTTCTGGTGCACCGAGGCGGTGTTCGATGCGCTGCAGGGCGTCTCCCATGTCGAATCCGGCTATATCGGCGGCTTTGTGGATAACCCCGGCTATCAGGCCGTCTGCTCGGGCCGCACCGGCCATGCGGAGGCCATCCGCCTGCGCTATGATCCGGCGGTCATCAGCTACGGCGATCTCCTCGATATCTTCTTCGCCACGCACGACCCGACCACGCTCAACCGCCAGGGCGCCGATTCCGGCACCCAGTATCGCTCCGCCATCTTCCCCGCCACACAGGCCGAACGTGCGGAGGCCGAGGCTGCCATGGTCCGCGCCCAGCAGCTTTGGGATGCGCCCATCGTCACCAGCATCGAGCCCGACAGCCAGTGGTGGCCGGCAGAAGCCTATCACCAGCGCTATTTCGAGCGGAACGGCACATCCAACGGCTATTGCGCCGCCGTGGTTGCCCCCAAGCTCGCCAAATTCCGCAAATCCTATGCCGCCCGCCTGAAGGGCTGAAGGTTCCGCCAGCGCGTACAAACCGCATCGTCTTCGCGGCCTTCACTGTTATGGGAACGCCCATGCTCGCTCGTCGCTTCCTCTGGGTCATCGCCATCTGCATCATAATCGTGATCGCAGGGCTCATCGGCTATTGGCTGTTCGGCACCCAGCTCATCCGCGCCGCCCTCACCCCCAGCGTGCCGTTCAGCGCCGCCGATGCCGGCCCGGCGCCCGATTACCGCCAGCCCGCCGCCTGGGCCGCCCGCCCCGGCGCCGATGGCGGCTTTGGCGCAGATGATCCCAGCCGCTGGACACCGGCCGGCTTCCGCCCCGCCCCGCGCCCGCCGGTGGCGGTGTTCTTCGTGCCGCCCACCACCAATTTCGCCCGCGACCGCTGGAACGCGCCGATAACAGACAAGGACATGGCCGAGCAGGGGGCCAAGTTCGTCCGCGCCCAGTCCAGCCTTTTCAACGGTATAGGTGCTGTCTGGGCGCCGCGCTACCGCCAGGCCAGCTTCGGCAGCTTCCTCACCGACAAGCCCGAGGCAGCACAGGCGCAGGCGCTGGCCTATACCGATGTGCGCGCCGCTTTCCGTGCGTTTCTGGAGGCCCAGCCGGCAGATCGCCCGCTGGTGCTGGCCGGCCACAGCCAGGGCTCGCTCCACCTCTACCGGCTGCTGGCCGAGGAAATTGCCGGCACCCCGGTGGCGGCGCGTATCTTGGCAGTCTATGCGCCCGGCTGGCCGCTTTCTGTCACCGCCGATCTGCCGGCGATGGGCCTGCCCGCCTGCACCGATGAAGCCATGCCCGGCTGCCTGATGAGCTGGCAGAGCTTTGCCGATCCTGCCGACCCGGCGCCGATCATCGAAACTTTCGAGGCCGGCACCGGCTACACCGGCCAGCCCCGGCGCGGTACCGCCATGCTGTGCAGCAACCCGCTTTCCGGCCGCACCGGCAGCGAGGGCGTGGCCGAAGCCGCAAATCTGGGCAGCCTGGTGCCGGATCCGAAGCTGGAAGGCGGCAGCATCGTGCCGCGCGGGCTGGGCGCCCGCTGCCTGCCTTCGGGCATTCTCGATATCGGCCCGCCGCCGGCTGGCTTTTCTGCCTTCATCCTGCCCGGCAACAACTATCATGTGTATGATTTTTCCCTGTTCTGGGCCAATATCCGGGCTGACTCAGAGCGTCGGCTGGCTAGCTGGCTGGCCGCGAGCGGAGCCGGGAATTCCGGAGCAGGGGGCAAGCCGCTGCCACCCGATCCTGCATGATCACTGCTTCCGCCGGTGAGTTTGCGGCGCTGCTGGGCGGCTCCGGGCGGCTGGCGGGGCTCGATCCCGGCACCCGCACCATCGGCCTTGCCACCTGCGATGCCGGCTGGTCGTTCGCCAGCCCGCACAGCACCATCGCGCGGGGCAAGTTCAGCGCCGACAGCGCCGCACTGGCTGCCTTTATCGTTGCCGAGCGTATTGTCGGGCTGGTCATCGGCCTGCCGCTCAGCATGGATGGCAGCGACAGCCCGCGCACCCAGTCGGTCCGCGCCTTTGCCCGCAACCTCGGCGCGCTCGGCCAGCCGATTCTGCTGTGGGACGAGCGCTGGAGCACCCAGGCCGTGGAGCGCGCGATGATAGCCGAAGACCTGAGCCGCGCCCGCCGCGCCGAGCGGGTGGACCGGCTGGCCGCCAGCTGGATATTGCAGGGCGCCATCGATGCGCTGGCCAATTGCCAGAGGCCCGCCTTGGGGGCAGAATGACGCCATGAACGATAAACCACTGACCCCCGAACGCCACGCCGTGCTGCGCGAACACGGCACCGAGCGGCCCTTCACTTCGCCGCTGAACGATGAAAAGCGCGCCGGCGACTATCATTGCGCCGGCTGCGGCGCGCTGCTCTACCGCTCGGCCACCAAGTTCAACAGCCGCTCGGGCTGGCCCAGCTTCTTTGCCGCCGAGCCCGATGCCGTGGCCACCACCACCGACACCTCGCACGGCATGACCCGCACCGAAGTGCACTGCGCCACCTGCGAAGGCCATCTCGGCCATATCTTCCCCGATGGGCCGCGCCCCACCGGCATGCGCCATTGCATCAACGGGCTGGCGCTGGAGTTCGAGCCCGAATGAGGGCGGCGATCCTCGCAGCCGCGCTGGTTCTGGGCGCCTGCGATTCCGCACCCGCCGCCCGCGCACAGGCCGCACCACAAGCCGCGCCACAAGCCGCACCACAAGCCGCTCCGGGCGACCCGTCAGCCCTGCTCGCAGCTGCCCCGGCCAGTCACTGGCGCACGATCCCGCCGCAAGACCTTATCGTGTTCGAAACCGCGCGCGGCCCGCTCGTTGTCCAACTCAATCGCCTGTTCTCGCCGCGCCATGTGGCAGCGGTGGAGGCGCTGGTTGCCGCCGGCCGCTTCGATGGCGGCAGCATCGTGCGGGTGCAGGATAATTACGTCATCCAATGGGTCGCCCGCGCCGATCCGGCGGCAAAACCGGCCCCCATGGCGGACGAATATGACCGGCCGCTCGCCGGCCTCACGGTCACCCCGCTCGGCTGGCCCGATGCCTATGCCGAAGCCGGTTTTGCCGATAGCTGGCCGGTGGGGTTCGACAGCAAGGGCGGCCGTGCCTGGCTGGCGCATTGCTACGGCGCCGTGGGCGTGGGCCGCGAAGACCCGCCCGATAACGGCGATGGCACCGAGCTTTATGCCGTCATCGGCCATGCGCCCCGCCACCTCGACCGCAACCTCGCCATGGTCGGCCGGGTGATATCGGGCATCGAGCAGCATTCCAGCCTCGCGCGCGGCACCGGCCCCTCGGGCTTTTACACCAGCGATCCGGAAAAACTGCCCATCCTCAGCGCCCGCTCGGGCAGCGCGCTGGCCACGCCGCCACGGTTCCAGATGCTGGATACCGCCAGCGCCACCTTCGCCGCCTATCGCACCGCGCGGGTAAACCGCCGCGGCTTCTTCGTGCGCCCGGCTGGCGGCCTCGATCTGTGCAACCTGCCGGTGCCCATCAGGCAACTGCCCTGAGCACCGGCGCATGACCCCCATCATCAAGCTTCTGCGCCTGGCCGAATGGCAGGCGTTCCAAACCGACGGCAGCTTCACAGGCTCGCCCGATGATCTGCGCGACGGCTATATCCATATCAGCACGCCCGAGCAGGCGGGTGAAACCGCGCGCCGCTGGTTCGCCGGCGTGGAAGGCGTGGTGGCGCTCACCCTCGATGCGGATGCGCTGGGGCCGGCGCTGCGCTGGGAGCCTTCGCGCGGCGGCGCGCTGTTCCCCCACCTCTACCGGCCGCTCACCACTGCCGATATCGTATCTGCCCAGCCCTGGTCCGGCTGAGGCTTGCCTCGCCCGCACTGGCAGTTCGCGCCGGCCTTCCTACATGGGATGTTCATCACGGCTTAACGGCATAGCCGGCAGGTAGAATTGCACCGGAAAAAGGGCCACACCTCACCATGCGGAACCGCACCAAAGTCATCACCGGAACCCTGCTCGGCCTTGCCGCCGGGGCAGCGCTGGCGCTCACCATCGATCAGGGGGCCGGCTCGGGCGCGCGCGGCATCACCGCCAGCCTGCCGCCCATGGATGTATCGCCGGTCACGCGCATGGTTCCGGAAGGGCCGGGAACCGTCACCGCCTCCTACGCACCCATCGTCAAGAGCGCGGCGCCCGCGGTGGTCAATATCTACACCGCAACCGTGGACAAGCGGCAATCAGCGCTGATGCAGGACCCGATGTACCGCCAGTTCTTCGGCGGCGGCACGCCGCAGCCGCGCGTGCAGCAGTCGCTCGGCTCCGGTGTCATCGTGGCGGCAGATGGCTATGTCATCACCAACAACCATGTCGTCGATGGCGCCGACCAGATTCTGGTGGCACTGGCAGACCGGCGGGAATTCAAGGCAAAGCTGGTATTCGCCGATGCCCGGCTCGATCTGGCGCTGCTGAAGCTGGACCCGGAAGGCGCCAAGCTGCCGGTCATCCGCATGGGAGACAGCGACCGTGCGGAGGTGGGCGATATCACGCTCGCCATCGGCAATCCGTTCGGCGTGGGGCAGACGGTTACCACCGGCATCGTCTCGGCGGTGGCGCGCACCGGGCTCGGCATTTCCGACTGGCAGTTCTTCATCCAGACCGATGCCGCCATCAACCCCGGCAATTCCGGCGGCGCGCTGCTCGATGGTCAGGGCCGGCTCATCGGCATCAATACCGCCATCTTCTCGCGCTCCGGCGGCTCGCAGGGCATCGGCTTTGCCATCCCCTCCAAGATGGTCCGGGTGTTTCTCGCCGCTGCCGATAACGGCAAGCTGGTCTCCGGCTGGATCGGGCTGGAAGGCGAGGCACTTACTGCCGAAAGCGCCAAACTCTCCGGGCTGGACCGGCCCGGCGGGCTGCTGGTCACCGCGGTAAACCCCGGCTCACCCGCCGCCCAGGCCGGCATCCGCATAGGAGATGTGCTGCGCACGGTCGATGGCAAGGAAGTCGCCGATGGCGGCCAGCTCCGCTATTCGCTCGCCACCGAAGGCGTGGGCAAGACACTCGATGTGGTGCTGGTGCGCGATGGCCGCGAACGCCCGGTAAAAGTGGTGCTGGCCGCCCCGCCAGAAATCCCGGCCCGCCAGATAACGCCCATCACCGGGCGCGGCATCCTCTCCGGCGTCACTATCGCCAACCTCTCGCCCGCCTATGCGCAGGAACTGGGCGCCGGCCTGCCTGAAAAAGGCGTGGTGGTGGTATCCGTCGCCGGCGGCGCCCCCGCCGCCCGGCTCGGGTATCTGCGGCCAGGCGATATTCTGGAAAGCCTGAACGGCGAACCCGTGCGCAGCGTGACCGATGTGACCGCGCGCACCGATGCCGGCCGGATCGGCTTTTCGCGCGGCGGCCAGCGGGCGGAATGTGGGCTGACGGCCAATGGTGGTTTCGCTTGTCGGAGTTAAAGGGCAGGGAGCCTCCGGCGGCTGGGGCCGCAGGCCCCAGACCCCATTTGCGGGTTCCCGCCCACACCGCATAGCCAATTTGCGGGCCATAAAATGGAATGGGGTCTGGGGCCTGCGGCCCCAACTCCGTCCGAAAACCGCCAGACAGTCCGTGTCATCGGCGCTAGACCAGCGCCATGGACCTGCCCACGCCCGATATCTGCCATGCTGCGCTCAGCCGCCGCGACCCGGCGTTCGATGGCCGGTTTTTCACCTGTGTAACCACGACCGGCATTTATTGCCGCCCGGTCTGCCCGGCGCGACCGCCCAAGCCCGATAATTGCCGCTTCGTCGCCACGAGAGCGGAGGCGGAGGCGGCGGGTTTTCGCGCCTGCAAGCGCTGCCGGCCCGATGCGGCGCTGCTGTCGCCCGCCGCCGCCGGCAGCGCTGCCAGCGTGGCCCGCGCGCTCCGGCAGCTTGAGGCGGCCGATCCGGCCCCGCTGCCAGCGCTCGCTGAAAAGCTGGGGCTTTCGGAACGCCATTTGCGCCGGTTGTTCGCCCGGCACATGGGCGCCAGCCCGGTGGCGCTGGCGCAGGCCGCCCGGCTGGCGCGCGCGCTCCAGCTGGTCGATGCCACCGATCTCCCGATGGCCGAAGTGGCGGCGCAGGCCGGCTTCACCAGCCTGCGCCGCTTCAACGAGCTGTTTGCCGCCGTCCACCACCAAACCCCCCGCCAGCGCCGCGCGCAAAGGACCCTGCCAATGCTCCTTACCCTCAGCCACTATGATGCCGGCTTCGCCCAGCTGCTCATCGCCACCACCCCGGCGGGCGAGGTTGCAGCGCTCGATTTCAGCGATTTCGAGGCCCGGCTGCGCCGCCTCATCGCCCGCCATCACGGGGCGGCGGCCACCATCACCGCCGGGCCATTGCCTGCCGCTGTCGCTGCCGCACTCGACCGGTGGTTCAACGGCGATCTTACGGCGCTGTCGGCGCTGCCGCTGGCGCAGGCCGGCAGCCCGTTCCAGCGCCGGGTCTGGGCAGCGCTGGCGGCGATTCCACCCGGCGAAACCCGCAGCTACGGGGAGATCGCCCGCAGCCTCGGCCAGCCCGGCGCCGCCCGCGCGGTGGGGCTGGCCAACAGCCAGAACCCCATTGCCATCATCATCCCCTGCCACCGGGTCATCGGCGCCAGCGGCAGCCTCACTGGCTATGCCGGCGGCGTTGCGCGCAAACAATGGCTGCTGGCGCATGAAGCCAGCCACGTGCAATCGGGCGGGAGCCGTGCCACAGCGCCTGCATGACAGCTGCAATCGATCCCTTCCATGCCATCGCCATCAGCCGCCGCGCCCATCAGTTGAAGGCAGATGGCCGCTCGGTCATCCAGATGCACTTCGGCCAGCCCTCCACCGGCGCGCCCGCTGCCGCCATCGCCGCCGCGCACCGGGTGCTCGATACCGATCCGATGGGCTATTGGGAATCGGACGCGCTGAAGGCGCGCATTGCCCAGCATTATGCCGAAACCCAGGCGCTGCAGGTGGCGCCCGAGCAGATCATCCTCACCTGCGGCGCCTCGCCGGCGCTGGTGCTGGCGCTCAGCCTGCGCTTCCGGCCCGGAGACCGGGTGGCGCTCGCCCGCCCCGGCTATGTCGCCTATCGCAACAGCTTGAAGGCGCTGCACATGGTGCCCGTGGAAATCCCCTGCGGCCCGGCCGATCGTTACCAGCTCACCGCCCGGGCGCTGGCGGCGCTGGACCCGCCGCCCGCCGGTGTCATCATCGCCAGCCCGGCCAACCCCACCGGCACCATCATCGCTCCAGCGGAGCTCGAAGCCATCGCGCAGCTGTGCGCGACACGCGGTATCGCCATCGTGTCCGATGAGATTTACCACGGCCTCAGCTACGGCGAACCGGCGGTCTCGCTGGCGCGCTTTGCGCCAGATGCGCTCATCATCAACAGCTTCAGCAAATACTGGTCGATGGTCGCCTGGCGGCTGGGCTGGCTGCTGGTGCCGCAATCCGATATCCCCGCCGCCCGCGCGCTGATGGGCAATCTGTTCCTCACCCCGCCCTCGCTCAGCCAGCACGCCGGGCTTGTGGCCATGGACTGCACGGCCGAACTCGAAGGCCATCTCGCCACCTACGGCGCCAACCGCGCGGCGCTCCTGGCGGCCCTGCCACAGATGGGCCTCACCAGCATCGCGCCGCCCGATGGAGCCTTTTACATCTATGCCGATATCGGCCACCTCAGCAATGATTCCATGGCCTTCGCGCAGAAGATGCTGGAGGAAACCGGCGTGGCAACAGCCCCGGGCATCGATTTTGACCCCGTAGACGGCCGCCGCTTCCTGCGCTTCAGCTTCGCAGTGAGCACAGTCGAGGTCGAAGACGCGATCAATCGCCTGCGCGATTGGCTAACGCAGCTTCGTGCGGCCGATCTTTGACAAGCGAAACCCGCCAACCCGAGCGGATCGGATTGGCGGGCGATCAGCACAAGTCGCTTCGCTCTCTTCAGAAGCGAAGGCCGAAAGAGGCGCTCACCTGATGCCGATTCCCGGCATCGCCAAGATCGATGCCAAGAACAGTTGCGCTGCCATAATCGGTGTAGCGATACTCAAGTTTGGTGAAGGTGCGGCCCCCCCATTGCTGTTCCACACCAGCACCGATCCGCAGGCCATCGATGTTGACCCCGCCCTGCAACGCGCCGCTGTCGAAGTTAACGCGGCCGTTCGAATAGCCGGCAAGACCATAAAGGCTGGTCTGCTGCGCCACGGCAAACCCGGCGCGCGCAAGAATTTCGATATCACGACCAGCGGATACACAAACGCCAAGGTCGCATTCGTTCAGGGTCGATCCGGTGATGCCGGCCTGGACGCCGATGAAACCCTTGCTTCCTACGCCAATATCATAGCCGGCCGCGGCGCCGTAAAGAAATCCACTGGAGCTTTCTCCATCGCCACTGCTGTTATCCCAGCCGCCGCGTGCTTCAGCCCAGGGACCATTAACGGTCTGAGCATTTGCAGCAGATGCACTGATTACTGCCAAGGCAGCAATATACGCAATTTTCATTACCAAACTCCCTTAACCGGAAACTCCCGGCAAGAATCAGTTCGCATAATGATATATCATCGTCAATCCACCTCGATGGACCAAATATTTCCTTACGCTTGACCAGCCGAGCCGCTCATTATCCTGCTGAAACAAAACGCGCCCGCCCCGATGGTCTTGCGCAACGCACCATCCAGCAAGCCCCCGGGGCTATCCTTGGCTCAGGCCTCGAACTCCAGGATGATCGCATCCACCGCAAGGCTGTCGCCGGTCTTGGCATCAACGCGGGCCACGACACCCGACTTTTCGGCGCGCAGGATATTTTCCATCTTCATGGCCTCCACCGTCGCCAGAATCTGGCCGGCTTCCACGCGCTCGCCTGCCTTCACTGCCACGCTCACCACCAGCCCCGGCATCGGGCAGAGCAGGAAGCGGCTCATGTCGGGCGGGATTTTTTCGATCATGTATTTTGCAAGTTCGGCGGTGCGCGGGCTCAGCACCCGCACCACATGGCTGCTGCCGCGCGTCGTCATCCGCCACCCACTGCCGGCGCGGTCGATAGCGATGGCACGCGGCAGGCCGTCGATCAGCGCCTCCAACAGCGGCTCACCCATTGTCCAGCTGCTTTCCAGGGCAATTGTCCGGCCGTCGGTCTCGATCTCAGCAGTCGTCCCGTCATCGTCCACCGATAGCGGAACCGCCGCTCCATCCAGCATCACCACCCAGTCCATTGTCTCATCTTCGGCGGTTGCCGGTCCAAGCTGGCCATCGATGGCGCGGGCGCGGACGAGCGTGCGGGTTTGCACAACGGCAGCGGCGGCCACAACGGCGTCGCGCGTCGCTCTGTCCATCGGCGCGCCCGCAAAACCGTCCGGATATTCCTCGGCGATGAAGCCGGTGGTCACCGCCTCGCCGGCCTGAAAACGCGGGTGTGCCATGATCGCGGCCAGAAAATCGATATTATGGTTGATCCCGCGGATCAGATAGCGGTCCAGCG
>JBBQIP010000078.1:0-11497 GCA_038325045.1 Sphingomonadales bacterium
CGGTGATTCCATCGAGCCCCATGCCGGCGATGATGGCGCGGGCGGGGCGGACATGGCCGCGCACCAGCATGCGGAGCGTGGTGCGGCCGCCGAGCGAATAGCCGCCGAGATCATAATCGGTGAGGCCGAGATGGCTGACCAGCGCCTCGATATCCTGCGCCAGCACATCCTTGGGCCAGAGCGCGGGGTCGTGCGGGGCCTCGCTTTCACCGTGCCCGCGAAAATCCGGCAGGATGAGCCGGTGGCCGCTGGCGACCAAGGTGGCGGCGGTACCGAACTTCACCCAATTGAGCTGGCTATTGCTGAACAGCCCGTGCAGCAGCACCAGCGGCCGGCCCTGGCCAAGCTCGCGCCAATGGATGCGGACACCATCGAAACTGTTGAACTGGTTCATTCTGCCCCGCGCAGGCCGGTGTAGACCACGGCCGGGAGCGCGCCGGCAAGGCCCCAGGCGCAGACATCGAACAGCGCTTTTGCAAACGGCCCGGCGCTGCCGGCAAGGCTGGCGACCAGCACGCCCGAAGGCGCCAGTGCGAGGCCGGCGATGAGGCCGATGACCAGCGTGCGGTCGCGGTTGCCGGCGGTGAGCGCGGCCGCCCGGCGCAGCGCCGCCACCGGGCCGAGGCGCTCCACCAGCGCCACCGGCACTACCGGCATGAGCGCGCACAGCCCCCATAGCGCCACCGAGAGCAGCGCCACCTCCAGCATGAAGCCGCCGGTGGTGCCGTGGCGGGCGAACAGATGGATGATGAGGCCTATCACGACCACCGCGCCGGCGAGCAGCGCCACCTTGAGCCCCGGCTGGGCGCGGCGCACGCCTTCGCGCACAAAGGCCGGGGCGCTGAGCGGCCGGCCGGCCAGCCGCGCCAGCACGCCCCAGCTGACCAGCGCCATATAAAGCATGGCGAGCACGACCCGCAGCGTGGTGGCCAGCGTATCCATATCGGGCGACCAGCCGCCGGGCGGTGCCAGCCAGTCCAGCGCCAGCCCCGGCAGGCTGACGAGCACCAGCCCGCCCAGCGCAACGCCGGCGAAATCTGCCCGGAGCGCGGCTGCCGTGCGGTGCAGCGCCTGGAGTATATCGAGCCGGCTCTCCGCCATCAGCCGCCAGTGGCGCTTGCTGCAGACGAGCGGGCGGCGCGGGTTTCGGCAACAGCCGCCTTCAGCGCTTCATAGCCGACAGCGCCCGAAAGCACCCGGTCTCCCACGATATAGCTGGGGGTGCCGGTGAGGCCGAGCGCGCGGCCGAGCTCGAGGTTCTTGCGGATTTCGGCCTTGAGCGCGGCTGACTGCATGTCGCGGGCGGTGCGGGCCTCGTTCAGCCCGGCGCTGCGCACGGTGGCCACAGTGCGTTCGCGGCTGACCCGGCCCTGGCCTTTGAACATGGCATCGTGAAAGGCGACATAGCGGTTCTGCTGCGCGGCCGAGAGGCTGGACATGGCGGCCTCCTCGCTCAGCGGCGAGAGCACCGGAAAATCGCGGAACACGATTCTAAGCTGCTTGTCTTCGGCGGCCAGCCGTTCGACATCGATGCTGCCCTGCCGGCAATAGGGGCAGGCATAATCGAAGAACACCACCAGCGAGGTGTCGCCCCTGGGGTTGCCGACGACGGCACCGGCAAAGGGGGTTTCGATCTCGCTGCGGTTGGCCGCCAGCAGCCGGCTGGCCTCGCGGCTCTGCAGCCGGTTCATCGCTTCGGGAATTATTTCGGGGTGGGCGAGGATGTAATCGCGCACCACCGCCTCGATGGCGGCGCGGTCTCCGCCCGGGCCGGCATCGCTGGTGGCGCTTTGGGCGAGCACGGCACCGCCGGCACCCGCGATGAGCACAGCCGTTACCAGCCAGACACCCTGCACCCGCTCCCCGAGCAGGGTGGCGATATTGGTGCCGGCAAATCTGGTACGGAAGGCCTTCCACGCCCGTTCGAGCGCACCTTGCGCCACCGGGCGGGGCGGCGGCGATGCCGAAGTGGCTGCGGCCTGAGAAATGGCGGGAGGAGCGGCGGCCAGCGGTTCCATCGCGGCTGGTTTGCGGCGCGGGGCGCGGGGCTTTGCGGCGGGCTTTTCTGGGGGTGTTTCAGGCATCAGCGGCGCTTCTTCTTGTCCAGTTTTTCCAGCTCGTCGGCGGCGGCGAGGGCGATGTCGTCTGCCCGTATCCAGTCTGGCGTGCCGCGCGGCAAGCCGTTCATCGCTTCGCGCGCATTATAGGCGGCGCCGCGCACATTGCCTTCAAGGCTCAGCCGCTCGGCCGATGCCAGCGCCGCGCGCGGCTTGTCTCCGCGACGATCGTAGATGACACCCAGCTGGTACCAGGCAAAGGGATTGAACCGGTCTGCCCGCAGCGCGCGGCGGAGCAGCGGCTCGGCCTCCGCATAATGTGCCGGCTCCTCGCTGGCGATGAGCGCATGGCCGAGCAAGGTCATGATGAGCGGCTCGTCCGGCGCATTGTCCACGGCCCTGCGGAGCACTGGCAGCGCATCGGCCGGGCGGCCTGATTCGAGCAGGATCTGGCCCTTCAACTCGAGGAAGAACGGATCATCGGGGTTGATGGCGAGCAGTGCATCGGTTTCAACAAGCGCCTGCTCGGGATAGGCGGAGCGGTGCCACGCATAGGCCCGGGCATAGTGCGCCGGCACCGACTTGTCGGACACGGGGTAGAGGCGGAGCACGCGCGCCGGCTCTTCCACAAAGCCGACGAGCTTGCCCTTGATCCGCTTGAACCGTTCCTCAAGCGCTGCATCGGGCTTGCGGTTCCAGGCCGGATCCGCCTCGTAAATGGCTTGCAGATTGGCGACGCGGGTGCCCGAAAGCGGGTGGGTTCGGGCATATTCGTTGCTCTGCGGGATGGCGAGGCGGAACTCCTGGCCCTGCAGCTTCTTGAAGAAATCGATGGAGCCGCGCCCGGATATGCCGGCATCCCCCAGATAGCGCGCACCGGCCTGATCGGCCCGGCTCTCCTGATCGCGCGAGAAGCTGAGGAAGCTGTTCTGCGCGGCCTGGGTGCCCAGCCCCAATATCGCCATGCCGGCCTCGCCAGCGCCGGCGGCCACGGCGGCGGCGGCGCCGATAAGGCTGAGCAGCGAGATGTTGGTCGCGGGGCCGGCGCCTTCCCCGAACCGGACATTATGGCCGCCGGCCACATGGCCCAGTTCGTGCGCGAGCACCCCCTGCACTTCGTTCACATTATCGGCCGCCAGCAGCAGGCCCGAGTGGAAGAACACATTCTGGCCGCCGGTGACAAAGGCGTTAATGCTGTTGTCGCCGATCATCACGATCTGCACCGATTTCGGATCGAGCGAGGCCGCCTGTTCGAGCGGCAGCGCCATGTCGCGGAAGAACTGCTCGGTTTCGGCATCGCGCAGGATGGACTGGGCGCTGGCGGCGCCGGCGCTCGCCAGCGCTGCAGTCGCGCAAAGGAATCGGGCGAGGGCGTGCATGGTCACCCCTTCTTCTACCATGGTTGAACCAGCGGTGAAGCGCAGTAAGGCGCGGGCGCGCGCCTAGGCCATGGCCAGCGTGCGTGCGCGGCGACGTGCCACGCTGGAGCCAAGGCCCAGCGCCTCCCGGTATTTGGCCACCGTGCGACGCGCAAGATCAAAGCCTTCTGCCTGCAAGCGGGTGACCAGCTGATCATCGGACAGGGTGTTTTCTCCCTCCGCCGCGATCAGCCGGGCGATCCGGTCCTTCACCGCAAAGGCGGACGCGCCCTCCCCGCCTTCCGCCTGCACGCCCGAGGCGAAGAACCAGCGCAGCTCGTGCAGCCCGCGCGGGCAGGAGAGATATTTGTTGGCCGCCACCCGGCTGACGGTCGATTCGTGGCAGCCCACCGCATCGGCAATCTGGCGCAGCGTGAGCGGCTTCAACGCGCTTACGCCTGTCTCGAAAAACCCCTGCTGGTGGCGAACCAGCTCGGTGGTGACCTTGACGATGGTGCGGGCGCGCTGGTCGAGCGCCTTCATCAGCCAGCTGGCATCGGCCAGACATTCGGCGATGAACGCCGATCCAGCCTTGCCGCCATGGCCCGCAACCTCGGCCAGATAGCGCCGGTCTACGATCAGCCTTGGCAGCGTGGCCTGGTTAAGTTCCACCTGCCAGCCGCCGCCTGCCATGGGGCGCACGAACACATCGGCCACAATCGGCGTGGCGGCCTCTGCACCGAAGCGCAGGCCGGGCTTGGGATCATAGCTGCGCAGCTCGCGGATCATGTCGCGCACATCGTCATGATCCACCTCGCAGAGCCGCGAGAGCGCCGCGATGTCTCCGCGCGCAACCAGATCGAGGTGCGCCAGCAGCGCCTGCATGGCGGGATCGAGCCGGTCTGCCTCGGCAGCCTGCAGGGCTATGCATTCCGCCAGGCTGCGGGCGCCCACGCCGGTGGGATCGAAACCTTGTATGACCGCCAGCACGGCCTCCACCGCCCCCGGCAGGATGCCGAGCTGATCGGCCAGCACGTCTGTGGAAAGGGTGAGATAGCCGGCATCGTCGATGGCATCGACAAGCTGGCCGGCGATGAACAGCGCATCGCCGCTCAGCTGCTCGCCCGCCTGCGCCAGCAGATGCGCGTGCAGGCTGGCATCGGCGCCGGCAAAACGATCGAGATCAGGGGCCTCGGTGCCGGGCATCGGCGCATCGGCCATGATGTCGCGGCGGCTGGCGGCATCGGGGGTTTCAAGGTCGAGGCCGGGCTCGGCATCGGGCGCGGTGACCAGCGATTCCAGCCCTGGCTCGGCAGGCGCATCGGACAGGCCGTCGGCAGCGGCAGCGGCGCTGTGCTCGGCCGCAGTTTGTGCGCCGGCGGATTCCAGCCATTCGGCGCCCTCGGGCATGGTGTCGGCGGCGGGGGGTTCGCCGGCTTCGGGCGCTTCGGCAAGCAGCGGGTTCTTGTCGAGCGCTTCCGAAATATAGGTTTCAAGCTCGAGATTGGAGAGGGTGAGCAGCTTGATGGCGAGTTGCAGCTGCGGGGTCATCACCAGCTGCTGCGACTGGCGCAGTTCGAGGCGGGGGGCGATCGACACCGCTGGTCAGCCGGTCCCGGATGCTGGGGCAGTCACAGGGCTGTCACAGCGCGGTCACAGGGAAAAATCTTCGCCCAGATAGACCCGGCGGACGGTTTCATCGGCCACCAGCGCCTGCGGTGTGCCTTCGAACAGCACCCGGCCATCGTAGATGATGCAGGCCCGGTCGACGATTTCCAGCGTCTCCCGCACGTTGTGATCGGTGATGAGCACGCCGATATCGCGGCTGCGCAGCTGCACCACCAGCGCGCGGATATCGGCGATGGAAATGGGATCGATGCCGGCAAACGGCTCATCGAGCAGCATGATCGAGGGGTTGGCGGCGAGCGCCCGGGCAATTTCGCAGCGCCGCCGCTCCCCGCCCGAAAGCGCCATGGCCGGCGCCGCGCGCAGCCGGGCGATGTTGAACTCGTCCAGCAGCTGCTCCAGCCGTTCGGCGCGGTGCTTTTTGTCGGGCTCCGCCACTTCGAGCACGGCGAGGATATTCTGCTCCACGGTCATGCCCCGGAAGATCGAGGTTTCCTGCGGCAGATAGCCCAGCCCAAGGGCGGCGCGGCGGTACATGGGCAGGCCGGTGATATCGTGCCCATCGAGGAAGATGCGGCCCGAATCGGGCATGGCGAGGCCCATGATCGAATAGAAACACGTGGTCTTGCCCGCACCATTGGGGCCGAGCAGGCCCACAACCTCGCCGCGGCGGACCGACAGCGACACGTCGCGCAGCACCACCCGCTTGTCATAGCGCTTGCCGATACCGTCGATGGACAGGCCGTTCAAAGGCTGGCCGCTCTCGGTCATCTCGACTGCAGAGGTGCCGGGGGAGCCCCCCAGCACTGCCATCGCATCGGCCAGAACATCGGCCATCGGTGTTGCTCCCCGGTCTGGCGCGGCCCTTGCATGGCCGGTCTGGAGCCTCATGCCAGCAGCAGGGGGGCGGCGGCAAGTGCCGAGCGCCTCCGAAATGGCTGGCGGGAAATTGCTGGCCGGAAATAACTGGCGGTGCGGGCGCGGGAGCGGCAAAGCAGCGCCGATGCTGCCCGACCCGTTTTCACCGCCCACGCTTTTGCTGCTGTTTGGCGCAGGGCTTTGGGCCGGCACCCAGAATGCGCTGGCCGGTGGCGGCTCGTTCGTGACCCTGCCAGCGCTGATTCTGGCCGGGCTGGACCCCAAGCTTGCCAATATCACCAGCACCATGGCGCTGTTTCCCGGCCAGATCACTACCGGGCTGGCGGGGCGGCAGCTGATTTCGGGCGCCGAGCGGCTATCGTTTCGCACGCTGGCGATCATCACCCTGTGCGGCGGGGTGGCGGGTGCCTATCTGCTGATCGCCACGCCGGTGAAGGTGTTTGCGAGCATGGTGCCATGGCTGGTGCTGGCGGCAACCTTGCTGTTCGCCTGGTCAAGCTGGGGGCGGCGGAGCGGGGCCGCAAAGCCGCCGCCGCCGGGCTGGGTGACCGGGCTGACCCAGAGCGGGATATCGATTTACAGCGGGTTTTTTGGCGGCGGTGCGGGCATTTTGCTGCTGGCGGCGCTGAGCTTTGCGCGGATGCCGGTGAAGAATGCCGCCGGCACCAAGAACATGCTTATGGCGATAAGCAATGTCGCGGCGGCGGTGGTGTTTGCGTTTTCGGGCGCGGTGGCCTGGAGCCATGCGCTGGTGCTGGGGCTGGGGGCAATGACCGGCGGCTATGCGGGCGCCCGAATGCTGCAGCGGCTGCCCGACAATGTGCTGCGGGTGGGCGTGGTGGTGATCGGCACGGCGCTGACGGTGGGGCTGTTCTGGCGGCTTTGAGGAGCAGTATTCAAAATTCGAAGCTCCATTCGCCGCTCCGTCGCACTAGCAGATTGCCTTGACGGATGATGTCCATTCCGACCAGCAGATCAAAGCTCGCGGTGGCCGTAAAATCGATACCGTATACTTCCGGCAGCATATGAGGGGCGGCCGCACCACCGCTGGCGCCTGAAGCTGGCAATCGAACCAGAAAGCCAGCCAGAAAGCGATATTGTGTAACCTGTTGCTGGCCGTGCGTGTTGGTGATGACCCGCTTGCCTTCCGGCTCAAGCCCCAGCTTTTGAGCGAGATTTCGACAGATTGCGGTTACCGATGCGCCGGTATCGACCAATCCGCGGGCCGATATGGTATTTGCAAGCATGGTGTCGCTGGGATGGGCCAAGATTATATCCGCAATGATTCGCTTGCCGTGATGAACCCCTTCAACTGCCGGCATGCGTAAAAAAGCCAAGGTCTATAGGATCTTGCACCACCTGCTGGATGGAATAAACCTGATCCTGGAACCGAATTGCGGCTTCGCTCGCGGCTTCGGATACGGTCGGAAAAAACGCTATTATTTCACCTTTCCGAAGCAGGGCAAATTCGCTCTCATGGCTCTTTAGGTGCTTTACGAGCACGCGTTGAAAGGCATCGTAGTTGCTGTCGATCTCGGCAATGCGGGCTGCTCTGTTCATGGCGCTTTCCTCTCCCGCTGCCATAGAATCACAGCTTGAATCGGCAGGCAAGTGTCATCGCCGGTTGCCGTGTTCGTCGATCAGCACTTCGCGGCGGCCGGCGTGGTCGGGGCGGCTTACCAGGCCTTCTTCCTCCATCTGCTCGATAAGGCGCGCGGCGTTGTTGTAGCCGATGCGGAGCACGCGCTGGATATAGCTGGTGGAGGCCTTTTGGGCTGAGGCCACGGCGGCCACTGCACGCGTGTAGCTGTCTGCTTCCTCGTCCTCCCCGGTGGGGGGCAGCGGCAGGCCGGGCTCCCAATCGGTGCCGCTGGGCTCTTCGGTCACGGCATCGAGATAGGCGGGCGTGCCCTGGCGGCGCCAGTGATCGGCCACCGCCTCCACCTCGTCATCGGACACGAACGGGCCGTGGATGCGCAGGATAGGCTTGCCGAGTGCCATGTAGAGCATATCGCCCTTGCCCAGCAGCTGTTCGGCGCCCTGCTCCCCCAATATCGTGCGGCTGTCGATCTTGGAGGAAACCTGGAAGCTGATGCGGGTGGGCAGATTGGCCTTGATGACGCCGGTGATGACATCGACCGACGGGCGCTGGGTGGCCATGATGAGGTGGATTCCGGCGGCGCGGGCCTTTTGTGCCAGCCGCTGGATGAGAAACTCCACCTCCTTGCCCGCGGTCATCATCAGGTCGGCAAGCTCGTCGACCACCACCACGATGAGCGGCAGCGGCTCGTAATCGAGCACCTCGTCTTCAATGATCGGGGTTTCGGTATCGGGGTCCCAGCCGGTCTGCACGCTGCGGATGAACGGCCGGCTGCTGGCCTTGGCCTCGCGCACCTTCTGGTTGAAGCTGGCGACGTTGCGGACATTGATGGCCGATAGCTGGCGGTAGCGCTCCTCCATCTGCTCTACTGCCCATTTGAGCGCGCGAATGGCCTTGGCAGGCTCAGTGACCACCGGCGCCAGCAGGTGCGGGATGCCGTCGTACATCTTCAGTTCGAGCATCTTGGGATCGATCATGATCAGCCGGCATTCGGCAGGCGTAAGCCGGTAGAGCAGGCTGACGATCATCGCGTTGAGCCCCACCGACTTGCCCGAGCCGGTGGTGCCGGCGATGAGCAGGTGCGGCATGGGCGCAAGATCGACCACCACCGGATCGCCGGCGATATCCTTGCCCAGCACCAGCGGCAGCGCGAGGCCGCGCGCCTCGAATGCCGGCGAAGCGATGAGCTCGGACAGGCTGACCATCTCGCGGGCAGCATTGGGAAGCTCGATGCCGATGACGGTGCGCCCCGGCACCACCGCCACGCGCGCCGAAAGCGCCGACATGGAGCGCGCGATATCATCGGACAGGCCCACGATGCGGGTGGCCTTGATGCCGGGGCCGGGCTCCAGCTCGTACATGGTGACCACCGGGCCGGGGCGCACCTCGCCGATGCTGCCCTTGATGCCGAAATCCTCCAGCACCCCTTCGAGCAGCCGGGCGTTCTGGGCGAGCGCTGCTTCATCGATGCGGGCGGTGGGCCGCGCCGGCGGCGGCTTCAACAGATCGAGCGGCGGCAATATGCCGGCATCGCCCAGATCGAGCGCTGCCTGCCGGGCCTTGGGGCGGGCGGACGGTGCGGCGGCTGGCGCCACCACGCGGGGGCCGGGCTGTTCGGCCGCATCTGCATCGCGCACATCGCTGCCGCTTTCGGGGCGGGAGAGTATCAGCGGGCTTTCGTCATCCTCCTCCTCGTCCGCATCCGCGCGGCCGCGCAGCAGCGCCATGAGCGGTTCGAAATCGGCACGGCCCAGCCCGCTGCCCCAGCCGGCAAGCAGGAGGCCGAGCGGCACCGCCAGAACAGCAAGGATGATGGCTACCGGAATGCCCGATGCCCAGGGCTGTTCGGCCAGCGCATCCGCGCTCCAGCCGGCCAGCGTGCCGACCACACCGCCGGCGCCGGCCGGGGCCGGTGCGCCGGCCAGCCCGAGCATGCCGACGCCGGCCGCCAGCAGCAGCACGGCCAAAGGAACTGCCAGCAGCGCCCGGCGGGCAGCAAAGGCCTGGCGCTGGAGCAGCCGCAGGCCGGCGATGAACGGCACCAGCGCCAGCACAAGGCCGGGCCAGCCGACCGATTGCAGCACCAGATCCGCTACATGGCTGCCCAGCGTGCCGAGCGGGTTGGAAGCCACGCGCGCGGTGACGGTGTTGAACGAGGGATCTTCGGGCGAATAAAAAAGCAGCGCCACCACCAGCGCGGCCCCGAACAGCGCGAGCACGGCGCCTGCCGCCCAGCGGGCGAGCGCCTTGAGGCCCTCCACCAGGCTGCGGCCGAGCTGGGCGAGGCGCGCGTTGGCGGTATTCGCTCTGCGGGGAGCGCCGGGCCGGCTGCTGGGTGCGCTGCTGCGGCTGGCGGCACGGCTGGCCATGGTCTCGGTCCCCCGCAATGTTCACGCTTTGAACCTCACAGTGGCCGAGGCCCGGTCTGCGGTCAAGCGTCACCACCCCGGCTGCGGCCTTGGGGATGCCGGCAGTATGGGCTAGGCGGGAGGGGAAAGTGGGATGCCGGATAGAGGAATATATGGACGCGGACGTGATCATCATCGGGGGCGGGCTTATCGGCTCCACGCTGGCGCTGGCGCTGGCGCGGCACGAGGTGACCAGCGTGGTGGTGGATACCGCCGACCTTTCGACCACGGTTTCCGCCGCCTTCGACGGGCGGGCGAGTGCGGTGGCGAGTGCTTCTGCGCGCATGTTGGGCGTGCTGGGGCTGGACGGGCTGCTGGCGGAGAAGGGCTGCCCGATCCGCGCCATAAGGGTGACCGACGGCACCGCGCCGCAGTTTCTGCACTTCGATGCCGGCGAGGGCAATGAACCGCTGGGCACCATGGTGGAGAACCGGCACCTGCGCGCGGCACTGCTTGATGCGGTATCGAAAACCCCCGGGATAACGCTGGTGGCGCCGGCGCGCGTGGCCGGGCTGGAGCGGAACGAGCATAGCGCGCAGCTGCGGCTGGAGGATGGCCGGGTGTTCAACGCACCGCTGGCTGTGGCTGCCGATGGCCGCCGCTCCGCCACCCGCGAAGCGGCCGGGATAAGCGTGACACGGTGGCACTACCCCAATGCGGCGCTGGTGACGATGGTGGCGCATGATGTGCCGCACGGCCATGTGGCGTGCGAGCTCTTCTACCCCTCCGGCCCGTTGGCGCTGCTGCCGATGACCGACCATGACGATGGCCGGCCACGCTCCGCCATTGTTTGGACGGTGGATGCGGCCGCCGCCGGGGGTGCGGCCAAGCTGGGGCCGCGGGCGCTGGCAGCCGAAATCGAAAGCCGGATCGATGGCACGCTGGGCGCGGTGGAGGTGGTGGCCAAACAGGCTGTCTGGCCGCTGGGGTACCACCATGCCAGCCGCTACCATGTGCCCCGGCTGGTGCTGGCGGGAGACGCTGCCCACGGCATCCACCCGATTGCGGGCCAGGGGCTGAACATGGGCTTCCGCGATGTGGCGGCGCTGGCACAGGTGCTGGTGGAGGCCGTGCGCAGCGGGCAGGACATTGGCAACGAGGCCGTGCTGGCGCGCTATTCCGCCTGGCGGCGGCTCGACAACAGCATGGTGGGCGCAGTGACCGACGGGCTGAACCGGCTGTTTGCCCTGAAAGGGCGCGGGCCGGCGATGGTGCGGCGGCTGGGGCTGGCCGGGGTGGAGCGAATTCCCGCCCTCAAGGCCCGCTTCATGGCCGAAGCTCGCGGGGAAACCGGCGACCTGCCGATGCTGCTGCAGGGGCAACTGGTTTAGGGACAGCTGGGTTAGGGCTGGATCGATATTGAGCCGAAATTAAGCCTCCGGCGGCTCCAGAGAACAGGCCTCCGGCGGCTCCAGAGAACAGGCCTCCGGCGGCTGGGGCCGCAGGCCCCAGACCCCATATTTGGCAATCTTGCTTTTCGATTTAGCGACATCTCCGGGTGATCGGTGATGATAGCGCTGCGCGCAGCCTCGCTGCGGTAAGGTACAGTTCCAAAAATGGGGTCTGGGG
>JBBQIP010000079.1:0-11466 GCA_038325045.1 Sphingomonadales bacterium
CCAAGGCTTTCACCTACCAGCTGGCGGTGCTGGCGGCCTTTGCAGTGGCGTTGGGCCGCGCGCGGGGCACGCTGAGCGCCGCGCAGGAGGCGCACCATGTCCGCCTGCTGCTCGAAGTGCCGGCAGCAATGAACGCGGCGCTGGGCATGGAGGCGGATATCCACACGCTCGCCCAGCACCTGATGAGCGCCCGCGATATCCTGTACATCGGGCGCGGGCCGGATTATCCCATGGCGCTAGAAGGCGCACTCAAGCTGAAGGAAATCAGCTATATCCACGCCGAAGGTTATGCAGCAGGTGAACTGAAACACGGCCCCATTGCGCTCATTGACGAGCATGTGCCGGTTATCGTCATCGCGCCTTCCGGCCCGCGCTTCGAAAAGACCATCTCCAACATGCAGGAGGTGATGGCGCGCGGCGGCCAGGTGGTGCTGATTTCGGATGCCGAAGGGCTGGCTGCGCACGGTGAAGGGCTGATGGCCGGGCTGGCCATCCCGTCGGTCGATCCTTTCCTGCAGCCACTGGTGATGGCGGTGCCGGTGCAGCTGCTCGCCTATCATGTGGCGCTGGCCAAGGGGACGGACGTGGACCAGCCGCGCAACCTCGCGAAATCGGTAACAGTCGAATAGCCGCTTGACCCTGCCCTGCCACAGGGCGCACATTCACCGTACCCCGGGGGGCCGGCTTGACCGGCTGAGAGGTGGCTTATGGCCACGACCCGCTGAACCTGATCCGGCTTGAACCGGCGGAGGGAGGGCGCGGGACCAGCACCCGCACTCCATTTCCGAACATGGAGTGAAACGCATGGCCGACATCAATTCCAAGGTCGAAATTCCGGTCACCACCGGGGCGCTGCCGGGCAGCCGCAAGGTGCATGTCGCGGGCACGCTGTTTCCCGATATTCGCGTCGCCATGCGCGAGGTTGCGCTCGAACAGAGCGCAAACGAGCCGCCGGTGCGGATTTACGACACCTCCGGCCCCTATACCGATGCCACTGCCAGCATAGACATTGCAGCCGGGCTGCCGGCGCTGCGCACGCCCTGGATCGAAGCGCGCGGGGACTGTGAACGCTACCCCGGCCGGCAGGTGAAGCCTGAGGACAACGGCATATTCGGCGGCAAGAAACAGCCGGAAGTGATTGAATTCCCGAATGTGAACAAGACACCATTGCGCGCAAAGGGCGGCGCAGCTGTTACCCAGATCGCCTATGCCCGGCGCGGGATCATCACGGCTGAGATGGAATATGTCGCCATCCGCGAGAATATCGGCCGGGCGCGCCAGGCCGGCCTCATCCGCGACGGCGAGGATTTCGGCGCCAGCATCCCCGATTATGTAACGCCTGAATTCGTGCGCGACGAAATCGCCCGTGGCCGCGCCATCATCCCCTCCAACATCAACCACCCGGAAGCCGAGCCGATGGCAATCGGCCGCAACTTCCTAGTCAAGATCAACGCCAACATCGGCAATTCGGCCGTGGCATCGAGCATTGCCGAGGAAGTGGAGAAAATGGTCTGGGCCACCCGCTGGGGGGCCGACAATGTGATGGACCTCTCCACGGGGCGCAACATCCACAACACGCGGGAATGGATATTGCGGAACTCGCCCGTGCCCATCGGCACCGTGCCCATCTATCAGGCGCTGGAGAAGGTGGGCGGCGTGGCCGAGGACCTGAACTGGGAAGTTTACCGCGACACGCTGATCGAGCAGGCCGAACAGGGCGTCGATTATTTCACCATCCACGCCGGCGTTCGGCTGGCCTATGTGCCGCTCACCGCCAACCGGGTGACCGGCATTGTCTCGCGCGGCGGGTCGATTCTGGCCAAATGGTGCCTCGCCCACCACCGCGAAAACTTCCTCTACACGCACTTTGCCGAAATCTGCGAGATCATGCGCGCCTATGATGTGTCGTTCAGCCTTGGCGACGGCCTGCGCCCCGGCTCGATTGCGGACGCGAACGACCGCGCGCAGTTTGCGGAGCTGGAGACGCTGGGCGAGCTCACGCAGATCGCCTGGGAACGCGATTGCCAGGTGATGATCGAAGGCCCCGGCCATGTGCCGATGCACAAGATCAAGGTGAACATGGAAAAGCAGCTGGAAACCTGCGGCGAGGCCCCCTTCTACACGCTCGGGCCGCTCACCACCGATATCGCGCCCGGATACGACCATATCACCAGCGGCATCGGGGCGGCGATGATCGGCTGGTTCGGCTGCGCGATGCTCTGCTACGTGACGCCGAAGGAACATCTGGGTCTGCCAGACCGCGACGATGTGAAGGTGGGGGTCATCACCTACAAGCTCGCCGCCCATGCCGCCGACCTTGCCAAGGGCCACCCGGCAGCCCAGCTCCGCGACGACGCGCTGAGCCGCGCCCGCTTCGATTTCCGCTGGCGCGACCAGTTCAACCTGAGCCTGGACCCCGAAACGGCGCTCAAATACCATGACGAGACGCTGCCGGCCGAAGGCGCGAAAGTGGCGCATTTCTGCTCCATGTGCGGGCCGAAATTCTGCTCGATGAAGATCAGCCAGGATGTGCGCGACTATGCGGCAAAGCAGAATGCGGACACGATGATCGAGGCCGGGATGGCCGAAAAATCAGCCGAATTCCGCGCCAAAGGCAGCGAGATATACCTGCCCGCAGCCGATTGAGGGCGAAGGCTGGCAGGCAGAAAGGCGCATGATGACCTATGACGAGGTGGTGCTTGGCCGCCGCTCGATAAGAGGCTTCAAGCCCGATTCGGTGCCGAGGGAGTTGATCGAGGAGATTCTGGGGCTGGCGATGCGCTCGCCCTCCTCGATGAACACCCAGCCGTGGAATTTCACCGTGCTGACCGGCGAGCCGCTGGACCGCATCCGCAAGGGCAACACCGAACGTAACCTCGCCGGCGTTCCGCACAGCCGCGAATTCCGCACCGGAACCGCGTTTGAAGGCGCGCACCGCGAGCGGCAGATCGGCGTGGCCAAGCAATTGTTCAGCGCCATGGGCATCGCGCGCGACGATGCGGACCGCCGGCTGGACTGGGTGCTTCGCGGCTTCCGCCAGTTCGATGCGCCGGTGTGCGTGATCATCACCTATGACAAGGTGCTCGCCGGCAGCGACGACACGCCGTTCGATTGCGGCGCCGTTTCCACAGCACTGGTAAACGCCGCCTGGTCACGCGGGCTGGGCGCGGTGATCAACAGCCAGGGCATCATGCAATCCCCCGTAGTGCGCGAACACGCCGGCATCCCGGACGATCAGGTGATCATGAAAGCCATAGCGATTGGCTGGCCGGATGCGGACTTCCCGGCCAATGCGGTGGTGTCGGAGCGCAAAAGCGTGGCGGAAGCGACGCGGTTTCTGGGGTTTGCGGATTAGCTATTCCGCTTCGAAAATCGCTTATGCGCGCTATCCCTGCGAGTTTACCTTGTCTTACTGTACGCAGATACAGTAAAATGTTAAAAAATACCGTGTTGGAAATTCTGGATACGGTAAATGAGAAAATTCGTTATAATTGCCTCGATGATTTCATTATCGAGCGGCTGCTTTGCTCAGTCAGCGGTGCTTGCTGAACCAAACTCAAATACAACAGCAGTTTCAGGACAGTTAATATTAAGGGCAGGCACTCAGGTACAGCTGCGGCTGCTTGAGACGCTTACAACGAAGAATAAAGCCTTGCGAGATGGTCAGCGAGTTCGTCTTGAAGTAGCTGAAACAGTTTTCGTTGATGGCGTTAATGTCGTTCCAGTTGGAACGCCTGCTTTGGCTGAAGTTACTGATGTGCGAAACAAAGGTATGTGGGGCAAATCCGGCAGATTCTTGCTCAGGATTTTGTATATGAACGTGAATGGCAAAATGGTCAGAATTAGCGGCAATACCGACGATAAAGGTACTGCTGGCGGCGCCGGCGCAGTGGCCGTATCCGCAATTGTGTTTTTGCCGGCAGGTTTTTTCATGACAGGCACGAGCGCCAATTTGCCCGCTGGCACTGCGGTCAGGGCTTTTGTGGACGAAGATGTTTCGTTTGAAACAAGCGTTTCCAGGCCAATCTTGGGCGCCTCAGCACCCGCCGCGGCGCAATTGAATTCTGCTTCTGTTCGGCCTGGTGTTGCAGTTGCGCAGGGGCAAGTGGTTGTTACCCCAGTCATTGGTCCCACAAAGAGACAAGCGAACACGCCATCTGGCTATTGTCTTGACGTGCCTAGAGGGTACGCAGGGCTAGGCACTCAATCCAAACCTGCAATAACCACCTTCGCCCCGGCATGTTGGCAGTTGGACCAATAAGAGCTTCAATGCGCTGTCGCTGCCGGCTTTGGCGGGGCATCTCAGCGAGATTTGATTTTACGTCGAACGCCTGAACTAAGCAGTCCAAGCTCCACAGCGAAGGGACAAGGCGCAGCCGTGCAGCCTGCTTTAACGCACCTTGGAGTGCGATCGGCCTTATTCAGGCCGCCTTTTCCTGTGCCATCAGGCGGATCGGTGGCTTCAGGCCGGCGACCACGTCCTTGTCCACCTGCACTTCGTCCAGGCCTTCCATGCCGGGGAGTTCGAACATCGAATCGAGGAGGATCGATTCCATGATCGAGCGCAGCCCGCGCGCACCGGTGCGGCGTTCGATGGCGCGTTTGGCGATGGCGGACAGCGCCTCGGCGTTGAAGGTGAGCTTTACGCCCTCCATCTCGAACAGCCGGGCATATTGCTTGCTGAGCGCGTTCTTGGGCTCGGTGAGGATCTTGATCAGCGCATCCTCATCCAGATCTTCGAGCGTGGCGATGACCGGCAGGCGGCCGATGAACTCGGGGATGAGGCCGAAGCGCAGCAGATCCTCGGGCTCGCACTGGCGGAGCAGCTGGCCCACGCGGCGCTCGTCCGGTGCGGCCACGTGCGCGCCGAAGCCGATGGACTTGCCCTGCAGACGGTCCCCGATAATCCGGTCAAGGCCCGAAAAAGCCCCGCCGCAGATGAAGAGGATGTTGGTGGTATCCACCTGCAGGAACTCCTGCTGCGGATGCTTGCGCCCGCCCTGCGGCGGCACGCTGGCAGTGGTGCCCTCCATGATCTTGAGGAGCGCCTGCTGCACGCCTTCGCCCGACACATCGCGGGTGATGGAGGGATTATCGGCCTTCCTGGAAATCTTGTCGATTTCATCGATATAGACGATGCCGCGCTGGGCGCGCTCAACGTTGTAATCGGACGCCTGGAGCAGCTTGAGGATGATGTTCTCCACATCCTCGCCCACATAGCCGGCTTCGGTAAGCGTGGTGGCATCGGCCATGGTGAAGGGCACATCGAGGATGCGCGCCAGCGTCTGTGCCAGCAGGGTCTTGCCGCAGCCGGTGGGGCCGACGAGCAGGATGTTGGATTTGGCCAGCTCCACTTCGGCACCCTTGCCGCCGTGGTTCAGCCGCTTGTAATGGTTGTGGACCGCCACCGAGAGCACGCGCTTGGCATAGCTCTGGCCGATCACATAATCATCGAGCACCTTGCAGATCTCGCGCGGGGTCGGCACGTCGCCGGACTTCTTGACCAGCGCGGTCTTGGTTTCTTCGCGGATGATGTCGTTGCACAGCTCCACGCATTCATCGCAGATGAACACGGTTGGCCCGGCGATGAGCTTGCGTACCTCATGCTGGCTCTTTCCGCAGAAGCTGCAGTAGAGCGTGCTCTTCGAATCGCCGCCACTCAATTTGGTCATGGCTTTCCTCTCTCGCGCCTTGCGAGTGTAGCTTGGGGGCGCCGGGTCCCGCAAGGGGATGACCGGCAATAACTGTCATACCGGTGCAATGAACGGTCAGGCCGCTGCCTTGGCCTCGGCCTCGGTCGGCAGCGGGCGCCGCTCGACCACTTCGTCGATCAGACCGAACACCTTGGCTTCATCGGCCGAGAGGAACTTGTCACGCTCCATCGCCCGCTCGATCGTATCGAGGTCCTGACCGGTGTGCTTCACGTAAAGCTCGTTGAGCGTGTGCCGCACGCGCAGGATCTCGCGCGCCTGAATCTCGATATCGGTAGCCTGCCCCTGGGCGCCGCCGGACGGCTGGTGCACCATGATGCGGGCGTGCTTCAATGCCACCCGCATGCCGGGCTCGCCCGCTGCCAGCAGGAAGCTGCCCATGGAAGCGGCCTGGCCGATGCACACGGTCGCCACCTTGGGGCGGATGTACTGCATGGTATCGTAAATCGCCATGCCAGCTGTCACCACGCCACCGGGCGAGTTGATGTACATGAAGATGTCCTTCTTCGGATTTTCCGATTCGAGGAACAGCAACTGGGCGACGATGACCGAGGCCATGTAATCCTCGACCTGCCCGGTCACGAACACGATCCGCTCCCGCAGCAGCCGCGAATAGATGTCGAACGACCGCTCGCCCCGGTTGGAGGTTTCGATAACCATGGGGATGAGCGCCGCATGGGCGGGGTGAAGGCCGGACGCGAAGGGCGCGGGGAAGGAATCGGACATGTAGTTCTCCATCTGCCGACCCAAAGTCGGACGTTTGGGGGCAGAGTTCAAGGGGGGCTGAAGCCGCCCGTGCAGTCCTGTGTCAATCAGCTTTTTTGGCGGCCTTTTTGGCAGGCTTTTCGGCAGGCTCCTTGGCAGCCTTGGGTGCCGGCTTGGGCGCTGGCTTGGCCGGAGCTTCCTCCGCCTTGGCGGCAGCCGGCTTGGCCTTGGCCGCCTTGGCAGGTGCCGCAGCCGGCTCGGCCTTTGCAGGTGCCGCTGCTGCCTTGGCGGCGGCCGGCTTGGCCTTCACGGGCTTGGCTGCAGGCTCTGCCTCAGCGGCTTCCTTGGCTGCTTTGGCCTTGGCAGGCTTGGCGGCCTTGGCGGGCTTCTCGTCATGGTCGTGGCCGCAACCGGGGCCGTGCACATGGCCGCCGGGGGTCTCGTCCTCATCTTCAATCGCGGCTTCCAGCTCCGCACGGCTAACCGCACGCTCGGTCACATCGGCGGCGCCGATCAGGAAATCGACGACCTTGTCTTCATACAGCGGCGCGCGCAGCTGGGCGGCGGCCATCGCATTTTCCTGGAAGAAGCGGACCACCTTCTGCTGTTCGGCCGGCGCATAGCGCGCAGCTTCCTGCCCGATCAGCCGGTTCATTTCAGCCTGGCTCACATTGATCGCGCCGCGGCTGCCGATTTCCGAAAGCAGCAGGCCCAGCCGCACCCGGCGCTCGGCAATGCGGCGATAATCGGCGCGCTCGCCCTCGATCTCGGCGCGGGCGGCATCCTTGTCGGGCGCGCGCTCCACTTCCTGCTCCAGCTGCGCCCAGATCTGGTCGAACTCGGCCGTGACCATCGTTTCCGGCACTTCGAAACTATGCCGGGCTGCCAGCGTGTCCAGCAGCTTGCGCTTCATGTGCGTGCGGGTGAGCTGGCTGGTTTCGGATTCGATCTGGTCCTTCAGGATATCCTTGAGAGCCGCGAGCGAATCGATTCCAAGACCCTTGGCGAATTCATCATCGATGGTTGTCTCGACCGGTATTTCCACCCCCTGCACGGTAATCGCGAAGCTGGCCGGCTTGCCCGCCAGATCGGCGCTGCCATAATCTTCGGGGAAGGTCACCTCGATGGTCAGCTGCTGGTTGGCCTTGGCGCCCACAAGCTGGCTCTCGAAGCCGGGGATCAACATTCCAGAGCCGATCTTGACCCGCATGCCTTCGCCCTTGCCGCCTTCAAACGGCACACCGGCTACCGAGCCTTCGAAATCGATTATCACCGTATCGCCGTCGGCAGCCTTTTTCGTGGCCTTGGCCGGCTCGGTCTTTTCCTGCTGCGAGGCAAGGCGGGTGAGCATCTCGTCGATCGCCGCCTCATCGGCAGCAACGATTAGCCGCTCCAGCGCCAGACCGTCGGTATCCACCGCCTCGATGGTCGGCAGCACCTCGACCGACACCTTCACCGCCACATCGCTGCCTTCGGCGGGCTCGCCGTCGATATCCACCTGCGGCTGCACGGCCGGGCGCAGCGCGCGGTCGGTCAAAAGTTTCTGCACACCTTCGTTGATCGCCTCCTGCAGCGCCTCACCGTGCAGCGCCGCCCCGTGCATCTTGCGCACCAGATTCTGCGGCACCTTGCCGGGGCGAAAGCCGGGCATGCGGATCTGCTTTGCAACTTCGGCAAGCCGCACATCGATCCGCTTTGCCAGCGCATCGGCGGGAATGACTATCGAGAACTCGCGGCGAAGGCCCTGGTTCAGCGTCTCGGCAATCTGCATCGTATTAGTCTCATTTCCTGATATCGGGCCGCGAATCGCGAGGGTGGTGGTGCGGGCGAAGGGACTCGAACCCCCACGTCTCTCGACACTGGAACCTAAATCCAGCGCGTCTACCAATTCCGCCACGCCCGCGAAGGTGTGAAGGCCGGACCTATAGCAAGCCAAGTAGCGGGCGCAAGCGTGACGGGCTGCGCGGCCCGTGCCAAACACACATTGCCGGCCGGATCGATATCGGCCGCGAGGGGAGACGCAAGGCAAATGCCAACCGACATTGAAATCTCCCGCGCCTGCAAAGCGCAGCCGATTGCAGCGATTGCAGCCAGGCTGGGGCTGGACGAAACGGACATCGAACCCTGGGGCAACGGGGTTGCCAAGCTGGAGGAAAGCGCCCTTTCGCGCGGAGAGTCCGCTGGCAAGCTCATTCTGGTCACGGCCATCAACCCGACCCCGGCGGGCGAGGGCAAGACCACCACCAGCATCGGTCTTGGCGATGCCTTGAACCGGATGGGCCGCTCCGCCTGCATCGTGCTGCGCGAGCCCTCGCTCGGGCCGGTGTTCGGCCGCAAGGGCGGTGCCACCGGCGGCGGCCACGCGCAGCTGGTGCCGATGGAGCGGATCAACCTGCATTTCACCGGCGATTTTCATGCCATTGGCGCTGCGCACAATCTGCTGGCGGCGATGATCGACAATGCGCTGCATTTCCGCACCCCCACCAGCAGCGGCGAGCCGCTGGATGCCCGCACCATCAGCTGGCGCCGGGTCATGGACATGAACGACCGGAGCCTGCGCAGCATGGCCTTGGGCATGGGCGCCGGCAACGGCCCGGTGCGCGAAAGCGGATTCGACATCACGGTCGCGAGCGAGGTTATGGCAGCACTTTGCCTGGCCAGCTCGATGGACGATCTGCAATCGCGGCTGGCGCGCATCCGCATCGGCCGCGACCTTGCCGGTGCGCCGGTTACCGCGGGCGACATTGGCGCGGCCGGCAGCATGGCGGCGCTGCTGGTCGATGCGGCCCGGCCCAACCTTGTGCAAAGCCTCGAAGGTTCGCCGGCGCTGGTGCACGGCGGGCCGTTTGCCAACATCGCACACGGCTGCAACTCGGTGATGGCCACAAAGGCAGCACTTTCGCTGGCCGAATTCGCGGTGACCGAGGCCGGCTTCGGCGCCGATCTGGGGGCCGAGAAATTCTGCAACATCAAGTGCCGCAGCGCCGGGCTGGCACCGGCGGTGGCCGTGGTGGTGGCAAGCCTTCGCGCGCTCAAATACCATGGCGGCATGGCGCTCCCCGATCTGGCGAAGCCCGACCCTTCGGCCCTGGCAGGCGGGCTGGCGGTGCTCGACAGGCATCTGGACAATCTGGCGCGATTCGGGCTGCCGTTGGTGGTGGCGATCAACGAATTTGCCGGCGACCGCGAGGCTGAAAAAGCGGCAGTCATAGAGCATTGCGAGGCGCGCGGCGTGAAGGCGCATGTCTGCCGGCACTGGGCCGAAGGCGCCGCCGGTGCGCGCGAACTGGCGGAAACGGTAGCAGCCCTTGCCGATGCCAATACCGACCCTGCCGCCGGCTTCCGGCTGCTCTACCCCGATGCTATGCCGCTCAGGGAGAAGCTGGAGACGGTGGCGCGGCTTATCCACGGGGCGGCCGACATAAGCCTTGCGCCCGCGGCTGCGCGGATGCTCGATTCGATTGCCGCCCAGGGCTTTGGGCATCTGCCGATATGCATCGCCAAGACCCCCTACAGCTTCACGGCCGATGAAAAGATACGCGGCGCGGTGAGCGGCTTCACCATGCCCATCGAGAGCGTGCGGCTGGCCGCCGGTGCCGGCTTTGTGGTGGCGCTGGCGGGTCGGATAAATACCATGCCCGGGCTTCCGCGCGCGCCATCGGCGTTGCATATAGGGCTGGACGATCACGGGCGGATCAGCGGGTTGAGTTAGCAAGGCTTGCATAGCCGCCAAAAGGTCAGTAATATTGACCTAGTTAGCAGTTGCTACGGGAGAATTCATGGTCTCCGGGCTTCCGCCGGTCACTCTCGATGATAAATACGCCTTCACGGAGGGGCGTGTGTTCCTGTCCGGCGTGCAGGCGCTGGTGCGGCTGCCGCTGGTGCAGGCGGCGCGCGACCGGGCGGCGGGGCTGAACACCGGCGGGTTCATCTCCGGTTATCGCGGCTCGCCGCTGGGCAGCTATGATCAGGAGCTGTGGCGGGCAAAAAAGCTGCTTGCGGCGCAAGGCATCGTCTTCCAGCCGGGCGTGAACGAGGAGCTGGGCGCCACCGCCATCTGGGGCTCGCAGCAGGTCGGCCTGCACAACCGCGCGACTGTCGATGGCGTGTTCGGCATCTGGTACGGCAAGGGGCCGGGGCTGGACCGGGCGATGGACGTTATCAAGCACGCCAACGCCGCCGGCACCGCGCCCAATGGCGGCGTGCTGGCGTTGGTGGGCGATGATCACGGCGGCAAGTCCTCCACGCTGTGCCACCAGTCCGAGCATAATTTCCAGGCTGCTTTCGTGCCGTTTCTGGCGCCGGCGAGCGTGGACGAATTCGTGGAATATGGCCTGTTGGGGCTGGCGATGAGCCGCTTTGCCGGCACCTGGGTCGGTTTCAAGGCCACGGCAGACACGGTGGAAACGTCGGCCACGGTCGATCTTGCCCGCGAAAGCCGCGCGATCATCCTGCCGCCGTTCGATCTCCCGGAAGGCGGCTTGCACATTCGCGGAGGCGACAACTGGCGCGAGCAGGACACGCGGCTGCAGCGCTTCAAGGGCTTTGCCGCGATGGCGTTTGCAAAGGCAAATGGCATCGACAAGCTGGTGTTCGATACGCCGGCGCCGCGCTTTGGCATCGTGACTACCGGCAAGGCGCATGCCGACACCATGGAGGCGCTGGACGAGCTGGGCATCGATGCCGAAGTGGCGGCCCGGATCGGCCTGAGGCTCTACAAGGTGGGCATGCCCTGGCCGCTGGAGCCGGAAGGCATACGCGCCTTTGCCGAAGGGCTGGAGGAAGTGCTCGTTATCGAAGAGAAGCGCGAGTTCGTCGAGCATCAGCTGAAGTGGCAGCTGTATAACTGGCGTGCCGATGTGCGGCCGAAGGTGGTGGGCAAGCAGGATGAAACCGGCCGCTGGCTGCTGAGCCCCGACAATGAGCTGACGCCAGGCGTCATCGCCAACGTCGTCGCGGCGCGCATCCAGAAATACTACGATACCGACAATATCCGCGGCCGCCTGGCGTTCTTCGCCGAGCAGTCGGACAAGGCCGCCGCGTACGAGAC